>JAAYZX010000110.1 GCA_012514635.1 Actinomycetota bacterium
CAGAAGAGTGCAAAAACTACCAGATGATACCCTTCACGGTCCCTCCTCTCCCCCCATGCGCCGCACGCCGGCCTCACCTTCACGGTGCGACAGACGCCCGATCACACATCGGGGTTAGCTCCCTTTCTCCAATGACGGCGGATCCGAACTGGTCCCATCCATCGGATACCGCCGCCTTCCCATGCGCTTAGGTCTCGTTTCCC
Source organism: Actinomycetota bacterium (assembly GCA_012514635.1). GTDB lineage: Bacteria > Actinomycetota > Thermoleophilia > RBG-16-64-13 > RBG-16-64-13 > JAAYZX01. The sequence continues at coordinate 204 of JAAYZX010000110.1, forward strand.
ATCCAAGGAGGCTTAAAGCCTGATACCCATCCCGCAGGGGCAGCCTTTACGCTATGTCATCTTTCACGATTTGTCAACTGTGGATAACTGCTATTCCAACATGTATGAAGTCTACAATCTCAAAGCAGCCTACTACGTGCTTTCAGAGATATAATACGTTCATGACGCCGACACACAACGCTCTACGAATCCTGCACTACTTGACAACCATCCATGCCATCAATCCACGAACCGAAGTGTCTTTGATTGAGCTGGAGCGAGAGCTCGAGATTGAGGCAGGCGAGGTCCGGAGCTCAGTGGAGACATTAGTAGCCCAGGGGCTCGTCCAAGCCGACCTCTTCCCCGTGAACGTGTGGGTACAGATCACGGAAGAGGGTTTGGCCCGGTCAGAAGGCACAGTGCCTTAGCAACCAAGTAATCCCTCCGGCCAGAAAGCCGGAGGCCAGTCCCAGCGGTATAGTGCGCCGCAACATGGCCCCCTCTTTCCCGGCGGCTCCCACCAGCGGAGCGGCCATGGCCAGCTTCAGGGGACTGGAGATACTGGCCACCCCGCTGCCCACAATTAGAGCAGCTACCAGCACTGTGGGAGAAACACCCAGCACGGATGCGGCCTCCAACTGCAGCGGTCCAAACAACACAACCGCCGCCAGACCATACCCGGTGAGGAAGGTCCCGATCCAGCCCAGAAGCGGCGCGAAAAGTGGGTACAGACCTCCGGTCAGCTCTACCAGTCCATTTGCCAGCAACGAGGTCATATTCCCCTGCGGCAACGTAGTGCAGAAAGAAGCATCATAACCGCTGAAGGTCACCACCTGCCCCATCACACCGAATATGGCCATGGCTATCACAGGAAGCTTGGCCTTGCTTGTGCCCTCCCGTAATAGGGATCGCGTCTGTAGACCCATATGACGAAACAAGCGCAGGCTGAGCAGTACGGCAAACAGGAGATACAAATAAGAGCTGAACAGCGGGCGCATGACGATTGGATGCACCGGCACCGGAGACACAGTGAAGACCAACCGCTCGTAAGTCAGTGCACGGAGATCAGGCACCAGGTTGACCAGCGCCAACGCCACAACTAGAAACCCAAACGGAGCCATATCTCGCACGATTTGGAAGCTCATTCGCGGAACGTGTCCGGAGTAGATGAGCAGAGCAACCGTCACCGCCAGACCCGCCAGCAGCCCGGCAATGGAGAATCCCAACCAGTATGTGCAGACCACCGCCACCACACCCGCCACCACAGCCGTCATGACGAAGAGAGGCCACCGACGCAACGCCCCACTGCGCGGTGTCGTCACCACGGGTATGGTTAGCACCATGAATAACAAACAGGGAAGCGAAACCCAGATCGACGCTCGAGCAATCCCCTGCACCGGTAGTCCAGTCACGGCCTCGAGCACCAGAATGAGCGTACCCGCTACAGAGAGCGCCATGATGCCCGCATACCCTTGGATGCTCAAGATGGTTGAGGATTCTGGACTCAGTCCCGATTCACGCAGCATGGGCGCAGCCACCGGTTCGGCCACCACGCCGGCTCCCTCCAAGACATTACCGATTCCCACCGACAGCAACAACGCCCGGAGCCAGTGATCGCTTTCCTCGCCTAGGAGCCAGGCAACCAGTCGCGCCAGCGAGCCCGACGCCGTCAACACCACAGACAGCAACACACCGAAGTAAACAAGGAGCAATAGCGGCAAATTGGTGAGGATTCCGTCAAGCGCCGCCAGCACCACCACCCACGGCGCCGTACGAAAGTAGGTCACGGCCAATAATACGGTGAAGGCAGTGCCCCACAAAGACAGTTCCAGCGCAGGCCGCCTAAAACCTACGGCAAGAACGGCAATCAGCAGGATGGGGGACCACGCCAGTGCAAAGCCCAGCACGTCCATGTTAGCCATTGATCGTTGCCCCCATGGGACGTATTCTTGCGATAAGTCTTTTGGATGTCAAGGTCAACGAGTAAGTTTGGAAGCAATCCTGCTTGCTACTCCCACGCTATGAGGTTCAGTTCATGCGGTACGAGAACGTCCTCTTGGTAGGGCAGTACAGCCACCTGGTAGCCGTGAAAACCGGACGTAGGACACGGAACAGCACCGCGATAGATCTGAAGATCGTCACGCTGGTCCACATGGCTCAGCACCACATGATGACCGCCGGCCAGTGTGCCGTCCGGCCGCAGCGAGCCATGGTAGACCACCACCTGCACGTCGCCGGGCGTCAACACGCCCAATGACACCGTCGCTTCCAGGGGGAGATCACCTCCCACCGCCACATAGCCGTCGCTATCCTCTACCACCGACTCCACACTTACTTGATCCCATGCTCTGCGCACACGTTGTTTCCACGCGGCCAACTCGCGCGCGCGACGGCAACCGTCTGCAATCAATCGTCGATACTGCGCGGACGCGGGTATGTAGTAGCGTTCAGCATACTCCTTGACCATGCGGATGGCGGAGAAACCGGCCGTCAGATGCCGCATGGAATTCTTCATCCAAGCAATCCACTCACGCGGCAGCCCATCGACTCCACGTTGGTAGAAGAGCGGCACCACCCTGTTCTCCAGTAACGCAAACAGCGACGCCGCGTCGATCCGATCTTGATACTCGAAATCGTCGTATTCCTCACCACCTCCGATGGTCCAACCCACATCCTCACGAAAGCCTTCCGCCCACCATCCATCCAGCACAGAGACGTTGAGGCCCCCGTTGACGAGCACTTTCATACCGCTGGTACCGCTCGCCTCCATGGGTCGGCGTGGTGTGTTGAGCCAGATGTCGGTGCCGCGCACCAGCATGCGGGCCTTCTCCAAATCGTAGTCCTCCAAGAACACCATGCGGTGGGAGAGACCTTCCTGTTTGGCGAACTGCACCAGATCCCGGATGAATGCTTTGCCTGCATCGTCGCGGGGATGCGCCTTCCCGCTGAACACAATCTGGACCGGCATATCCTCGTTGAGGAGGAGGGCTTTGAGTCTATCGGGCTCGCGCATCAGGAGCGTCGCACGCTTGTACGTAGCAAAGCGTCGCGCAAACCCAATAGTCAGTGTGTCCGTGCGGAGCGCTCCATTCACGGCCTTCAGTTCCTGCGGCGATGCATGAAGCCGAATCAGTTGCTTTCGCAACTGCCTGCGCACATACGCCACCAATCGTTCGCGTTGACGCTCGTGCGTATTCCACAACTCCTCATCGGGGATGGCGCTCACCCGCTCCCACACGCTGGAATCGCTCACATCACGTTGCCAACGGGGTCCCAGATATCGGTCCAGGAGTTCCCCCATCTCGCGGGATACCCATCCCCGCGTATGGACGCCGTTGGTGACTGAATCCACCGGTATTTCATTATCGGGAAGCCCCGGCCATGCCTCGGCCAGCATATGGGCGGTCACCCGTCGATGCAAACGACTCACCGCGTTCCGCCGAGGTGCGTGACGCATAGCCAGCACGGCTACGCTGAAGGGCTCTGCCTTGTTGGACGGGTGGACGCGCCCCTTGCCCATGAACTCGTCCCAAGTGAGTCCCAGTTCATCGACCATACCGGCAAAGTACTTCTTCATTAGATCTTCAGAAAAGAGATCGAAACCCGCGGGCACAGGAGTATGAGTGGTGAACAACGTGCCGGCCTGGATGACCTGTCGAGCTTCCCAATAGTTAAGCTTGTACTCCTGCATCAGTTCACGAGCCCACTCCAGCGACAGAAATGCCGAGTGCCCTTCATTCATGTGACATACGGTGGGCCGGTAGCCCAGCACCCACAGCGCCCGCATGCCGCCGATGCCCAGCACGATCTCCTGCCTGATCCGCTCTTCCGGACCACCACCGTAGAGCTCGTCGGTGATATCCTGGTCGGCCGGCAGGTTTTCGGGAACATTGGTGTCTAGAAGCAGGAGGGATACCCGCCCCACCTGCGCCTTCCACACGGCCACATTGACGTGTTTTCCCGCCAAATCGACCGTCACACGCACCGGCTCTCCGTCTTCGCCCATCACGGGCTGGACCGGTATGGTCCCGAATTCCTGCGACGCATAGACTTCCAGCTGCCATCCGTCGGCATTGAGGCGTTGCATGAAGTAACCCTGTTGATAGAGAAGCCCCACCGCCACTAAGGGCAGATCCAAATCGCTGGCCGATTTCAAGTGGTCTCCGGCCAGCACCCCCAAGCCGCCCGAGTAGATGGGGAGACACTCGGTCAATCCGTATTCCATGCAGAAGTACGCGATGCATTGTTCGTCTAAACCAGGATGTTCCTGCGGATACCAGCACTTGTTGTCCATGTAGGCGCGGAACCCTTCCTGGACCTTGGCTAAATTCTCCAAGAAAGCTTCGTCTTCGGCGGCGGCAGTCAGTTTCTCCTGCGATATTTCGCTCAACAGACGCACCGGATTGTGCTGCGTTTCTTCCCAGAGATCCGCATCAAGACGCTGGAAGAGGCGCAGGGCGTCGTAGTTCCAGGTCCAATGCAGGTTGTAGGCGACATCCCGCAAACCGCTGATGCTCTCCGGGAGAACCGGTCTAACCGTATAGCGGTGTACTGTCGGCATGTTACCCTCCTAGCCCCCAGTGGCCTGCAGTCCGGGCTGCAGCTCTATGGTATGCCCACAATCTTATGTAGTTGCAGGCTCAATCTCCAGTCGGGATGCGCCATAACCAGAGCGATCGCCATACGCACCAGCTCTGAGCCCCCTGACGCCTCGGGCTGCAAACATACCTGCGCATCTGCAAACGGACACACAATCTCGCCCACCCGATTCGACGCTCTTTCAAGCCCCAGACGGAAAAGTGGTTCGTCGATGATTACTTTGACCTCTCCGGCGACTCCCGCCAACTTGGGAGACACGTGATATGCGGGCGGCTTGGGACTGACCGCAATCCAATCGGCCGGAGGAAGCACATTGGGCACAACCGTACCGTTGGTTTCCAAATGCACCAGAACCCCTTTGCCGTGAAGAGCCGCTATAAGCCTCAGAACCTCCTCTTCCTGGAGAAGCGGCTCACCTCCTGTCACGCAGCAGCGCGGCAAAGTTACCTCAGACGCAACCGACTCCACAGCTCTTTCTATCCCCGCGTGGGGCATCCACGCATATCGAGTATCGCACCATTTTACGCACTCGAGACCCAACTCCGGAGCATTGCAGCCGGCCAGCCGCACGAAGGTCATTGGAACACCCACCCAGACGCCCTCGCCCTGCAGAGAATCGAAAACCTCAATTACCTGCACGCGCTTCCCCATATGCGCATGGCGGCCGCGATCACGCGGTGACTTCCGCGTAGCTGGTGGGTGACTCCCACAATCGTACCCTCACCACCTGCAATCCCTGGGCGGTGAGGCGGGCGAAAGCCCATCCCGCTATGGCTTCTACGGTAGGCACCACATCCAAGACCTCGTTGAGGTGCGAGTGGTCCAATCGGTCAACCACTGCCCGGCGCATCAAACGCTCGAGATCGGCAAAATCGAGTACCATGCCCGCAGCCGGTCCCTTACTATGCACACCGCCCTTTACCGTCACCTCTAGAGTATACGTGTGCCCATGAAGTTCTCGGCATTTGCCTTGGTGTCCGGGCAGGCTATGTGCTGCCGCAAAAGTACAGATCTTGGTGATCGACGTCTTCATGTTCAATAAATTTGCCGGAGCTCACCGGCGCTCGGCATACGACCGTGGGTCGGGCGCTCCTACCGCCGCGAACGCCGCCAGGCGCGCCTGGCACGTGTCACATACACCGCAGGCCGGACTCAGCCCGCGATAGCACGAGTGCGTCAGCTCATAGGGAACCCCATGTTCCAGACCCCAACGGATGACATCTTCTTTGCGCATCAGCACAAAGGGCGCTTCCACCCGCAGTTCATACTGAGTGCCCAAACGCACGGCTTGGTCCGCCGCAACCACGAATTCGGGACGACAATCCGGATACCCCGTGTGCTCGTCGTGGTGAACACCCAGCCAGAGAGTCGCGGGGCCACGAGCATCAACGATAGACGCTAAGTACGCAAGAAACAGTAGGTTGCGGGCCGGGACATACGAAGGCGCCACACCCTCTGCTACGCATAGATCGCGATGGGTGGGTAGCGGAATATCGGCGTCCGTCAGGGCGGACCCCCTGATGGGGGGAATCTCCACCACTTCGTGGCAGGTCAAATGGTAAAACTCAGCGATGTCACGCGCCGCCTCCAACTCCACGGCGTGTTTCTGACCATACAGGAAGGTAACAGCTCTAACTGCGTCTGCGCCGTGTTTTTTCACCAACCACGCGGCCAACGTAGCCGAGTCAAGTCCTCCGCTCAACAGCAGATAGTGCGTGCCCCTAGTGCCGCGCGTATCCACGCTCTTTACACTCCTGTCGCCGCGCCGGACAGGCGCCGGCCGTGCTGCGCAGTGATAACCGTCTTGATGTTGCCACGCACGGCGAAGTCCCCCGTGACACGCATCCAGTGCGGATCCAGCAGTGCCACCAGATCATCCAAGATACGATTGACTGCCGCCTCATGTGAAACTGCCACATCACGGTATCCGTTGATATAGAGCTTGAGCGACTTCAGCTCAACTATGAGATCTCGAGGTTGGTAGCGCACCTTTATGAGGGCGAAATCCGGATATCCGGAGCGAGGGCAAAGGCACGTAAACTCGGGGATATCGAAGCTGATCAGATATGGGCGATGTGGAGAGGGGTTAGGCCAGGACTGGAGCCGATTTTCCTCGATGGCTCTGGTCCCATACGGCTTTTCGCTGGACATAACTGCCTCAGAAATGCGGGCGGCCCCGCGGCCCTAAGGCCCGCGGGGCCGCCCGTTCTCCATTCCGTCCGGGCTTATCCCCGGCTGACGTTGGCGGCTTGAAGACCCTTCGGCCCCTGCACCACTTCGAACGTAACCTTCTCGCCCTCACTCAGGGTGCGGAAGCCGTCCCCCACGATCGCAGAGAAATGAACGAACACATCCTCGCCCTTCTCACGCGCTATGAAGCCAAAACCCTTGGCATCATTGAACCACTTGACCGTTCCGGTCTCCATCCGCCGAACCTCCTAGTAACCTTCCCCCCTCGGCAAAGGGGCGCGGGTGCCCCGCGAAACACTTGGTGCTCTGGAGTGTGACACACCCGCGACCTGCAATCAAGGGCTCAGTTCACTCAAACCGCTCCTGCTTGAGCTCAGTTCAACTGTTTATTGATGACGTCTGTCGGGGACACAAAAGATAGTATCCCGGCCACGAGCCGATAGTTGCTGTGTAGGCAACCCATAGCACTTGGTGTTTCTGGAGGCAGCGCATGGACGATTGGAATCCACAATTGATCGTACTCGGCTACGACGGCACACCCGGTGCGGAAAGGGCGGCTGAACTCGCCGCATCGGTAGCTCAATCCCGTGGAGCCGCCGTGATCGTCGCTACCGCTTTTAAACCCTTTCCGCGCATCTCGGAACCCGGCGATAAGGATGCCATGGAGATTGAACGTAGTCGACAGATGGCCGAAGAGAAGGCAGCCGAACTAGAATCCATGGGTATCAGCGCCGGCACTTCAGTCTTGGAGGGCCCGGCTCAGCAGGCCATCCTCAACTGCGCGGCTGCCCACAACGCCGACCTCATCGTCGTGGGCAGTCGCGGCCATGGAGAGCTTGCCGGATTGCTGCTGGGCTCGGTTTCATCGCATGTGGTGCACAACGCAATGGTCCCGGTATTGATCGCACGATGATGTGCTGGACCGGCGGCTGCAGGCAACCCGGCCGCCTGCGGCCGCCGGCCCAGCATCAACCGCTACTGCTCCCGTACGAAGAGATGCGCCAACACCACAGCGTCGGCTACCATATTGTCAATCACCGCATACTCATTGGGTTGGTGCGCCACACCGTCGCACGTTGACCAGGCCACAGCAGGTATGCCCCGTCGCCGGAATTCAGCGGCCACCGTCCCGCCACCGATGCCTACAATCTTTGGTTCCACACCTCGCACCTGTCTTACGGCGGCGGCCACCGCCAAGACAACAGGAGCCTGTGCAGAGGTCGGTGGAGCCGCCGGGTGTTCGCCCGTATACGCCGTTTCGATCTTCACTCCGCACGCCGCAGCAATCTCGCCACTTACCGCCTCAATCCGGCTCTTCACCAAGTCCACGGGGACGGAGGGGAGAATTCGGCAATCGAACCAAAAACGATCCAAACCGGGGATGGTGTTGATGTTCGGAATATTGGTCTCGCGACGCGTGGGTTCAAAGGTGCACGTTGGTGGATCGAACACGGTATCGATCTCAGCGAACGACTCACGTAGGTCATCGTCGAGCCTCACCGCTAAGTGTGCGGCGGCCCGATGGGCATTGACCCCGGCGTCGGGCATTGAGGCATGCGCCTGTTTTCCTCTCACCGTGAACCGCACCTGCAGAATAGACTTTTCAGCGATCTCCAGCAGATCTCCATCCGGAGCACCAAAATCCGGTACCACTACCATATCCTGCGGGTGGAACAGGTCTGGTACTGCCTCGAGTACGTGGAGGAGCCCGTACGTGTTTCCGTTCTCCTCGTCGGCAACGAAGAGCAACCCCACATCACTGGTGGGAAGCAACTCCTCCTCCAACACGGCGCGTAGCGCGAAGATCATGGCCGTCAAGCCCTGTTGGTTGTCCTCCACTCCCCGCCCGTAGATGCGGCCGTCACGCTCCACCATCTCGAATGGGGGTGTGTCCCACAAAGACTCGTCCCCCGGTGGCACTGTATCCATGTGTGCCATCACCCAGACTACCGGGGAACTCTGCAGTCCCTCCTGCAAGAGGACGAGGTTCGGCCGCCGATCCCCGTAAACCCTGATATCCGAAGCATTGATCTCGCGGGCGTAGCCCAGCCCCATTCCTGCCAGAGTCTCGCGGATGAATACCGCCCTCTGCCATTCGCCGTCGCCACCGCTTTCCGGCCCCAGGGCATTGATGGCAGTCAGGTCACGCTGAAAATCAACCATAACGTTGCGATAACCTTGAATCCGCCATCGCAGCCGTTCGGAGAGATCTCTGGATACCATGAGTGCTCCTTCGGTCGACATCAGAGCCGTCTTTAACTCAATCCCCGCACTCGGCGACTGTCGAAACGCTCAGGATAAGAACCGCAAAGAAGGGCAATAGAACACCCGTGACGGCGAACGTCCATCAACGTGCCCCACGACCGGTCAGTATGACCTTGAGCGTCTGCAGCACTATTCGAAGATCCAACGACAACGACTCGTGATAGAGATACATGAGGTCGAACCTGAGTTTGGCGCCCGGACTGGTGGCATATGAAGCGCTGACCTGCGCCAAGCCCGTGATACCCGGCCTGACCCTGAAGCGTTCACGATAGAGTGGATGCGTGCACATAAAGTCCTCCACGAATTCCGGCCGCTCCGGACGCGGGCCCACGAAGCTCATATCCCCTCTAAGCACATTGTAGAGCTGAGGAAGCTCATCCAGGCGTGAGCGTCTCAGCCAACGTCCCACTCCCGTCACGCGGGGATCGTCGTCCGCGGCCAGCACTGCTCCCGCCTGCTCTGCATCGCGCACCATGGTGCGAAATTTGAAGAGTGTGAAGGGCTCAAAATCGCGCCCCACCCGTGTCTGTCGATAGATGACCGGGGAACCAGAGGTCACAAGGATGGCCAGGGCAATCAATCCCGCCGGCAGGGCGCCGACCAGCAGAACCAGGGCGGCAAACCCGCGTTCCACCCAACTCTTGAACCCATGCTTCCAGTTGGGGTGGGACGCCCGACTCAGACGTATCAGCGGGATGTCACCGAGTAGCGCGAAGTTGACCTCACCTAAATGCATCTCGTAGAGCTGAGGCACAACGTAGATATCGCCCTCGAATGAACGACTCAACGCTACCTGCTCCAAAGCCTCACGATGGCGGGAAGGTGTGGCGAAGATGATCTGATCCGGTCGCAGGGCATCGAGCTGCTCTGGAAGGCAGGCTCCCTGTTCCAAAACTCCCACCACCCGATAGCCCCATCGTTTCATACCATCGATACGATGAGTGATCTCTCGGCAATCGCTGGGGTCTCCTACCATAAGTATGCGGCGCGCAGGCCAACGAACGCGCAGACCCTCCGCTGCCAGCACCCGCCATCCCCATAACAACAAAACCTGGATAACCAAAGCAAGCAGGATAACAACGCGGGGAAACGCAAACGCTCGGAGGAAGAAGGTGAACGCTACCAATACCAGTCCCCCCAACACCACCCCTTTGCTCACGGTCCACAACAGTTCAGGCCCAGAACGATCCGCCGTGGGCACATAGAGATCCACAAGTGCCAAGATCAATACCTGTCCTACAGTGATAGGCAGAGCGGCAGTAAGGTAGGCCTCGAAGTTGAACGCCGGAATGGGCCAGCCAAAGCGCAGTAAGAAGGCCAGCACGACCGCAACGTTGAGCATGACGGCGTCGGTGACCACGTTGAGCACCGTCCACCACCGCCGGCTCACGGCGACAAGAGCTCCTCATAAACAGCTCGTATACCCGCGGTCATGGACTCCAAAGAGAAGTCCCGACGGAAACGTGCTTGAGCCTGACAACCCAGTCGTGCCCGCAGTTCCTCATCTCCAAGCAACCTCTCCAAAGCGGAGGCCAAGGCATTGGGATCGCCGGGAGGGACGGTGAAGCCGCTGATACCGTCGGCGTTGGCATAAGGAACACCGCTGGGGAGATTCGTGCTCACCACAGGGACCCCACAGGCATGGGCTTCCAGCTGCACCAATCCAAAAGCCTCGTTCGGCGTTACGGACGGCAGCACTAAGACGTCGGCCGCCTGGTAATAGGTCGCCAGTCCGGCATCAGCCACCGCCCCCACAAAATGTACGCAGGAACTGAGGCGCAGGTCCACAGTGAGGGATTGCAGCCGATGGAGCAACGGCCCCTCCCCTACAATTACCAGCCGGAATGATCCACCTCCATGGCTCTCGCCGCGTTCCCGCATCAGAGCACAGGCCCTCAAAAGGACATCGATACCCTTATACGGCACCAACCGCCCCACAAAGAGCACAAGCGGCGAACCCAATTGGGCCCGCAGGGCCGCCGCCTCCTGGAGACGACGTTCATCAGCCGCTAAGAGCGTCGCGTCGATACCGTAAGTGACCACCCTCACCTTTTCCTTGTATTCCGGGAGAAAACGCGAGAACCGGGCCACCTGCGGCGAGGCCGCCACAATACGATCCACCGCGCCCAAGAACCGCCGCGTCAATCGCACGTACGGAACACTTAACACGCGTTTCAACCCCGCCTCGCCCACAAAATCGGCATGATATGAACACACCACGCCCGGCACCTCCCCGCGGCGACCGGCCTCGTGCAACTCTCGCCCCACCTGGAGAAATCCAGCCTCGCCAGTAGGGAACGGATAGTGGAAATGCCAGATGTCGTGCCGGTGATTCCGCAACGAATCCAGCAGTACGCGCCTAAGGTGTGCACTCACCGGATTGGACGCCACCAGCGCCATCTGCGGCACACGGGCCACTACCACACCCCGATCCCGCTCCCAAAGTACCCTCGTTCCCAACCCTGTGCGCGCCGATTCCTCCGACACGCACAGTACGTCGACCTCACATTCAGCCTTAACCACTTGAGCCCGTGCCAAATCCTGCACGTGTCGCTCGACTCCACCCACGTGCGGAGGATATCGTTTACTTATGTGAAGGATACGTCGTTTCATCTCTCGAAGTGAATCACATCACGATATGACAGGAAAGTCACGGACTGAAAGGGAAAAAGAATATAGTGCGAGACGATGTCACCCGACACGAAACGATGCAGACCATGGCCTCCGCCATTCAGGCCACAATAGGAGACAACGGTGAACAACGCCAGTCATTTGCATAACCAATCTGTTTTGGTAACCGGAGGCGCCGGCTTCATTGGCAGTCACCTGGTGCGACGCCTGTTGGAGCTCGAATGCCGGGTGACCGTGTTGGACAACTTCTCCAGTGGCCGGCGTGAGAATCTCATTGGGCTGCTGGACGACATCGAATTGCTCGAGGCCGACATCCGCGACGAGAATGCGTTGAGACGCGCCGTACGCAGCCGACACGCCGTATTCCATCTGGCGGCCGTGGTATCCGTTCCCCAGTCGGTCGAGCATCCGGCCGTCACCCACGCTGTTACGGTGGGTGGCAGCGTCGGCCTGCTGTGCGCGGCCCGCAACGCGGGCGCGCACAGTGTCGTCATGGCATCCAGTTCCGCCGTCTATGGGGAGAGCGAAGTTTCGCCCAAAATCGAGGAGTCCGCCCCCAGCCCCACCTCCCCCTACGGCGCTGCCAAGCTTGCCATGGAAGGGTTCGGACAGGCGTTCGCGGCTTCGTACGGCCTGAACGTCACATCTCTTCGCTACTTCAACGTGTACGGCCCCCGACAGGATCCGAAGGGCCATTACGCCGCCGTTATCCCCCGTTTCATCACCGCCCTGCAATCCGGCCGTTCGCCCGTTATCTTCGGCGACGGCGGTCAAACCCGCGACTTCATCAACGTGCGTGACGTCGTGGAAGCGAATCTCCTGGCCGCCTCCCCAACGAGCGCCGCCGGTCGAGTCCTCAATATCGCCGGGGGCACATCCTGCTCGATACTTCAGCTCTACGAGACCCTTCAGCAAATCACCGGCACCACTGTAGAACCCATCTTCACCGAGCCACGCCCCGGAGATATCCGCCATTCTCATGCTTCTATCGCATTGGCCCGCGACCTACTCGGCTTCCGGCCTCAGATAGGGCTTGAAGAGGGTCTGGCCCTCACGGTGGACCACTACGGCGAGATGGGATCTTTGGTCTGACCAGTAGGCCATGCGGCCTCACCTCAACTCGAGATCCTCTTCCTCGAGATCAGGTTCCGCAGCCGCGGAGGCCACTCCCCCTGCAAGCGCCTGCAACGCCTCCTCTCCTGTGCGACGAATCGCTCGGGCCAAAACGGGTCCCAGGCCAATCCAAGGCACAAGCGGGAGTAGAAGCACATACCAGATCCACGGGAAGTCGCGGAGTTCAGGCACAGCCGCCCAGGCGATACCGAATCCCACCACAAAGAGTACCGCCAACCCCACCAACATCAGTAGCATGACCCTGCGCACCCAGACCGCTCCTCCCAGCACGGCGTTCACTCGGATCTCGCCTCCTCCCACCGTCACCGACGCAAAAGTGGCTCCTCGTAGCGGGTTCACACTCTTGCCCCTCATCCCCGGACTCGCAACGCACAGCTCCCCGCCGGAGCGCTTCACGATCCGAAATCCCGCCTGGCTAAATGCCGTCTCGGCCGCCGCCAGCGCCCGTTGGCATGAACCTGCGAAGGCAACTGTATATGTGAAGTCAGGGATCCAGTCTGCTTGGGTGCCTACTTGTATACCCGTCCTTTCCCCTCTTTGCATTCGCAACCGCCTTCATCGCACCGGCCCTCCTATGGCTACTCATTGTAGCCCTCTCGGGTAGAATCGCGTCAGTCATGACCGGCCATCAGACATGCCTTCATCCGTCCCTATGGTGAATAAGCTGCGCGCCGCACTAGACCGCGCTGCGCCCCCCGGATCGCTGCGCGCGCGCTTCGCCCGTGGGAGTGCTTGGTCGCTGGGCGGCCAGATCGCCTCCTATGTGGTGGGTGTCATTTCGGCGGCTCTGGTGGGGCGAGCGCTCGGGCGTGCCGGCTTCGGCGAGTTGGGCATGATCCAGAGTACCGTCGGCATGTTCGGACTGCTGGCAGGGATGGGGCTCGGCGTAACCAACACCAAATTCGTAGCCGAGTTGCGCTCTTCGCATCCCCGGCGGGCCGGGCGCATCATGGGTCTTTCACTGGTGGTGTCGATCGTGTCGGGCGCCGTCGTCTGTGGGTTGGTGATCGGACTGGCACCACTGCTGGCGGGGCGCACTCTCGACGACCCCAGTCTCACCGTGCCGCTGCAGATAGCGGCGGCACTGCTGCTGTTCGAGTCGGTGATCGGTGCCCTGTCCGGGGCTTTGGCCGGCTTCGAGGCCTTCCGCGAGATCGCCCTAAACACGACACTGCGTGTTTTGCTGACCTTCCCGCTGATCGTGTTGGGGGCATATTACCTGGGGCTCACAGGCGCCACGCTGGGGCTTGCAGGTGGAGCCCTCATAGGTCTTGTCCTCTATGTAATCTCGGCCGTCCGCGTCTCCCGCCGTCACCAATGCACCGCCTGTTTTGACGGACTCCGCACCGAACTGCGGGTGCTCACCGGTTTCTCGCTCCCCGCCTACGTGAGTGGAGCTATGGTCACACCTATGATATGGCTTGCGCGACTGCTACTGTTTCGCTACCCAAATGGACCCGAACAGATGGGCCTCTTCCAGGCCACTTGGCGCTTCCAAGACATCATCAGCCTGCTCGGCGCCACAGTGGGAGCGTCGCTACTCCCGCTCCTTGCCTCCCGCGAGGGTTCCGGTAGCAAGCGGTTGGCTTCGGGCAACATGCTGGTCTCCTGGGCGCTGGGCTTCTTTATCCTAGCGCCGCTCATGGCCTTTCCTGAAGTGGTGGGCGTGCTCTTCGGCGGCGGCTACGCCGGCCGCCCCCTCAACGTAACCATGGTGCTGACTATGGCAGTCACCAACATTGTCCTGTACAAACAGGGGCTCGCGCGGGTGCTGACCGCACGCGCCCTCCTCTGGTGGGGTGTCCTCAGCAATGGAGTGTGGGCGGTAACCCTGCTCCTCTGTACCTGGTGGTTGGCTCCTCACGGAGCGATGGGACTCGCCGGAGCATTTCTAATTGCGTATGCCGTCAACGTGGCCGTGTTCATCCCGCTGTACACGGGGAAGCGTTTGGTGCCGCGCAGCACCATTGTGTCGTGGGAGGCACTGGGCATATGGTTGCTGCTGGCAGCGCTCGCCGCCGGCAGCCTGGTCGAAGTAACCTGGGCTTTGCGCGCCATCCTCCTTCTTGCCTGCCTGGGAGCCGGCGGGGGGCTGTTCTGGCGCATGGCGCGGCCGGCCCACTAGAAGGAGCCGACGGGCGGCTCCGGTTCCAAACGCACCGGCGACCGCCGTCGTTCCGTCAATCCTGCTAACATTTTGAATTATGGTCCCGCGCATCATCCTCATTACCGGAGCAACCGGCTTCGTTGGCAAACACCTGCAAGAAGCGATTGTGCAGCGCATGCCCAATGCCCGCCTCTGCCTCATGGATCACCCATCCAGTGGCATATGTGGAGCAGGTATCACTGTTGAATACGAGGATGAGACTTTCCGTGTCTCTGCTGATCTAACGTGCAACGAAGACTCTCGCCTTGCACTCGAAGCCTTGGCAAAAAAAGTTGGAGTGCCGGATATGGTTTTCCATCTGGCTGCGCGCGCCGAGGTGGCTCGATCCCTCCGTGCTCCGTCGGACACGTATAACACGAATGTAGTGGGGACCGCCCGCCTTCTCGAAGCCCTTTCCGATCTCACCAATACCTGCCGCGTGCTGATCCCGAGCTCCGCACAGGTGTATGCCGCGGCGGCACTGGGGGCACCCGCTGCGGGTGCGGCTGCACCATCCGAGACAGCCGGACCAACGGCACCAGAGCCCACCGCCCCCCCTGATACCACCCGTCTCCTCAACGAAGCAGCCCCCATCGGTCCCTCGTCGCATTATGGCGTGAGCAAATTCGCCCAGGAGGAAGTGGGCAGACTCTTCTACAAGACTACAGGGCTTCCCGTCCTCATCACCCGCGCATTCAACCACACAGGCCCCGGCCAAAGCACCGGCTTCGTGGTGCCCGACTTCGCAAGACAGATTGCACTCCTGGAGCGCGAGGCGGTGGCTGCCCGCGCTCGCGTAGGCAACCTCGATACCCGTCGCGACTATTTGGATGTTCGCGATGTGGTCGATGCTTATTTGGTCGTCATGGAGCAAGGGGAGCCGGGACGACCATACAATGTGGCTTCAGGTATCACGTGGTCCGCCCGCGAACTACTCCACATGCTTACCGAGATGGCCAACGTTGAGGTTGAGATAGAAGTTGATCAGAGACTCGTGCGCCCTCTGGACGTTTCCTACTCGGCCGGCGACGCCACTCGCCTGCGCGCCCTGGGTTGGACGCCATCGCGAGACATCCGGGACACAATCAAGGAGACTCTCGACTACTGGCGAAGGATGACAGGAGCACGGCTCAAGCCTCGCCGCGCTTTATGAACTGAATGCACGACGTCCTCACGAACAGTCGAGCCGGGAGGCACTGAATGACTACAGCACGCACCGCCCTCATCACCGGTATAACCGGCCAAGACGGCAGCTACTTGGCCGAGTACCTGCTGTCGCTGGGCTACCGCGTGGTGGGCTTGGTGCGACGCTCCGCCTCCGAGAACTACTGGCGCATCAACCCCATTCGTCACGAGATCGAACTCATCCAGGCCGACCTCCTGGACCAGAGCTCGCTCGACACCGCCGTCCGCCGCATCGACCCCGACGAAATCTACAACCTCGGCGCCCAATCCTTCGTCCCCACCAGCTGGGAGCAACCCATCCTCACCGCCGAGTTCACCGGCGTGGGCGTCACCCGCCTGCTCGAGGCCATTCGCAAGCACAATCCGTCCATCCGCGTGTATCAGGCTTCGTCCAGCGAGATGTTCGGCCGCGTGCGCGAGATCCCGCAGACGGAGTTGACGCCCTTCCACCCGCGCTCGCCCTACGGCTGCGCCAAGGCCTACGCCCACTTCATCACCGTGAACTATCGCGAATCGTACGGGCTGCACGCCTGCTGCGGCATCCTTTTCAACCACGAGAGCCCCCGCCGCGGCCTGGAGTTCGTCACGCGCAAGATCACGCACGCTGTGGCGCAGATCAAGCACGGCCTGGCCGACGAATTGCGCCTGGGCAACCTGGACGCCAAGCGCGACTGGGGTTACGCCCCCGACTACGTCCGCGCCATGCACCTCATGCTCCAGCACGACGAGCCGCAGGACTACGTCATCGCTACCGGCGAAACGCACTCGGTGCGCGAGTTCGTGGAGGTGGCCTTTAGCGAAGTGGGGTTGGCTTGGGAGGATTACGTTAAGGAGGATGAACGTTTTCTCCGGCCGGCTGAGGTGGACCTACTGGTGGGAGACGCCTCCAAGGCGCGCGAAATACTGGGCTGGGTGCCGTCGGTGAGCTTCCGGGGCCTGGTCAAACTTATGGTGGAGGCCGATCTGGCATGGGTGGCCAAGCAGAAGGCCAAGCGACAGAGACTGCCGTAAGGGCGGGGGCGCCGGCCGGGGTGGTGGCGGTCGGAGTGGCGGCGCCCACCGAAGCAACAGTGGCAACCGGGGCCGGCGCGGCTTCAGTCGGCACCACACCGGCCCGTGCCGTCTCACCGAGCACACCATGACCCCCAAACCACTTCGGATCCTGTTTGACGCGCGCATGGCTTCATGGGGCGGGGTGGGCAGGTACACCACCGGGCTGCTGGGCGGCTTGGCCGAGCTGACCGAGGAGTTGAGTCTGGATCTGACCGCCCTCCGCATGCCCGCAGACACACACTTGTTCGCGCAAAACGCGCTTGATCGAGTCCACTGGCTCAACTGCAAACACGGCCCGTGGACACTCCGTGGGCTCCAGGAGGCCGGACGCGCGGCCGCACAACACACGGATGTCTTCCACGCGCCCCACATCATGCTGTTTCCTCCCGGCTTCGCCGGAGCGCGGGTGGGCACCCTCCACGACGTGATACCGCTGCAGCACCCCGATACCATCTCCTCCCCCCGCAAGCGCATGGCGTACCGGGCCCTGCTCCGCGCGTTCGTCGCCGAGGCCGATTGGCTGCTCTTCGGGTCGAGAAGAGCGGCTGCCGACGCCCTGGCGACAGGACTCCACCTACCTCGCTTCTCCATCATCCCTCACACGGTCGACGGCCGCTTCGGCCCGCAAGCCACCGACGAGCAACACGAGGCCTGCCGCCGGGTCGGCGTCCGCCCCGGGAGCATCATGTGGGTGGGCCCCTTCAAGAGACACAAGAATCTCGAGACGCTGATACGAGCGTACGCGCTTCTGCCGGCGACTCGACGATCGGAAGTTGACCTGGTTCTGGCGGGAGCGAACCGGAACGCGTACGGCCGCGAGTTGTCCACCCTCGCCGCAGAGCTGATCGGGCCTCGGCAACCCGGTCGAGTGTGTTTTCCTGGATACGTCCCCGATGACCTGCTACCGGCACTGCTCTCCTCGGCAGCTCTGTATGTCTTCCCCTCGCTGAGCGAAGGCTTCGGCCTACCGGCGCTGGAGGCTCGGTCCTGTAGCGCCCCCGTGGCCGCCTCAGATACCACCCCCGTACGCGAGTTCCTCGGCAACAACGCGTGGTACTTTGACCCCCGGAAACCGGAAGACCTGGCGGAGCTCTTAGGCACCCTCCTCAGCCCGTCCGGGCAACTGGGCAACAGGCTCGGCGCGCACCATTCATTGAACTTGGCCGTCCACACGTGGAAGCACGCTGCCTCTGTCACGATGCAGTGCTACCATCGGGCGCATTGGCTTCAGGGGCAAGACAGCCGGACCCCCCTACACCGCCTGCCGCGAGCGATTGAGAGGACCATTCCTTTTCCCTCCCCCCGAATCGGCGACACTACACTCACCGTCGAGGCCCGAGATCGGCCCTGACACCGTGAACCGGTGACCGAGAAACCTCAAGCAGTAGTGATGATCAAAGAGCCTACGTTGCCCACGTTGAAGCCACCGCCTACGCTCACCTCCGAGACGCAGCCCCGACCGACCATCGGTGTCATCATCCCCACGTGGGGCAGCCCCGGGCTCCTCAAACGGTGCCTACGGTCTCTTCTCCGTGATGCCCCGCGAACACCGGCGTCGGATGGTGTCGAGATCATCGCAGTGGACGACGGCTCCTGCGTCGAATACACCCTCCCTGAGCTCGAAGTGCCCGGAGTATCGCTAGTGCGCCGCGCCGCCCGCGGCGGGTTTGCTGCCACGTGTAATACCGGCGCCGAGCACGCCCGAAGCGAGTGGTTGGTATTTCTCAACGACGATGCGTTCGTGACCTTGCGCGACCTACGCCGGCTGGTTGCCGTTGGGGCGAGCGGGGGGGCGGCGATCATCGGACCGCAACTCATAGGGCCGGACGGCCGCAAACAGGATTCCATGGGTAGCCTCCCCTGCCCTGCAGCCATCGTGCTCACCAAGCTCGGCAGACTACTCGGTACGGAGTTCCCCGGAGCGAGCCATCGGCGTCAGATACCGGAGGAGGTGGCCTGCGAATGGGTCAGCGGTGCGTGCCTCGCCGTTCGTGCGGAGGTGTTCCGAGATGCGGGGAGCTTCGATACCGAGTTCACGTACTTCGAGGACGCCGACCTCTGCGCCCGCGTGCGCAGACAGGAAGAGACCGTCATGGCTACCTCCCGGGTGACGGTGGTGCACATAGGCGGTGCCACTTTCACCAGGATCTCCGCCCAACGGAAAGAGGCCTACCGGCGCAGCCGTCGGCTATTCTTCCGCCGGCATTGCCGGGTGTGGCCTTAGGCGCAGGGAAATGCGCGCGGGTACCAAAGGGCAGTCTCCTGTCCCAAGTGGATGCTGTAATAAGGATCGCGAGGACAGAGCCTCTCACACACCTCCGCGATATCGGCTCGCTCCTGCATGACCCTCACTCTCACTGTCTCTGACTCCCGCGCCAGTTCGTCATCCGAGCCTCGTGTCACCGACTCATGATGGATCAACTTCGCATACGGCGTATAGACGATGAGGCGGCCGGTTGCCCGCACCCGTAGGCAGAAGTCCACGTCGTTGTAAGCGACTCCAAACCGAGTCTCATCAAACCCGCCGAGTTCCTTGAACAAGGCCTTGGATACGAGCAGACAGGCCGCAGTCACCGCAGAACAGTCTCTGATCAGAAGTGATTGGCCGAAATACCCGCCGTCGTCGTCCCACGTCCGTTTGAAGGCGTGGTCCGGACGGCCATGAGATCTGATGAACACCCCGGCGTGTTGAACCCGGCGATCCGGGTACAGGAGCCGTGCGCCCACCACTCCCACCTCCGGCCGCTGGGCATGCTCCAGCATCGCCTGTATCCAATCACGACTGACCACCTCGGTGTCATCGTTCAGCAGCAACACGTAATCGCTCTCCGCCAAATCAACCGCGTGGTTGTTGAGGGCAGAGAAGTTGAAGGGCACATCACGCTCAACGACCCGAACGTATGCATCCCGACGCAGAACGGTCAAATACTCCAAAGTGTCCGGATCCCGGCTCCCGTTGTCGACCACTATGACCGTGTAGTTGTCGTAGCTGGTGCGGCCTCTGACGCTCGTTATACACCGGCTCAGAAACGCAGCGTTGTCTCGTGTCGGCACAATCACGGTAACGGACGGTCGGCCCTTTATGCTCCTCTTCACACGGTAGAAGGTAGGCGCAAAGGCGTTTCCCACCCTACCCGATTGGCCCGTTGCATCCAGGTAGTCTTGAAGCGCCCGTACTCCTGCCGCTCCTGCCGCCGGCTTGGCAGCCGCCGAACGGGCCGTGGATGTCTCCGCCGTGCGCCAGTGGTAGAGCACGCGTGGTATGTGGACGATCTGCTCGGCGGGGGTGACGATAGAGGCCCGCAGAGCGAGATCGAAATCCTGAGCTCCGTCGAAGCCCTCCCTAAGGCCTCCCAGTTGCTGAAGCAGCGAGCGGCGATATACGGTCAGGTGACAAATGTAATTCTGAGACAGAAGCAGATCCGGGTTCCAGTCCGGCTTGAAGTAAGGCGCATGTCTTATGCCGCGCACATCGATCTTGTCTTCGTCTGAGTAGATCCAATCTACATTGGGATTTGCCTGGATCGCCCGCGCAACCTCGGTCAGCGCATTCGGAGAGAGCTCATCATCATGGTCAAGAAATGCCACGAAATCGCCTCGAACAAGAGCCAAGGCGGCATTGGTCGCAAGTGCGATGCCGGCATTGACAGGTGAGGAACTGAAGCGGATGCGACCATCCCGAGCGGCCTGCTTCTTAAGGAGATCAAGCACGCCTTCTGCCGTAGAACCATCATCGTGGATGCAGAGTTCCCAGTTGGAATAGGTCTGCCGCACCACTGATCGGATGGCAAGGCACAGCAGGTTCAAATCCGTGTTGAACACGGGCATAACGACGGATATCAACGGACGAAGTTCTTTCGGAGGCACAAGGGCAAGAGGTGCTCTCGGAGACCGATTGAATCTCAGTTCACGCTCGTTGAACAGGATCCATGAAAAATACAGAAGATGCCGCCAGCGTCCGGGGAGACGCTGGAGGATCAGACAGGCAACCGTCCTCGAGAACCCAAATGGGCCCTGCGTCTCAATGCCAGCTTTGACCTTCCAGGCATTGTCACGCAGGTAGCGCGGAAGCAGGCGCCTCGGGAAGCCCTTCGGTATCACCTTTGATGCCTCCAATCCAAGCTGTGTCACCCTGCGGCAAATCACACCCCAACACCATTACCATTCTATTCCACAGAGCCATGCAGAACAGCCGTCTGTCGATTCCTTTCGACGCGCGAGTGGTGCGCTCAAATGGAGTGACCGCCCTACCAGAGCACTTATATACCCCTGCTGCAGGCCTCTGCTGCGATCGCAGCCGACCATATAGTGACCCGTTTCTCTCATGGGCGGGTTCCTCTCGACGCCTTGGAGCGAGATGGAAGCAAGGATGACGATGAAGCACACCCAATCGCGAACATGGAAAGCAGCGACACTGGGGACGGTTCTCGGCTATCGACAGGCAGTGCTTCTGGGTCGCAAGACAACGTCTTGCGGATAGAACCTTCCGCTCGCGAGCATGTGCTCCAGCTGCTCCAACGTCGACGGCTCAACAGTCACGAGCGCGTGCTCATGAAGGTCAAACAGCGAAATCTCGAACATCGCCGCAAGCCACTCGAGATCAGACCTCGGCAGATGAAGGACTTCCACCAGCAACTCGCACGCCTCCAGCTCTCGCAATGCTTGGATACCGCCCCTGAGCACCTCAACCTCAGATCCCTCTACGTCTATCTTCACGAGGGCCCGCATGGCGGAGGTATTCCCCGCTTCGTTCAGGAGGTTGGTAAGCGTTACAGCGGGCACTTCGATTCGCTCGTGCGTCTCCGGGGCATCCTCTTCAAGTGCAGCCACGCTGGTCTTGCCTGACCACTGCCTGTCAAGCAGAAGCGTTGCCGTGCCCGGACGCTGCGCCACCGCACTAGTCACGATCTCGACCTGCAGACCAGATCGGGCCAGGGTCAACTCCAGGTAGGGCAGTATGTGCGGATTTGGTTCAACGGCGACGGCCTTGCATTTCTTTGGCAAGGTGATGTTGACGAGCATCTCGCCATAGTTGGCGCCGATGTCGAAGATGTGCGTCCACTGCTGCCCACCGACGAGCAGCCGCCACATCTCCAGGGTCGGCGGATTGAGGTCACCCCCACTGTGTACCAGCCGCACGCCCCGTTCATCCGCGGGGTCAACGTAGATGGTGGGGCCCGTTCGCTCAATCACCGCAGGCGCCGAGCCAGGACCTCCGCTCTCGGCCTCCCCTACCCCGGTACCGGCATTGAAGGACGCTGCTAGCCGCTCGGCGAGACTGGGCACGAAAGAGACCCCACGCCGCAGAAGCCGGCGAGATCCCAGTCCCAGGCTCGTCAGCCAAGGATGGCTGCGCATCAACGCTTCCATCTTTTCGCCCCTCAGCCACGTCGATGAGGCACGGATCTCCTCATTTGTCCGTACCTGCTCTGCCAACTCCTGCTCAAGCTGTCGCATGAGCGCCATCGGTGGAACGAGGGATGCCGACGCCCTTCGGATCGCCCCAGTCTCATCTCGTCCTTGGGTGTGGGGCCAAGTGTGAAACCAGGAGGAGAAGTTGTCGATTTCCATCGCGTCCGGCACAAGCCCTGCTTGATGGAAGGCTACGTTAGCAGACAGCTGATCGCGCCGCGAATACCGGAGTACGTAAGCCGCCCAGATCTCCCCCGTAGCCTGAACACGGGGGTCAGCGTGTCTGCGCAGCAGTATCCCTGACCAGTAAGGGCGCTGTTTGAGGATCTCCGGAACAGACAAGAGGTAATGATTCAGCTGTTCAAGGACTCGCGCCTGATCATCTTTCCCCAGCCTAACCACCTCAAGAAACTCATCGAGGATTGAATTGCGGAAGCTGTGGTGGGGAATGCAGAAAACAGAACCTACCAGATAGCGCTCGATAACCCGCTCCGGCGGTTCGGTTAGCAGGATAGAATTGTCGATATAGAGTGACCCATCGAAATCAGGCAGGTGAACGTGCGGTCTGATCTTGATGTCCCGCTGACTACGAACCGGATCCATGGAGAAAACCGGGGACACGAGCCGCATGGTCCAACTCTCACTGCGAAGCTCGGGGTCGTCGGTCAGGCAGAGGAAGGGGATCGACGATTCGCGCGCAACAGGCTGCTCGTTGAGGAGTTCGTACCCGCCGATCAGGATCGTGTAGACGCAAAAGCGCGGGCCCCTTTCCCCCGCCCTAGGTCCCCCTCCCGCGTTCTCGTCGTTCATTCCGACCTCCCCGCGTACTCCTGCACCACCTCGGCCGATGCCCCTTCCGCGCGCACCACACCCCGGTCCAGCCACACCACCCGGTCGCAGACCTCCTGCACACGCGGTAGATCGTGGCTGACGAACAATATGGTCACACCACGCGCCTTCATCGCGGCGATGCGCGCCCGGCACTTGGCCTGGAACTGCTCGTCCCCCACGGCCAGCACCTCATCCACCAGTAGCACATCCGGGTCCACGTGCACCGCCACCGAGAAACCGAGCCGCATGTACATGCCCGACGAGTACGTCCGTACCGGCGAGTCGATGAACTGCTCCAACTCCGAGAACCCCACGATTTCGTCGAAGCGCGCCCTGACCTCGCGCCGCGTCATGCCCAGCATGGCGCCATTGATGAAGACATTCTCGCGACCGGTCAGGTCGGGATGGAAGCCCGCACCCAATTCCAGTAGCGCCGACACCCGCCCGCGCACGCTCACCGTGCCCCGTGAGGGTTCGATCACCCGCGCCACGCACTTGAGCAGTGTACTCTTGCCGGAGCCGTTGGCACCGATCACGCCCACGGCCTCCCCCGGCTCCACGCGCATGGTCACACCCTGCAGCGCCCACAGATTCTCATAGCGAGCCCGCCGGAAGCGCACCAATACCTCTTTTAGGCTGTGCGTGCGATCGTGGTACAGACGGTAGTGCTCCCACAGATCGCGGATATCGATGGTGCCCACCGCCGCGCCACCCCCTGCGCCTTCCGCACCGCCAACCGCGCCGCACACACCGGCCATCGCATTCTGGCCTCCGCGGCCACCCGCACCGCCCACGCTCACACCTCCTTGGCCAGGTTGCGGGCCATGCGTGCGAAGAGCCCGTACCCCAGAGCGAAAGCGGCCACCGCCGCCACAGCGCAATACACCAGCACATGCCACTTCGGCCAGCTCAGCCCGTACAACGACCCTCGGAACAGCGAGATCAGCGGATTCATGGGGTTCCCATACATCAGGATGGCGCGCACCGAGGCCGGGATGAACTCCAACGGGTAGATGACCGCCGTCCCGTAGAACCAGATCATCACGCCCAGCGGCACCAACTGCTGCAGGTCGCGGAAGTACACTGCCGCCGCCGAGAGGAACATGGCCACCCCTCCCGTGAACAGAAAGAGCAGCGCGGCGGCCAGCAGCACCACCGGCAAATAGGGGAGGAAGAAGTAGCCCCAGGCCAGCAGGAACGCGAACAGCACCACCAGCTCCAACCCAAAGTTAATAAGATTCGTAATAAGGATGGACAATGGTATTACCTCGCGTGGGAAGTACACCTTCTTGATCAGGTTGGCGTTCTCGATCATGGAGGTGGTGGCGCGGTTGAGCGAGAGGGCGAAGAAGTTCCACGGCAGCATCCCGGCCAAGAAGAACAGCGGGAAGTGCTCGATTCCCGCCCGGAACACGAACGAGAAGACGAACGTGAATACCAGCATGGTGACCACGGGGTTGAGGAGCGACCAGAAGAACCCCAAGGCGGAGTTCTTGTACTTGACCTTGAGCTCCCGCACCACCAATGCCCAAAGCAACTCGCGGAAGCTGTAGAGTTCTCGTAATCTGGCGATCATCATCTCCGCGCCGCGACGGCGTCGTCCCTCCGGTGCGCCCATGCGCAGCGGGTCATCGCGGCGGATGATAGCAGAGGCTCGGCCGCGCCTCGAGTGGCCGCGTACGTAAAACAGAAGCCCGCGGGCGACCGATCCCAAGCGGCAAACCGCCGGCATCGACCCTCCCGCCCGAGAGACCATAGTCGTCGCGAACTCCTCCCTATTTTAGTACCATACGGCCAGCATCGTAGCGGGAACGGGTATTCAGAGTTCTTCTCCTCACGCCCCGTGATTGCCGATCAAGGCCTAGGAGCAGCGGGCCGATATTGAACAAAAGAGCCAGATTCCTCCATCTCCGACAGACTAAGGGATGTGCCCATGACCGTAATACGAGACAATTTGCTCGATCTCATCACGTCCCGCGAGGCCACCGTGGGCGTAATCGGCATGGGATATGTGGGCCTGCCTCTGGCGCTGGTCTTCTGCGAGGCCGGCTTTACCGCAATCGGCTTCGACATCGATCCGGAGAAAACCACGAGCCTCAACCGCGGCGAGTCCTACATCAAGCATATCGGCCCCGAGCGCGTGGCCACGTGCCGCGCCACCCAGCGCTTCTCAGCTACCACCGACTTCTTCCGGCTTGCCGCCTGCGACGCAGTGCTTATCTGCGTTCCCACCCCCTTGGGCCGCCACCGCGAACCCGATCTTTCCTTCGTTCTCAACACCACACGTGAAGTGGCCGCCCATCTCCGCCCGGGACAGCTCGTGGTGCTGGAGTCCACTACCTATCCCGGCACCACCGACGAGGAAATGCTTCCCATCCTGGTCGCCACCGGCCTCGAGACGCCCCGTGACTTCTTCCTGGCCTTCTCGCCCGAGCGCGAGGATCCCGGCAACCCCGACTTCGATACCCGCACCATCCCCAAGGTTGTTGGTGGCGTGAACACCGACTCCACAGCCGTGGCCGCCGCCCTCTACGCGCAGGCGCTGGACGAGGTGGTACCTGTGTCGCACTCGCGGGTGGCAGAAGCGGGCAAGTTGCTCGAGAATATTTATCGTTCGGTGAACATCGCGCTTGTGAACGAACTCAAGATGACCTTCGATCGCATGGACATCGACATGTGGGAGGTGATCGAGGCGGCCAAGACCAAGCCCTTCGGTTTCCAAGCCTTCTATCCCGGTCCCGGCCTGGGTGGGCACTGCATCCCACTCGACCCCTTCTATCTATCGTGGAAGGCCAGCGAATACGGCATGTGGACGCGCTTCATAGACCTGGCCGGTGAGATCAACACCCGCATGCCTGATTGGGTGGTGAACAAGACGGTGGATGCACTAAACGCCGCCGGAAAGAGTATTAAGGATGCACGTGTGTTGGTCCTGGGCCTGAGCTATAAGGCCGATATAGACGACGATCGCGAGAGCCCTAGTTATGAGATCATCGAACTGCTCCGCGAACGTGGTGCTGATGTCGGCTACTGCGATCCCTATTTCCCGGTCATGCCCGCCAAGCGCAGATACCAGCTGGAGTTGGAATCCGTGCCGCTCAGTGCCGGCGAGTTTTCAAAATATGACGTGCTGGTTCTGGCCACAGCCCACCGTGAGTTTGCAAATCCCGCCCTGTACCTAAGCACGAAACTGGTGGTGGACACGCGCCACGTGGTGAGCGCAGACTGGGGGCCAATGGTGGTGCGAGCCTGATGCCCGTGTCCCAAAGGCTTGATCACAACGAAATTCACACCCGGTGCCGATGCATGCATTATTTGGCTCAGGAATGGGGAATCACCAATACGCAGAGTGGAGCAGTATCCCTCCACGAATGGTCACAAAATATAAATTCACCCAAGAGGTCCCGCGCACGTCTAAAAAAATCGCTCCAAGCCCTCAAGGGAGTCCGAACTAATGACGATAGACTGCGTACTGGAAGCAATAAAACACCGGGCCAACGGTTCCGGCAACTGGAGAGAGCATGACCCGAAACAGACAGTGGTACGCAATCCTGGCAGACGCTGCAGCGGTTCTCCTCGCGTACTATGTGTCTGTCAGCTATTACCACGGCGGCCGGATCCTAAGCGAAGCAGAATCGATCACCCCTTTCCTGGCGGCGGTGACCTGCGCCATGCTGTTCCACGTGGGGGCCAATGCCCTCGCCGCCGGTTACCGGATCATACCGCGATACATCGGGCTGGCCGAGGCTTTGCGTCTATTCGCAGCAGCCGTGGCGGCAGGAGTGGCCCTGGTAGCCCCAATCCTGCTGGTGTCGAACTTGAGTTCCGGGCTGCCCGTGGCTTCCATCCCCATCGGGGCCATGGGAGCCTTCGTCGTCATGGGCGCTTGGCGGTTCGGCGAACGCATCATTACTGAACGGAGGCAACGCCCGCAGCAACAGGCGAAGGACCGCGTGCTGCTGGTGGGTGCCGGTGCCGGGGCCGATATGCTCATCCGCGAGATCCGCCGCATGCGCGGTCTCGATGCGGAGGTGGTGGGGCTCGTCGATGACAATCCGCGGCTGACCGGGCTCCGCGTCCAGGGTTGCCCCGTGCTGGGCACCCCAGCCGACATCTCTGCCCTCGTAGCAACGCACAACGTGTCACAGATCATCATAGCCATCCCTTCGGCCACACCCAAGCAGCTGGCCGACATATATCTCAAATGCCGGGAGGCGGGGCTGCCCGTCAAGATGGCGCCGAGTCTCACTGAACTCATACGCGAATCGGGGAGCCCTACGAATTTCCGAGACCTTGAAATCACCGACCTGCTCGACCGGCCCAAGGTCCACATCGATCCTTTCGTCATATCCCACCGCATCTCCGGCAAGCGGGTCCTCGTGACCGGAGCCGGCGGGTCGATCGGCTCCGAGTTGGTGAGGCAAGTTGCCCGCTACCATCCCGAACGCCTCGTGCTCGTGGATCATGACGAATCCGCCCTCTACGAGCTCCATGAGCAGCTGCAAACGCTCGGGTTCGATAGGTACGCGCTGTTCCCGGCCAATATCCAGGAAGAACGCAAGCTCGAGGCCATTTTCGCCAAGCATCTACCGGATATCGTATTCCACTCAGCCGCCTATAAGCACGTCCCCATCATGGAGCGGGCGCCTGATGAAGCCGTTCTCAACAACATCCGAGGCACGCAGCTGGTGGCACGAACCGCCGCCCGATTCGGGTGCCTAGACTTAGTGAACATCTCCACCGACAAGGCCGTTGATCCCATTTGTGTCATGGGTGCAACCAAACGGGCATGTGAGCTGCTCATACGCGCGTTGAGTCGACGGCACACGAACATGCGCATGGCATCCGTCAGATTCGGAAACGTGCTCGGAAGTCAAGGTAGCGTTGTCCCCGTATTCCGAAAGCAGATCGAGAACGGCGGTCCCGTAGTGGTGACCCACCCGAACATGAAACGTTACTTCATGACCATTCAAGAAGCAGTACAGTTGGTTCTCCATGCCGTAATTCTCATGGAAGAGAACGAACTCCAAGGCTCTGGGGCAGACGTTTACATACTCGAGATGGGTGATCCTATCTCCATCGTGGAGCTCGCACACCAGATGATCAATCTCCTACGCCCTCCTGATCATGAGCAGCCGATTGCCATACAGTTCACAGGACTCCGCCCAGGCGAGAAGATGGACGAGGTTCTGGTATGGGGCAACGAAGAAGCCCTACCCACAAGCCACTTGTTCATTCGTCGGGCAATCCCCAAGGCAGGCGCAGATTTCGGATATCATGACTCGTACGAAACGTTCGAAAGCGAAGTGCAGAAGCTGATTAAGTTGGCCGCGCTACGCGCGCCACACGAACAGATAGTTGCCGCACTGGAGGCGTGTGTTTCAGGCTATCGACCTCCAGAGACGGCAAAAAGTCAGAGCCGCTATGCTGTACTATCAAATCTCCATCCTTTCGCGGAAGCTGAGGTGACGGAAACCGACCATAATCGCAGGACTGAGAAGGCTGTTACACTGAAATAAGTGGAGTTTAGGTATGTTGACAACGACGCGGTCGTGAGCACCATCACGAGGATGCCTACGCTGTGAAGGGAGTGGGGATGAAAAAGACACCTCCGTTTGCTCTGTTAGTGTTGACGTTGCTGATATTAATGTTTGTGTTCGTACCGTCGGCACTCGCAGCTACTCCTCAAGACATCTACGATGACTACGCCGACAACCTCAAACTTGACGGCACCTACACGCCGGAAGAGCTCGAGACCTACCTCAATGATCCCGTAATTCACCAATACGGCAAACCCGACATCATAGACCCGCTCGATAATTCTGTGCGCCAAAGCCTGAAGGACCGCCCCACCTTTCCATTCACCGGTTTTCAGCTTCTCTTAGTAAGCGCGGGGGCGATCGTACTAATCGTCATTGGCGTGGTTCTGCGGCGTCAAACCAGGCGAGACCATAGCGCCTAACTTCAGCGCCCGTTGGTCCTGTCAAATCAAACTGACGTCACGGCGGCGACTTAAGTCGCCGCCGTGAGTATCTCTTGTGGATAAGAACTCGCACGATATAGACCTTAAACACGTGATATCCACGCTACGTGAGCGCTGGTGGATAGTAGTCGGCTGTACCGTCTTGGCGGCCCTAGTGGCTTTCACGTACTCCTTCACGCGGGAACCGATGTACAGCGCCACAGCCAAAATCATGCGTGAAAGTGCCAATCTAGACCAGGCGCTTTTCGGCGCGCGCGTGTTCGATTCCTCAGATCAGGAGCGTGTCCTCCGCACAGGAGTCATCCTGGTGAAGACCGACACCGTAGCCAACATGGTGCAACAGCACTTAGAGACCTCCCGCAGCCCTGCTCAACTGCTGCGCATGGTGTCCGTCACCCCATCCGCGGCAACCAACATGATCAGCATCGCCGCCGTCAGCCCGAACCCCAAAGAGGCGGCAGAGATTGCCAACGCCTTTGCCGAACAGTTCATCCTCTCCCGCCAAGCGGCCGACAGGGGCACGCTGGCAGCCGCCCGGGGCAAGATAGAGTCTGAACTAAACAGCATGTCGGAGGCGGAGCTGTCCTCGGATCGAGGCCGCACTCTGATGCAGAAGTACGAAGAGCTCGGCATTCTTGAGTCGCTACAAACTGGTGGGTTTGCCATGGTGCAATCAGCTACGGCACCGCTGGAACCCTCTTCCCCGCGAACTGGAATGAACACAGGCGTCGCCGGCGTGGCAGGCCTCGTGATAGGGCTGGTGGTGGCGTTTCTGCTCCAGCTCCTCGACCGAAGAATCAAGGACGAGGATTCGCTTGAAGTGATCGTGGGAGCGCCGGTGCTCGCACGCGTTCCGCGGGTCGGCAACCACTGGAAACGCCGCCATCACAGCTCCGGTGAAGGAGTGGTGGGGTTTGCCGATCCCGGTACACCTCTACTGGAGGCGTTTCGGAGCCTTCGCTCCAATCTCCAGTTCTTCGAAGTGGGGAGGCCTCTGAACACCATCATGGTAACGAGCGCGCTACCGAGGGAAGGTAAGTCCGTCACTACCGTAAACCTCGCCCTGGCACTGGCGCTCTCGGGTTCACGGGTCTTCATCGTGGAGGCCGACCTCCGAAGACCGAGGCTTCACAGGTACCTGGATATAAGCCCCGACCTGGGGCTCTCCAACTACCTTGCCGGCACCGCAAAGCTCACCGCCGTCACGCAGAAGATTCAATCGACGCGTTTCTTCCCACCGAGCGCCCAACATCTGCGGGTGAATAGCGGTGGACGCAACCACGTATCCGTCGCCAATCATTTCACCTGCATGCCGTCGGGCCCATTGCCACCAAATCCTGCCGAGTTGCTGGGATCGTCACAGATGGTCGACCTCCTGACGCACCTCTCCGGAGTGGCCGACTACGTGCTCATCGACGTGCCGCCGGTACTCGCTGTATCGGATGCACTGGTGCTGGCCCCACACGTGGATGCAGTCTTGGTGACGGTCCGCCTCTACTCGACAACTCACGACATGGCCAGGGAGATGAGCAATCTGTTGAGCCGGGCCGGCGCGCGCGTAATAGGTGCAGTGGTGCAGGACGTCTCTCGCCCCCGCGGCTACTACCACAGATATGAAGGATACGGCGAGTACTCCCCTGTAGTGTGAAGGTCGGACCCCATGAACGAAGAGCCATACGCCTTCACCCCGATCTATGTTGAGCTACCGCCTTCCATGAGCCAGCGCACGTTGTCGAGGCTGTCTTCAGCCATACGCCTCCCCCATTCACGAAGGCGGCTGCGCAATCCGGAACCGGATTCCAGATAGCTGCTCAAGCGAGCAGCAACACCCTCCGCTGCGGCGCTCAAATCCAGTGCATCGTGTGGCACGGCAGGAAGACCGGCAAGTCGGGCCAATGCTTCCATCTTGAAGGTCCGAGACGACAGAGGGATGATTGGTGCACCCCCCCTAAGAGCGAAGATGCTGGGGTGCCATCTCCCGCCGATGTAAGCATCGGCATTGCCCAGTACGTCAACCACCTGCTGCACCGGGGTGTGAAGCCCCATCAAAGGCAACTGCAGACGAGCGGCCAGAGCCCGCATCACCGGCTGATCCCTCAAGTCCGAAGCCGTCAACACAATCTGCCCGGAGTAAACGGCTTGCACCCGCTCGATGAGAGTGACATAGGCCGAGACGACCTGCTCAGGCGAATCCAGAAAGACATACAGGGAAGATCCACCCAAGCATAGGTACGGCGCACCCGGGTCAAAGGCGGCGGTGTCAGGCCACACATCCATGTACGTTGGCCGCGCGGCCAATTCCGCCCAAGTCTCCGGCATCGCCGGTTCAAACAGGAAGGCAGAGTCGGGAGCAAACCGTCCATCGCACATGTCTGCACAGCGCTCAACCGACTCCGTCTCACGGAACACCACATCGGCCAGAAGTGGGTACACATGCACTGCGATCTCGCGCAGATCTGCGTGGTCGAAGTCGGCAGTGTGGTTCACCAATGCAACCGGCACATCAAACATCGTTGTCAAAAACATAGGCCAAAAAGAGCATGGTTCGAGGAATGTTCCCGTTGGCCACCATGGCTCCGTCACCGTGGATGATCGCAACATCTGCCAGCCGAGCAGCACCGCGGAGCGACGGCCATGCCTCAGAGTCATTCACGAAGGCCCGCGCGGCAGCAGGGAAGCCGTCCCACCGCTCTGGGACCCGATGTCCCCGCGGAAACCCAAGACGCCCCGCCAAACGGTGACCGAGCCTAGGAACCGCCGGCGGCACCAGAAGCCCAAAGTAGTCCCGTCCTCTTCTATGGACCGGTCTGTCCCAGACTTCCGCTTGGGGTTCGGTGAGCAGAGTCCGAGTCAGCTCAGTTTCAGTGATAGACAAAATAACGTCGCCCCCGGCCTCCCGAATCATTCTCTTGAGTGACGTTGCCGCAGCCCTGTCTCCCCAGTTGGGGCTGCTGGTAGAGTCATTGATGAATATGACCTTCATAGTACTTATCTCACCCAGAAACAGCGGTGAGGAGCCCGGCGGCTCCTAACGTCTGGGCCAAAGAATGAAGACGACGAGCGGGGACCCCGATACAATTAGAGATTTCTATGAGATCGGCGGTGCCATCGGCGAATGCCAACAGGTTCATCATTTCTTGCACCTGTTGGCTGGACTCCCTGGTGCTGAGGGTGGGATACAAACCGCGACGTCCCAGTTGTGGCTCACCTAGGCACGTGGTTCGAAAGAAATAGTTGTTCTCGAGGAGATCCAAGCACATACGTACGACATCGAAGCCACCCTGCAACCCTGCCGGCGTGACCAAGTTCAAATCGTCCAAAGAAGTATGATACTCGGGGTATGCTCCGTACTTAGATCTCATCACCGATACTACCGGCAGATCCACTCCGGGGCTGCAATATTGGCGCTCATCACTGCCGCGATCGAGAAAAGTGTATTGGATAAACTCGGGATGCTCGTGACGGAGAACGTTCAACGCCACTCGATCGGCAAGAGTGTCACCGTTGCGCGACGGCAAGAAGGAATACGCTCTCCCATCCCCCAAACAGGTGAGATTGAACCCGGCAACGACGTGCCGACGCATGGAATCCAGATTCCGACTGAGATAGGTAAGCGAACCGATGGTCTCCGGAACGAAGATCACACGGTACGAGTAGCGCCGGGGCCGAGTCAGAAGCCATTTCACCAAGTATGTGGCCACCACGGGACCTGAAAGCTCGTTGTTGGCCATGGAGGGATGACACACGTAAGTGGAAAGGAAGATCTCGTCGCGTGTTTCGCCAGGTATGAGCACCTCACCATACGTGAGCGAGCCCTCACTCAGATCGCTGTCGATGAAAACGTGATAATCCCCATCGGCCAGCTCCTGCCGGCAGCGATGGGTAAGACAGAACCCCCACCGCTCTTCATAGTACGAGGTGATATATGGCACGGCGTCGGGCTGACTCGGCAGCGAGTACAAATGCTTCTCCAACTCGGCCAAAGACACCGTAGCATCCACCGGCGTCGAGTAACCTACAACGTGCAGATTAGTATCGGCGAAATCGACGATGCGACGACCGCTACTGTCCTTAATCCACGCGCCCCGGATATTCCACTCCCGAGGGACGATCCAGTCGAACACACGTGTACCGGACGGCACTTCCGTGATCTGCAGCGGGATCTCTCTTGCGATGATCGCGAGAGTCTTCCTCAGCCCGTCACCGGTAATACTGCGGCAGATCGGAAACAATTTAGATGCCATTCGGTGCATGTCGAGCCCACAAGCATCGAAATCAATTACATTCATGAGATCATTCACCATTAGGCATCCGTCAGATGCGGCCGTTGCGAACGTCTTCTTGAGCCTGTTGGTAGTCTTCGTGGCGACCGACGTCCTGCCAGTACTCGACGATAGGATAGCTGACCACAGTAAGTCTCTCATCCAACAACTTCTGCACCAAATCCGTCATGTCAAAGTATTGTCCATCGGGGATGTACTCGCAGACGCGGGGTTCAAGTAGATAAATGCCCGCATTGATGAACAACGTCACCAACGGCTTTTCACGGAGAGCGCGGACTTGCACATCGTCACAATCCACCACACCGAACGGGACGGGCATCTCCCATTTGCGCACACCAACGGTCATATCGGCCCGATGCTCCCGATGATAGAGAAACATGTCCTGAAAAGAGACCCCGGTTAGGACGTCACCATTCATGACCACGAAAGGACCATCCGCCCGCTTGACCTGCTTCAGGCCGCCGGCGGTGCCCAGAGGCAGGTCTTCGTTGAAGTACGCCAGCTTCACCCCAAACGCTGTTCCGTCTCCAAAGTGCTCCTCGATGGCTTCGGGCAGGTAGTGTGTAGTTAGATGAACCTCGCGGATGCCCGAGCGCCGCAACTGTTGAATGGTCCGCTCGAGCAACGGCCTGTCGCCGACCGGTAGCATGGGCTTGGGAACGCTCTCCGTGAGGGGCATAAGGCGGCTGCCATACCCTCCGGCCATAACCACTGCCGAGAGGCTGAACCGGCTTTCCTGGATCAGATCACGGCGTAGGAGAAACTCCACCATATCCCCATGATCATCGACCACCGGTAGATGATCGATGCCGCGTTCGGCCATCAGTCGCAGCGCATCACCGGATGTAATCGCTCCACGGGCAACGACGGGGTCCAGGTTGGCGATGGTCCCACAAGGATCTTCAAGGGACACGCCGTGCAGTATTGCCCGACGCACATCACGATCGGTTAGTACTCCATGAAGACGTCTGCCTGTCTGGCAAAGCACCAGCGCTCCCGTTCCTGCCCTATCCAAGCGCTCTATGGCGGCCAGCAGCGGCGTATCCGGATGGATGAGGACACTCTCCAATCGCTCACGTGCGCTCTGCTCCAGATCTTCCATATCCGCCAGATCTCTACGCAGCAGCAGTCCTTGGAGTACCCCGCTCTCATCGATCATGGGCAGATGGCTGATATCGTGTTTGGTCATCAGATGAAGCGCATCGGCTGAGGGAATTGTGCTACTGGCTATAACGGGTGTGCGATTGGCGATGCTCCCAGCCACCTCGTCTAACGAGACCCCTCGCATGATGGCTCGCCGTACGTCCCCATCAGTCACCAATCCGAAAAGGGTTCGTCCATCGCTCGTGACCACAAGTGCTCCTGTAGCCGCTTCATTCAGCACTACCATGGCATCCTCAATTGAGGTCTCGGGGCTGATGGCCGCCGTCTTCAGTCTCCGCGTAGGATTATCATCACGATCGCCCATAACCCAGTTCTCACTCGTCAATTAGAGCGAGAGCGCCCACCCCCTGCCCGCACATGTGTGGTCATGGTGTAAATGCTCCGCTCGTTATGAGGAACTCAACGAAGAGAAAATCTATTTCTCGATCTATATCGATTCCCGCCACATCATCCATAACGTACGGCAAGGATCGCTCTGAGCAAACATGCCAGTGAGTCTCGTCCATGAGGTATTCGCGACTATAAATGTGTATAGACCCGTTCATGTCGTAGACCGGGGGAGCATTCTGTCGACAAGTGATGGCTGTGGGCAGGCTTTTAGACACGTGTACGTAACCCTGGGCATCTTCCTCCACCATACTGTAATAAGGATTGCGACCCGCCGGCACAACCGAGAAGACTGTGAGCGGGCTCCTCTCCGCAAACAGACTGTACGCCTTATCAATATCGATCGGTCTGCGGATAGGTGCAGTCACATCGAGGTCGATAACCACTTCAAAGGGCGAGGCTCCCCGGCGCTCCAACTCATTGACCGCATGTCGTATCACGCTCATCTTGGGTACATCGCTCTGCCCTAATTCGGCCGGGCGCAGAAAAGGTACATCTGCCCCCGATTTACGCGCCACCTCGGCGATTTCTTCCGAGTCTGTCGATACCACGACGCGCTCCGCCTTGCCCCATTGGAAAGCGCAATCGATCGTATGGGTGATAAGTGGTCTGCCGGCAAGATTTCGGATGTTCTTACCTTTGACCCCTTGCGAGCCCCCTCGTGCGCAAATAATAATTAACGGTCCTATGCCCAATGTGCCTCTCATTATTCCACGGTATCGTTTAATCACAGTCAAAGTCGGGTAGAACGTTTGGTCGATTTTGGGAGTTGAGGATTTCTAGTTGCACCGTCGCCGTGTGCGGATCCAGCACACACACCGTGACGGTTCCGCACGCATTAGCTGCCGCTACTCCCACCGCCTCGAGAGCGTGAATAGGGAATGTGTCCGCATCGAAGACGTAACTCCACTCGTGGTGGGGAGTGTCGATGTCGAGGTTGTCGCAATGATAGGTGCCGGCACTCGTCTTAAGCGCAAGCCACGGTTGAGGGCCAAACGTGGGAGTCTCCGTGGTCACATGTAATACCTGCGCCCCATCGGATGTCGCCTTCAAGGTGAGCTCGAGATCACATGGATCCGAAAGAGGGAGACCCAAGGCACACCGCATGGCTTCGACGGCTTCTGAGAACACAAACGGAACGTCTGGGTAATCAGATGCCACCCGTGCGAGAATCCCTCGCACACCGTCTATGTCCGGCCGCATGTCACGATGGTCGTGATTGGTGAACGACATAACCACCGGTCGCCCTTTCTGAGCTTCCGCAAAGGCCAAGCGTACATCCTCTTCCCGCAAGAGACGAAATCGAGTCCCTACATTTAGACACCGCGCGATCCATCGTCTGCATTCGCCCTCAACCTGGTAGTCATCGTGAGATGGGTGGTAGGGCTCCCACGATGCGGGGGCACGGCGCCAGTCTCCCCAGCGGCCCGGGTGCAATACCGATTGGCCACCCGCCTCCAACCCGACGACCGCTTGGTTTGCGAAATCGAACGGTACATATTGTTCCAAGAACCAATGACTATCGGGCCGAGTGGTATGGAATGCCGGACGGTGGGCCGCAGGGAACCACATGCGGTCGATCACGCGCCGCGACAATACTTGTTGGAGGGTATCCGATGAAGCCCACCAGTGGCCGGCATTGCGGTGCCCCTCGTGTCGGAAGTTATGCGGATGATAGTGAAAGTGAAGACCATCTTGCTGCGAACCCGTATCTCTCAAAAAAGACCGGTAGTGATCAAAGATATTGTGATAGCCCACATCTCGGCGACGAGGGTTGACCTCATACCCCACATGGTCCACGCAGAACCAGTTGTAGATCCAACCTTTCCCCTCCGAATCGCGAACCCGGTTGCGATATTCCGGAGACATGCACTCCTTCAACATGGCATCCACGCCATCCCACGTATCGTTGTACGCGAGTAGATGCGGATCCACGACCCGTCTCACCGCCTCCTCTCGACCTTGAAGATCAATAGCTCCGGCCTGCAGTCGGAGCAGAGTCTCCCGACTGGGTTCCAGGTCTATGCCGAACATCTCGCGTACGCGCTCAAATGTGGCGTCTACCGATTCGTGGAGGGGTCCCTCCGTATCGACACAGTGGACCACATAGACGGCCCTGTTCACTCCAGATCCTCCCAACGAATCACGCGGTCCCTCTGCACTTCCACCGCAAGCCGTCGCCCTACTGCATATTGCAGCGCGTTTGCAGGGATACCTGTGCCGGGCCGTTTGACATCGAGGTCCTCGTCGCGAAGTACGTGCCCGCGAGGAAGGTCACGCTCCGCCACCAGGCTACGCCTGAACTTGAGACGCTTCTCCATCTCCGCCTGCGACACTGTGCGCCTGCGGCTTCCCAGAGCGTTGAATATGTTGCGTCCCTCTTCCGCAATTACACGAAGCTCATCCGGATCTGCCGATATGGCATGATCCCAACCCGGTAGATCCTTGTCTAAGGTGAAGTGCTTCTCGATGACGCACGCTCCCAATGCTACGGCGGCGAGAGGAACAGCGGTCCCCAATGTGTGGTCGCTGAATCCTACCGGGACACCAAAAGCCTCTCGGAGCGTAACCATGTTGCGAAGATGGATGGTCTCGTATTCAGGGGGATAGATAGAGACACAGTGCAACAGCACAATCTGCTCGTTCCCCTCTCCTCTCACTACCTCCACCGCCTCTTCCACTTCACCGAGTGTGGCCATACCTGTGGAGATGACCAACGGTCGACCGGCCTGCGCTGCGTAGGCCAACAACCGCAAGTTCACAATATCCATAGAGGCGATCTTGATGAAAGGCACTTCCAACTCGCTGAGGAGATCAACCTCGCCTGCGGAGAAGGCGCTGGAGCAGAAGGCAATTCCCCTGTCTCGAGTGTGCGCGGCAACTTCCTCGTGTTGTTTCGGTGTCATTTGATACGCCCGCACCATATCCCTGAGGGATCCAAAGTGCTTCTTCTTGTCAGCGTACTCGGGATTACGATCGTACTCCTCCTGAGAGATGAGCGAAGACTCGGACCAAGACTGGAATTTCACGGCCTGAGCACCCGCATCCGCCGCTGCGTCGATCAACTGGCGGCAAAGATCCATATCTCCATTATGATTAGAACCTATTTCCGCGATGATGTACGGAGGGTGACCGCATCCCACTGGTGTTTCACCCAAAGAGACCGTGTCCATCATCCCTCCTCTTCTACCGCCCACATCATCCGCAGGGCCGGGTTCGCCACACTGGCCCACCATACGCGCGGAAGATCGACCAGCTCAAGCGATTCCACGTAATCGCTTAGTAGCTCCGGATTCTGCACCACATGTACGTAGAATTGCTCCACCTCTTCCGCCACCTTCATTACCTGAGTCAGCCTATCTCTTCGTGTGGAGGGTGATAATTCGGAGAGTATTGACCGAAAATGATCCCGCGCCATCCGCGTCTCACGCCCGACCTGCTCCTCGGAGAAGGGTGGAAGCACCCGCAAGATATTCGATAGGTGCTGTCGATAGAACATGCGTGGCTCCACGTCAAAAGACATGGTACATCCACACAGCCAGGCTCTAGTGGCCAAGAGCCAGTCAACCGCCACCACGGTGTCCGGTATAGGCAGGCACTCCTGGAGCGCATCGACTCGGTAGGCCGTGTTGGAGAGACCGAAAACGTTGTACTTGGGGAGAACATCGTCCGCCCTCAACCCAGCAGACGGCCCAAACGTTTCACCCATATCCTCACCCTCCGCGTCGACCAGCCTCAAAGCGCAGGCCGCCACATCCGCCCTCTTCAACGCCTCACGAGCAGCCGCTACTCGCGAAGGGTGTAGAATGTCATCGCTATCCACCAATACCACACCATCGCAGCGCGTAACGATTTTCGATAATGCGAGCTGCCGCACTTGGGCGGGCGAGCCGCCGGGTATGCCTTGCACCCAAATCGCGCCGGGATCTGTGCCCATAGCCGCTACCACTGCGGGAACGTCGATCTGGTCCAGCCCCACCCACAAATCAAAGTCCTGATCGGTCTGCGACTGCAGAGATGCAAAGAAGTCACCCAAGAACCGCTCCGCACCCGGATATACGGTCGTGTATAGGGCCAGGGTCCGCGGGAAGCGCCCCGAATCCACAGAAGACCGCGCAGCCGAGTCCATTGAATGGACAATCAATATCGGCTCGTCGCTCATGCGATTCTTCGCGCCGGGCATCCGGCGTAGATGCCGAGCTCGTCAATATCACGTATCACAGTCGCTCCTGCAGCAATAAGCGTTCCGGCCGCGATACTCCGGTACTGCACAACCACCGCCCCGGCACCGATCATGCAGTGGTCTCCCACCAACACCCCACCATTCAGCACCGCCCCGGGTGCCACGTGGACATTCATTCCTAGGACGCAATCGTGTTCCACGGTGGCGTTGGAGTTGATGATGCAGCCGTCCCCACAACTCGCACTGCAGTTGACAACGGCGCCGTCCAGGACAACGGTCCCGGCGCCCAGTGTCACCTCCTGGTTAACCAAGGCTGCGGGCGCCACTATGGGCGGGAAGGAGAAGCCCAGCGCCGATACACGACGCTGCAATTCCAACCTAGCCGCGGAGGTGTTGACTTTGCCCAACCCCAACACAGCCGCGCAGGCGGGATGCGCCTCAAGAATTGCGGGCAGATCCTCGTCGGTGCCGAGACAACCGATACCCAAAATGGTCCCGCGCCTCACTGCATCCATGTAACCCAGCACGCGATAACCAAGACGCAGTAATACACCCACTACCACCTTGGCGTGACCTCCACCGCCGAGGATCACTAAGGGTGCCGGCGCGACCCTATCTCCTGTGCCCCGCATCATGTCGCCGAGCTTCAAGGACCGGGCGCAGCGACCGTATCAATCACCCGCCGCTGGTCCTTGAGGGTTAGATTCGCCGAACTCGGCAGGCTCAGAGCACGTTCGTGCAGTCGTGCAGACACCTCGCAGTGATATGACTCCACATCGCGGTGGGCAGGGCTCAAATGCATCGGTTGCCAGAGCGGGCGACTCATTATCCCTGCCTTGGCCAGCCTACGCATGAGGGCGCGACTGTCTTCCCCGCGCGCCTGGGCATCCACCAGTACCGTATAGAGCCACCAACTGCTCGTCGCCCAAGAAGCCTGTCGCATGGGCTCAACGCCCGGCACTTGGGCAAACGCACGTGAGTAGTGTTCCGCGATGGCACGTTTTGATTCCACCAGCTCCGGAAGCGCCTCCATCTGTGCCACGCCCAATGCGGCCTGGACATTAGTGAGGCGATAGTTGTAGCCTATCTCACCGTGTACGTACTCCTGCGGATCATCTTTGGCCTGCGTGGTCAGATACCGCGCGCGCTCACCCATAGCGGGGTCGTCGGTGACCAACATGCCACCGCCCCCGGTTGTGATAATTTTGTTACCGTTGAAGCTGAAACAGGCGACGTCGCCCAATGAACCCACACGGCGCCCCCGGTAATCGGCGCCGAGGCTCTCGGTGGCATCTTCGATCACGATAAGATCGTATCGGCGCGCCAGCTCCAGCAGCGCCTCCATATCGCACGGATGACCGAGAATGTGGACGGGAAGGATGCAACTTACCCTCCGGCCCGATCGGCGGTTGTAGACTCCATCTTTCCGATGCTCACACTTCTCAGCCAGAAACTGCGCCACTTTCTCCGGATCCATCTGCCAGAACTGAGGTTCTGCACCAATTAGTACCGGCCAGGCCCCCACGTAACGAATGGTGTTAACCGGAGCGATGAAGGTCAGATCCGAGACCAGGACTTCCTCGCCCGATCGAATGCCCGCAACCAGGAGGGCCGTGTGGAGCGCCGCCGTTCCGTTAACCGTGGCCACCCCGTAGCTACGATTGACGAACGCGGCAACCGCCTCCTCGAAGCGCTCCACGAAAGCACCTCCAGAGGATACCCACTCAGTGTCTATGCACTCCTTAACGTATGCCCCCTCATTCCCGCGTAATGAGGGGGTACTGAGGGGAACCGAGATTTCTTCGGGAGCCGAACTCACGAGCCCCGACTCCTTTCCGTTGTTCTACTGCCCACTTCGTCGTCCGACGTGTTCATACCACAGTATCGGCAGCAGCTAGAGATTTGGCGAGGTTCGATGTCGAACTCTAGCCGACACGAATCTCAGGATACCTTCTGAACATGTCGATGTATATGTGGAGGCGCTCAGAGCTGCCCTCCAGAGGCCGCAGGTCGTGATTCAAAACCATCGCCCCCCACGCTCGGCGATCGGGGCCGACGATTGCACAGGTATCTCACAAATACCCACACGGCCAGCATATATGCCGCTCGGCCTGCGAGCATAGCCTGTGGGAACGCCGTCAAAACTGGGCCGCCCCGAGTCAACCACCACAAGAATAGCCCGTAGATGGCGAAGCCGATACCCAAAGCGGCCACGTAGAGATCCTGTCGCCGGGCAACATTGAAGACCGAGCTCAGCGGCTGGAAGCTGTGTACCAATGCCATCAAGAGTGACCACTGCATGGCAGGGATCGCTGCCGCATAAGCCGGTACCGCCAATCTGACGGCGGGCCCTACCAGTATCCACGCCAGGGCCACCACCGGCACCATTCCCAATGCAATGAATACCATGGGTCTCCGGATAATACGCCTGAGTTCAGGAATGCTGTTGCTTCTTCCATATTCCTCGGCCATACGTGGATACACAACCTGCGTCATTGCTGCGGGCAATAACTCCAAGGTCGAGCCTGCGATAAGCACCATGGAATACAGGCCCATACCCTCGGTGCCCACCATCTTGAGAACCAAGGTGGAGTTGATGAGAGTCCACCATGCAAATAGCTGACCTACAGCGAAAATGGGAGCACCAATGATGAGCAGGTGCTTCAGGTGCACGAGACTCCATTTAGGTTTGACCCGCAGGGGGCGCCAAAGATACAGCAACAATGTGCTTACTCCTGCTGCCACTAATGCTCGTACACATAGTCCGTAGAAGTTGAGAACGGCCACCGCTCCCAACATCAAGAGTGCGGCCGCATTCTCCACTACGCCCACCAATGAAAGTCGTGCGAAATCATGCGAGGTACGGAAGGTGTTTTCAAGATAATGTGTACTATAGAATAGACTCAGTCCCAGAACTGCGTTGGTTGCCCACCCGGCCGCCTGCCAGAACTTACCCTGTGCCAGGTACCATCCGGCCACGATCAGCAGAGCAATACAGACAATTCCGCCCACTGCCAGCCCCCAAGCCTGAGCAGCCGAGGCTAACTCGCGCACACGTTCCCGATCTCCCTTGCCCACAAAATAAGGGAGCTCACGGTTGAGACCATTCAAAATGCCGAGCTGAAGAAACGGGGCGTAGCCGAGAACCAGGCCAATTCCATTGAACAACCCCAACGTAGCGGGTGCCACCAACCGTCCGAGAAGGACCCCACCCACCAATCTCAATACGGCAGAAACCAAGTTTCCACCTGCCAAGGATCCAACCAAGAACCACAGTGAGCGGCGCTGTGACTCGGACGATGTGGAAGCCTCCATTGATGCGTCTGGAGTCGATCCGGCGTCAACGACCACGTGTTGACCCGGGTTATCGCCTTTTTTAGTCAATGGAAGTCACCTCGGCACCGTCACATCCAAAGAATCTTCTGAACAGTTGTTAAGACGCGTAAAAAGGGATCCATACGATCCTCTCACGCCGACAAAGCCCCGTACTTATCAGTGTGCACGGTTATAGAGGTCACTATGTTTCTGGTAAGGTCCTATCAAGTGGAACCAGTATATGGTCATGTGGACACCAACCACCGCTATCGCACCTACCTCAAGTTTTGTAGCGTAATCCACGATAATTGTCTTGCCCTGATTCATTCGGTGGTTTGGTCACAGAGTATGAGCAGTATCGAGCGATGATACAGTGAGCGAGGAGAAGAGAGGTGAACATCGAATGCGCCGTCGCTTAAGCCGGGCTATTCGATGGTTCGCCGTCCATCCCTTCATTACCTGTCTACTCTGGGCGCTGTGGTTGTCGGCCCTCTATGGGATATTCGGACCGCACTCATATGTGCGAGTGTTTGACAATGCAGATGGGGGACTTGCGGCCCGAGCGGGGATGAACTTATGGTTGGCGGGCTGGGACGCGCTCGCAATATGGGCCCATGGTTGGGTGGCCGGATTAGACCGTGGCATCCCAGATCTAGACCTGCTGCCCTTCCTAGTGTTACCCGGATGGCTGGCCTATTGGCTTGTTATGTTCGTCCAACGTTTTGTAGCGGCGTATTTCAGCTTTCGTCTCGCGCGCGACCATTGGAAATTAGACACCTCGGCAGCATGGTTCCTCGCCCTCTGGTACTCCCTGTTCTTTCAAACAGCCATCAACGGGTCCTGGGCCGGGTTCACGTTGTACGATGGTCTCACTCTGGCAGCCGTGCCGGCGATAGTGTGGGTCCTCCTTGCCAAAAACAAACCGCTGTGGCGACTCCTTCTGGTCGCTGGCGCGACCGGAGTCTTGTACGCCTGGACCTCGATGTATGCGTTCGCGGCCTTCATCCTCCTACTCATCCCGGTGCTGTTGGCGGTATCCGGAGGCCGCAATGCAGGCAAGTGGCTCGCTTTCGCAGTCTTTGCGGCCACGTGGTTGGTCGCAGAACTACCCGCCATTCTAGCCGGGGCACTCAATGCGGCGGCATCCCACAGGGCGGATCGCGATGTCTTCTTGTCGGCCAATCTATCCGAAATCGACCAAGTACTGCTCGCGTTGAGGATACTCAGAGACAATATTGTGGGCCTGGCCATCGGGCTGTGGGCTTCGATACGTTGCAATGATCGTCGCTCTTTACCGTACCTGATCGCATCGGCAGTTGCGATTGTGGCGGTAGCTCTGGCCCATTGGGGAGACGCAGTCCTCAACACCATCGGGGGGCCGCTGGCTCATTTCACTTTTGAGCGCATCTATTTCTGGATACCTTTCTTGGCGGCTTCAGCCGGCGCTTACGGCCTCAATGCTCTGAGAACTTCGGCAGTCAAGGCTGCCAGAGTGTTCACGATTGCAGGGCTCGGCGCCGTAATCGCTCTATCGGCATGGGTCAACCTCTCATTGGCCGCCAACACCATCCAGGGATCGAACTATACAGCCGTACTTGCAGACCCCGCCGTGAAAGCTCTCCGGTTGGAAGCAGATGGCTCCTCCCCCTTCCGGGTTGGGACGGTTGTGTCAGGCAAGGCTGGCTATGGACCACCACAACCTGCTTATGTGTGGGCCCAAAATGTGGAGACGATCGACGGTTATTCCAGTCTTTACTCGCAGC
The DNA here is from genome assembly GCA_012514635.1 of Actinomycetota bacterium. Classification (GTDB taxonomy): domain Bacteria; phylum Actinomycetota; class Thermoleophilia; order RBG-16-64-13; family RBG-16-64-13; genus JAAYZX01. The sequence goes on from JAAYZX010000110.1 coordinate 44,707, forward strand.
GCTACCAAGATTTCTGGGAGAGAGTGATCGGCCCTCTCATCGCAGTGGACTATAAATGCTATGCGTATTTCCACCATTGGGGCAACCGTGTTTACCTGTTCGAACCCACGGCGAGTTTCTCGGAAGGGCCGGTTCGGGTAGGGCAATATTACAACCTGGATCTGCTCGCCTTTGCAAACGTGCGCTATCTCCTTTCCGGGGTAGAGCTGGAAGACGTGCGCCTACACGAGGTCTCCCGCCCGGACATCGAGCCGAGCTCAGAGCATGAGAGTTTCATGCGCAGAAATTTGGATCGTCTCAAAACCTGGCTTCGGCAACTGACAAACCGAGAAGACAGCAGCCGACTTTACGTCTACGAGCTCGAGGGTACATTGCCCCGAGCTTTCATCGTAGGCTCCACGCACACCTTCGAATCGGAAGAGGACCTCCTCGATGCGCTGGCGGCAGCACCCTTGGAAGAGCTCGGGAGAACAGCCTTCATCGAGGAACATGACGGCCCTCCGCCTCTGACCCCTGGGAAAGGGGGCACGGTAGAATCCTTCAGCCGTTCACCTGACCGCCTGAATCTGAAGGTGAGAGCAAATTCGCAGGCGTTACTCATCGTGACCGAACAGTTCAACCGTTTTTGGAAGGCGGAGATAGATGGAATGAGCACACCAGTCCATCCGGTGAACGGACCATTCATGGCGGTATCCATTCCTGAAGGGATACATAGTGTAGCCATGCGTTACGATCCCCCTTACTCCATCCGATCGTCAAAATAATACACAGCTCAGAGAATCGTTATGGGATTAAAAACTTGTAGACTTATATACTTACCTAAGATTGCAGATGCTCGCGGGAATCTGACCTTCATAGAAGGGACTAGGCACATTCCGTTTGAAATCAAACGAGTGTTCCACGTCTACGACGTACCGGGGGGCGCCGCTCGGGGTGGGCATGGACTCAAACTAGTGCACCAGTTTCTCATCGCCATGTCGGGAAGCTTTGACGTAACCCTAGATGATGGGCAAAAGCGACAGATTTTCCACCTTAACCGTGCCTATTTCGGTCTGTACATCCCACCAATGGTCTGGCGAGAGATGGACAATTTCTCGTCCGGTGCAGTCTGCATGGTACTGGCATCTGACTACTATTCCGAGGAGGATTACTACCGTTGCTACGAAGAGTACCTCCGGGCAGTACGAACCGGATGTAGCCGAGAGATACCAGACCAATAAGGGAGTTGCCCTCAGCCAATGAGAGTCTCAATCTCAGCTCAGCCAATCGTCACATCGGCCAAACATCTCTATCAGACACAGGGAGACAAGCTCCGTTATCTCATTGTCGGCGCTTTCAACTCGGGCTGGAGCTATTGTCAATGCCGATCTGTAGTTGACCCACCTCTGCCGGTTTGAAACTGACCCACCCCCGGCTTCAGTGCCGGTCGAGGACCGGCCGTTCCTGCGTCATGTGGTTCTTTCGTCCTCCTTCCTCATCGAG
>JAAYZX010000111.1 GCA_012514635.1 Actinomycetota bacterium
AGGCGTTGCGCGCCGCTATCAGCTTCACGCGCTCATCGCGGCTGATCTGCGGGTCGTTCATAAAGTCCTGGCGGAACATCTTGCGTATCGCCTGCGTCTCCTCGTCGTCGCGCGCGAGAACGTCGGTCGGGTAAGTGATAGCGCCCGGTACGCCGAAGCACAGCTCGCTGCAGGAAAGATCCATCTTGACGATGTTATAGCCGCGCTTTTCAATGCGTTCCTTGAGGACGTTGCCCATATTGGTGCCGTCATGCTTGCCATGGATGTCGGTGTCACAGTATATGCGGATCTTGTCGCGGAATTTGCCGCCGAGCATCCGCCAGACGGGGATGCCGTACGCCTTGCCGGCGAGATCCCACAGCGCGACCTCGATGCCGGAGACGCCGCCGCCCTGATGCGAATGCCAGCCCCACTGCTTAATGCGACGGAACAGCTTGTCGACGTCGCACGGGTTTTCTCCCAGCAGGAACCTTTTGAGCATCACGGCATATGTGCGGTCGGAGCCTTCGCGCACCTGGCCATAGCCTTCTATCCCCTGGTTTGTTTCAAGCTTGATCACCGCCGTAGAAAAGGGAGCGCCGATCTCGCAGATCTTCATATCGGTGATTCTCAATTCAGACGGGCATGACGCAGTTCTAACATGCTGAAGGGCGTCCTCAAATCTCTCGTTCGACATACAAGGCCTCCTCAAAACCGAAAGGATTATGTAATTATACGCGCTGTATTATACCACCGTAAGCGTGTTTGTCAATCCGCAGGCGTCATGCTTTTAGTGTGCGGGGAGAAGAACGCCGTACGATACTCATCGTCTGATTGACATGCAGTAATTCTGTATGTAAAATATAGGTATTGCCATAATTGAACATGGGGGGAAAGCAAATGAGGTTCAATAATCGAGACGACATTATCCAGCTGACTCCCTTATGGGACGGCGAGCGCATGCCCGACGGCCGGCCCAGAGTCTCCGACGACGTTCTTCGCCGCATTAAGAACACGACGATGGAGGAAATGTGGGCGCCGATGGTCCGGCAGGGGTATAAATTCCAGCATGAGAGCCGCATGCGCCGCACGAACCCGGACATGGACGTGGTCGTCGGACGCGCGTTCACCGCGACGTACATGCGCACACGACCCGATCTGGCGGGATATCTCATAGATTATGGACACAACGTCGAGGGACGCAAGGGCGGCTTCAACCAGTGGCCGCTGGATGAGCTGTCCAAGGACGATTTCATGGTCAACGACATGTACGGCAAGACCCGCGAGGGCTGCCCGTGGGGCGGCAATCTCACCACGCTCATCGCGCAGAAGACAGGCGTGGGCGGGTTGTGCTGGGGCGGCGTGCGCGACCTCGACCAGATTAAGGGCATCAAAAACGCGCAGTTCTATTACCTTGAGACCGATCCTACACCGTTTATGGAATCCATGTGCGTAGGCATAAATGTGCCGGTGCAGATCGGCATGGCGGTATGCATGCCGGGCGACGTGGTGCTGGGCACGGAATCCGGCGTGATATTCATACCCGCCCACCTCGCCGAAGCATGCGTCATCGATGCCGAAAAGACCCATGCCCGCGATATTTGGGGCTTCACCCGTCTGCACGAGGGCAAGTATTCCGCCGCGCATATAGATTCTCCGTGGGACCTGGCGATGTGGGAGGATTTCTACGCCTGGTTCGGCGTTGCCGAGGAGGCGGTCCCGTACAAGCATCTCAGCTTCGATGAGGAAATGTACGATATCCGCAACGGCATTCGCCGGATGCCCCCCGTGCTCGATGCTTATGGGCGCCCGGTAAAGCGGCCGGCCAATGCCGAAGCGCCCAAGACACCCGCCGAGGACACCCGCTGGTAACGCGGCAAGGATGCGCAAACACCGATACCCGACACAGAGCCGGGCAAAAAGCGGTGGCGGCAAGTGACCACGGATGAGCGCATTGATCCTAACTGCTGATGCATTGCGCTTTGCTTCCGTACCGGCGCGCTTCCGTCGGCGCCGGTCGGCAATACGGCATCCAGGTCACTACGATATCACGGCAGGCAGTTGATTGCAGAAAATACGGAACAGCCCGGCAAGTATGCCGGGCTGTTCCATTATGCGACAACGAGTATCGCTTTTAACCTCTTTTTAGTATTGCCTGGAGCTTTTCAAGGTCATCCCGGTATGTCTGGCGCAGCGAGCGGTTATACATGACCGCTGCGGGATGATATATGGGATACGGATGCGCGCCCATGCCTTCGCTTGGATAAAGGGCGCCGTGGCAGCGCCCGATGACGGCTTCATTGTTGCCAGAAGCCGCGCGACTCCAGAGTCTCAACGAGGCCCTTGATCTTCTGGGACCGATCACTCGTATTGCCGCGCTGCTTGAAGTACTTGATGTACGACTTGTCATCGATGCTCCGCATCTGGCCGTCAATCCAGCCAAAGCACAGCGCCTCCTCGAGCGCTTCGCTGGCCTTGAGTGCTTCCCGCCCGTCGTCTTTCCCAAACACGAGCCAGACACCCTCACCGGAGAGCGCGTTGGCAGAGAGCCACTCCCTGAACTCGGAGCGGTTTCTGAAGAGTAGCCTGTTCGTCATCCCCATCTCCCAGAGTCTGGAGTATGCCCACTTTTTCGGTGCACCCCGTCTGCGTTCTGCATCAACACCAGAACGGCAGAGAGATCAACCGGCAGTACGGGCAACTCCAACCCTCAATCAATCACTACACGGAACCTGCAGTCTTCCGCTCCGGCCAGTACCGTCCGCAAGGTCTGTACGCGGATTGCCTTGCCCGGAAGCAGCGTTTCCAGCACGAACAGGAAACTCTGCCGGGAGCACTCACAATGAACGGGCGAACTGGCTGTGCCCGATGCAACCATCGGACAGGTGCATTTCGGATATCCGAGTTCGTAGATGTGACCGGCCTCGATGATGTCAGCGAAAAAGTACTCTGAGCGGCCATACCTCTTGATCTGCAGGTAGAAATCCCCACCGCACTCTGCATACTGCCGCTGCAGTTCTTCGAGGGCATTATCCTTCATGCACCTCTCGGCGCATGGGCGGTAGAGCGCCTCCTGAATACTCTTGGGGCGCCTGCCAATGCTATTCTCCAGTTCCTGGAAGAATTTCCTGTCTCATTTCGGTTCTCCTAATTCGATATCAGTACCTCTGTCTTGTTCGGACCTGAGTGTAGGCACTGTAGCATGGCAGCGTGAACGTGTCCACCGCGCTGGAGTGCTCCCGGCTGTGCGTGCTGATCCAACGACCAGACGTTGGCCTCCAGACAGAAAGGAACCTCTCTTGCCCATCAGGGCAAGAGAGGTTCCTGTTGCTGGCGGAGAGGGCGGGATTTGAACCCGCGACGGGTTGCCCCGTACACGATTTCCAATCGACGGGTTCGACCGCCTCTCCTACACAGTAAAAGGGTGCACTAGCATGGTAGCTAAGAAGAAAAGAACGTATACCTTATGGCGAGTTGGCTTGTGTGCGCTCGGGAAAGGCCCTTTGCACGCCGCAACCGCCACCAGTGCGCATGAGACAAGATGAACCCGTTGCGCGCAAGAGCCGCCGGGTGCTGACTCAGCTATCGCCTGTGGGCGCTGTGAAGCGCAGTCTTCCGCTCCAGCAAGCCAGCGAACCACGTGTGCAGCGTCGTCTCGTCTGGGATGGCCACCTTGCGCGTCACGGTGGCCCAATAGTACTCGTCGACCAGCTTGGCAGGGGTTGCCTCGCGCCGGCCAAGCAGCATGGGCAGGTCGTCAAGCTGAATGCCGTAGCGGCGGCAGGCAGGCGAGAGAGCCCGTAGGATTCCCTGTGCATGCCGCAAGTAGCTGGTGTAGCCGCCTCCCGATTCGTCAAAGCGCAGGGCCTTGCGCTCGGGATTGTCCCATGGCATAGCAGCCTGTGGGCGAGTGGTA
>JAAYZX010000112.1 GCA_012514635.1 Actinomycetota bacterium
ATTTTACAAAAAGATTTACAGCCACTGCGACTTTTATAAAGCGCTTGTGCTTGCCGTTAGAAGCGTTAAATACATTAGCTCAAATCGTAAGAAAGAACTTATTTCTCCTCATTTCATGGAGAGAATTATGTTAGCAGTTACCGAAGTTAATGGTTGTGAAGCATGTTCATATGCCCATACAAAATTCGCTTTGCAGGAAGGGATGGATATAAAAGAAATCAATGCTATCTTAAACGGTGATACAGAAACCATCCCAGAAAACGAACTTGTCGGCATATTTTTTGCACAGTACTATACAGATAATAACGGAAAAGTTTCACAAGAATCCTGGCAAAGGCTTATTGATGAATACGACGAAGAAAGCGCTATGGTTATTTTAGCTATCATTCGAATGATGAATGTAGGTAATATATACGGTATGGCATATAGTGCCCTTAGTGATCGTTTCAAAGGAAAGCCTTCCGGAAAGACAAGTTTATTCTATGAAATTTCCATTATGCTGTCGATTTTATTATATCTGCCAGTAGCAATAATACATGTCATCTTTCACGACATCAGGAAAAATACAATTTATCCCTTTTTAAAAGCATAACCCTGCCCAACCCTCAACCTTATTGTCAACGTAGCATTTGGATTACATTAATCACTCTAAATACTCAAATAGTCAAAACCATCTGTTCTTGGAGACCAGGCAGGCGATGAACTGGGAGCGCCATAAAGTTGTGATGGTTATCATCTTGGCGGTGTTGGTGTTATTGTCCGTGCTGGTAACGATCGTTGTGCGGGTTTTCGGAGCGCCGGGGTGAGTGAGTGGCCTCCGACGCCGTCCCCGCCCCGACCGCATGACCGTTCGGGTTGGGTGCCCACTCTGGCGTTGGCTGCTGCCATGTTCGGATGGATGCTGGTATTGCTCTTTGTGGGTGCCGTTACACCTGACATCAACCTCCTGCCTACAGGACAACCGTTGGAAGTGGGGATGGGTGTGACGATATTCCCGACTGCGGGATGGTCGTGGGGTAGCGATCCCTCTGCGGCGGACCCCGATGGAGTAGAAGCCATCGTCATTCAGAAGGCAGGTGTCAGAGCCTTCTTCATCGTCGAGCCGTTCGAAGGCTCCACCGAGGAGTTCCACCGCCTGAGTTTAGAGGATCTGGGCCGTGATCTGGACATGTTCGAAGCGTTGCTACCGGTAGAGGTGGCCGTAGGCATGAGCCAGGCTGGGTTGCGCTCGGCGTTTCGTGGTTGGGCGCAGAAGGAATTGCTGGAAGGGGTGTTGGCGTCGCTTTCGTACAGAGGTTCGGGCATCTCGTGCCTGGCCTTCGGTCGTTCCGGACAGGCATCGGTGATACTGCCCGATCTCGAGTATATGCTCCAGACCATGAGGCTGTCTCGTTGAGCGCGCCCTTGGGGTACAGGTCGTCTCCGGAGAACGCGTCCCTGGGACCTGTGTGGGGACACCGCGGGTCACTCTTCTCGCCGCAGCGTGCCGCCTTCTGGCTCTATCTCCTGTTGCTCTTTCTCTCTGTCGGGTATGCGCTGCTGGAGCAGGGCAGTTTTGCCACTGCCTATCCGGCTGCCTGGTTGTTGTCGGTGGTGCTGATGGTTATAGTGGTGCTGCCCGTCCTGGTGTTGATCTATCGCTTGGATCAGTTCGAGCCCGAACCCCTCTCACTGGTGGTGGGAGCCTTCTTGTGGGGCGGCCTGATAGCCGTGTTCTTCTCCTCGGTGGCCAACGGGTTGCTGATTTCATTCTTGGGTAAGGTTCTTGCGCCGGGCGCCTACGATAGCTGGCACCCGGCCATAGCAGCCCCCATCAACGAAGAATTCTACAAAGCGGCCGGACTGGTGGTGCTGTTTCTGATTGCGCCGCTGGAGTTCGACTCGCTGATGGATGGTTTGGTCTACGGAGCATTCATCGGTCTGGGCTTTCAGGCTGTGGAGAATGTGCAGTACTTCGTGCAGGCAGTGGATTTGGCCGGCACCGGTGATCAAATTGGTCCTGTGCTGGAGACGTTTTTCATCCGCGTGGTAGTGGGTGGTGTATACAGCCATGTGCTGTTCACGAGCCTGGTGGGGATTGGCTTCGCATATGCTCTGACTCGGAAGGAAGTGCCACGCGCACGGCGGGTGATGGTGTTTTGCATGTTGTACGCGGCGGCATTCTTCGCGCATTTCGTCTGGAATGCTCCATGGTTTGAGTTCCTGATCAAGGAGGGTAGCATCGCGTCTTTCGTGGGATACGCATTTGTTAAGGGAATCCCCTTTCTTGCCTTCCTAGTAGTGCTGGTGTTCATGGCTCGGCGACGTGAGACTGAGGCATTCTGTGGGCTGGTGGCTTCCGAGGCGGGCGGTGACGTGATAACGGAGGGAGAGGTGCGGATCCTGCGGTCCGCCCGCCGGCGCCGGCGGGCGCGGCGGGCGGTGGTGGCGGCCCGCGGCCGAGCCGCGGGCCGCCTATTGGGTGTGCTGCAGAAGGAACAGTTGCGGTTGGCGCTGGTGGTATGCAAAGCGCAGAGCCCCTACGATCCGTTGGTGGAGCATCAGCGCAACCGGATCCGAGAAATCAAGGCCCGGTTGGCGGGGATAGGGTAAGGATAGATCGGGCGAGATCGGAGTGACGCCAAGCCGGGGGATATGGGCGGACGGGTGTCGTTCGGGCAAGCTGGTAGAATTCCTCATTGTGAGTAGCAACGAAATCGTCATAACTGGTGCCAGGGAACACAATCTGAAGGACGTGTCTCTGCGGCTGCCGCGTGACCAGTTCATCGTCATTACCGGACTGTCCGGGTCGGGCAAATCTAGTCTTGCCTTTGACACCATTTATGCAGAGGGACAACGGCGGTACGTAGAGAGTCTGTCGGCTTATGCACGCCAATTCCTGGGGCAGATGGATAAGCCGGATGTGGACTCTATCGAGGGGCTGTCCCCGGCCATCTCCATCGACCAGAAAACAACGTCTCGGAATCCGCGATCCACCGTGGGCACGGTTACAGAGGTGCATGACTATCTACGGCTTCTCTATGCACGCATAGGCCAACCACATTGCTGGATTTGCGGCCGGCCTATCGAGGGCCAGAGCAAAGAACAGATCGTAGACCAGGTACTGGGTCTGGAGCCGGGAGTCAGATTTGTTATCCGTGCGCCGCTGGTCCGCGCTCAGAAGGGGAGACACAAAGAGGCAATTCAGCACGCACGTGCGGAGGGCTTCAGCCGGATCGAGATAGACGGTCGGCAGTACGCCATGGAAGAAGACCTGCCGGAGCTGGACAAGAACGTGCGGCACGACATTAGTATTGTGGTGGATCGTCTGGTGATGCGGGAAGGCATACGACGTCGTCTCTCAGATTCGATAGAGACCGCTCTGGCCGAGGGCAAAGGCCTGCTGGAGTTGGATGTCTACGCGGATGGGACCGTCGGTAGAGCCGATTCAGCTCCGGCTTCCAAAGAAAACGCACAGACGACATGTACCACGCTGCTCTTCTCGGAAAACCTGGCCTGCCCTGAACACGGGGTGTCTCTGCCGGAGATGGCACCCCGCATCTTCTCCTTCAACACGCCGCACGGTGCGTGTGAGACGTGCGGCGGCCTTGGCTTTAGGCGGGAGATAGACCCCGAGTTGGTGGTGGGAGATCCACGGCTGAGCATCCGCGAGGGGGTGCTGCTCCCTTGGAGAAACAGTGCCTCTCGGTATTACGACCAGATCATTCAAGCTGTGGCTGAGCGCTACCAGGTGGAGGTGGGCACTCCATGGCAGGATCTGCCGGAGGTGGTGAAGGACATCTTTCTCTGGGGCACACGTGGGGAGCGGCTCTATGTCTCGTTCGTCAACCGCAGGGGCGAGAAACGCAGCTACACTACGCGTTTCGAAGGGATCGTGCCCAACCTGGAGCGCCGCTATCGGGAGACGGACTCCGAATATATCCGCGCGAAGATCGAGGAGTATATGGCGGATAGGCCGTGTCCTGCCTGCCACGGCGCCCGCTTGAAACCGCAGAGCCTGTCTGTGCGCGTGGGCGGTATGAATATTCACGAATTGAGCATGCTTCCGGTTGGAGAACTGATCCGGTTCCTGCAGACTCTGCAGTTGACGGAGCGGGAAAAACTCATCGGCACTCGGGTGATGAAAGAGATTGTGGAGCGGTTGTCGTTTCTAGACTCGGTTGGGGTGGGCTACTTGGCGCTGGTGAGAAGCGCCGGAACCTTGTCCGGAGGAGAAGCGCAGCGCATTCGTCTTGCTACACAGATCGGCTCCAGTCTGGTCGGCGTCTTGTACATCCTGGACGAACCCTCAATCGGTTTGCACCAGCGTGACAACCGGCGTCTCATCGAGACGCTGTTGCGGCTTCGGGATCTGGGCAACACGGTAATCGTGGTTGAGCACGATGAGGAGACTATTAGAACTGCGGACTTCATTGTTGATATGGGACCCGGTGCGGGAGAACACGGCGGTGAGGTGGTGGTGAGCGGATCTATCGATACCATCCTGAATGAACCGCGGTCGGTGACGGGCGATTACCTCTCCGGGCGGCAGGTCATTGATGTGCCCCTAACCCGTCGACACGGTAAGGGGACATTCACTGTTTACGGTGCACGTCAACACAACCTGAAAGACATCGATGTCACCATCCCTCTGGGAAAATTGGTGTGCGTCACAGGTGTGTCAGGTTCCGGTAAGTCCACACTGGTCAACGAAATCGTGTACAAGGCCCTCTCCAACTTGGTTAATCGCCGCGCCGTACGGCCGGGTGAGTATGATCGCATAGAGGGTATCGAGCAACTCGACAAAGTCATTAACATTGACCAGTCTCCTATTGGTCGTACACCTCGCTCCAACCCGGCCACCTACACCGGGGTATTCGATCATATCCGGCAGCTGTTCTCGCAGACGATGGAGGCCAAGGTGCGGGGATATCTCCCCGGCCGATTCAGTTTCAACGTGAAGGGGGGTCGCTGTGAGGCGTGCAAGGGAGACGGTACGCTCAAGATAGAGATGCATTTCCTGCCGGATGTGTATGTGCCGTGCGAAGTGTGCGGTGGCAAACGCTACAACCGTGAGACGTTGGAGGTGCGTTTCAAAGGCAAGAATATAGCCGAAGTGCTTGACATGAGCGTCGAAGAAGCGCTGGAATTCTTCTCCAACCAGCACAAGATCGCACGTCGTCTTCAGACGCTCTACGACGTGGGATTGGACTACATCCGTCTGGGCCAGCCGTCCACCACACTCTCCGGTGGTGAAGCTCAACGCGTCAAGCTGGCCACCGAGCTTTCCAAGATCGCAACGGGCAACACTCTCTATATCCTGGACGAACCCACTACCGGCCTTCATTTCGCAGACATAGCTAAGTTACTGGAAGTGCTACAGCGACTGGTGGATTCCGGCAACACCGTTTTGGTTATCGAGCATAATCTGGATGTGATCAAGTGCGCTGATTGGGTTATCGATCTGGGTCCCGAGGGGGGTGACGCAGGCGGGTTGGTGGTCGCGGAAGGTACGCCGGAAGACGTGGCACGTGAGCCGAGCAGCCATACGGGCCGTTATTTGCGACGCGTGCTGCCCGGGCCTACATCGGCGGCGGATTGGCGGGCTGCTTGACAGGACATTCCTTTGATTCGCGCGGGGAAGTTCTGTGACGCGGTTTTACAGGCATTATTGGTGCAATGGAAAGTTTGTGAGCTATCAGTTGGCGATGCCGACGGAGGTGCTCAGTATATGACGTATGTGAACCGCCCGCACGCCGGGGGTGGTGGACATGAAGACACGGCGTCACACAGGGGCGGTAACGTGGAGTCTGATGCTGCGTGGTCGCAGGAAGAGGAGGTAGAGAAGGCCTTTCTCATTGCGGTTGAGACGGGCCAGGGTGAGGGGTGGACCGGGGAGGAGTCGCTGCTGGAGCTGGCATCTCTGGTAGAGACGGCCGGCGCCGAAGTGGTAGGCAGCATGTGGCAACACCGTGTCGCACCCGATCCGGCTACATATTTGGGCAAAGGTAAGGCTCAGGAATTGGTGCAGGCTGAGTCTGTGCTTGGTTTCAATCTGTTGGTGGCCGACGACGAGTTATCTCCCAAACAGCAACGTGCGCTGGAAGGGTTGCTGGAAATCAAGGTGCTCGATCGTTCCGGAATCATTCTGGACATCTTTGCTCAACGGGCGCGCACGCACGAGGGTCGCCTACAGGTGGAGCTGGCGCGGCTCGAGTATCAGCTGCCGCGGCTGACGCGTCTTTGGACGCACCTTTCACGGATGGGGGGTGGGATCGGTACCCGGCGTGGTCCGGGAGAGACGCAGTTGGAGACCGACCGCCGAGTTTTAAGAGCGCGGATCAAGAAACTCAAGAAACGCGTAAACGAGGTTTCATGGCGGAGGGCGACGGCGTCGCGCCGGCGGACAAGGGGACTGTTACCGTCCATTGCTATTGTGGGGTATACCAATGCCGGAAAGTCCACATTGCTCAATGCTTTGGTCGGCGAACGGGTGGCACTGACCGAAGACAAACTCTTTGCCACTCTGGATCCCACTACGCGCCGGGTTACGCTTGCCGACGGCCAAGTGGCGGTGGTGAGTGACACGGTGGGCTTCATCCATAAACTGCCGCACCAATTGATCGATGCTTTCCGAGCCACTCTCGAGGAAGTGACGCGCGCCGACGCTCTGGTGGTGGTAGTTGATCAAACTGATCCCCGGGCTCGCGAACATCTGGAAACGGTGTGGGCGGTGCTAGAGGATTTAGGAGCCGGTCAGATTCCACGGGTGATCGCTCTCAATAAGATCGACAAGATGGCTGTGGAGACAACGGCGACGGATGGGCATGAACCGCGACCGACTCCTTCCGTGCCCGGATGGGTAGCGCGCGAAGGGGTGCGCGTGTCGGCACGGACGGGTGAGGGACTGACGGAACTGCGGCAGAGGTTGTCGGCTGTGCTCTCCGAGTTATGGGTTGAGGTGGACGCCGCCGTATCCTACGCGGCGGGTGAGTTGATCGCTCGTGTGCGCGAGCGCGGATCGGTGCAGCTGGAGTACCAGGACACCGGTGTACGTGTGCGTGGACGGGTGCCACCCGCTATGGCCACCGAGATAAATGATGCAGCACGGTCCCTTGCACGCTCGCTGCGGCAGCGTGCAGAAGAGTGAGCCTTGGCGCAGTGGGCCGTCGACGCAGCCGGTTGCCGAGTCGGAGGGTGAAGCTCAGCCGACCGTGTGCGCTACGGCCACAGCTTCAGCGATGAGTTTTGCGCCTTGCTCCAGATCGCTGAGCGACAACACCTCAATAGGAGAGTGGATATACCGGGTGGCTACGCTCACCACGCCGCTGGGTATCCCGGCTTTGGTCAGGTGTATAGCAGTGGCGTCGGTGGTGCCGCCACTGCCTACGTCCAGCTGGTAGGGCACGCCGGCGTTATCGGCAGCGGCGCGCAGCCATTGGATTACTTTCTGAGGCACGATCACACCTCGTCCGTTGGCGTCGGCCACCGTGATGACCGGTCCTTTGCCCAGTTCCAGACCGCGCTGTTCTTTGGTGACACCAGGATGGTCACCGGGTATGTTGGTCTCGCAGACAATGGCGAAGTTTGGATCGAGGCCATACGCACTGGTGCGCGCTCCCTTCAGGCCCACCTCCTCCTGCACGGTTCCGACCGCCAGGATCGTGGCGTTGACGTCTCTATCCTGCAGCATACGCAGTGCCATCAGCATCATAACGACGCCGGCGCGGTCATCGAAGCTTTTGCCGGTTACGAGGTTATTGGCCAATGGGACCATTTGCCGATCAATGGTGACCGGAGTCCCCACCTCCACACCGAGGCTTCGTGCGTCATCGGCGTTCTTGGCGCCGATGTCGATGAACATGTCTTTGATGCGGACGGGTTTTTTCATATCCTCCTGGTCCATGATGTGCGGAGGCTTGGATCCAATGGCACCCGTCAGGGGAGCGGATTTCCCGTGTACAACGACGCGCTGCCCCAGAAGGGTTTGATCGAACCACCCGCCGATGGGGATGAAGCGCAGGAAGCCCTTGTCGTCGATATGCTTGACCATCAGTCCGATCTCGTCCATGTGGGCGGCCAGCATTATTCGGGGTCCTTCGCCTCGACGAATTCCGATCACGTTGCCCATTATGTCGGTTGCAACTTCGTCCACAAGGGGTTTCAGCTTCTCAGTGAGAAGTCGCGCGACCTCGTCTTCGTGTCCCGAAATACCCGGTGCGTCGGCGAATAACGCCAGCAACTCTCTGAGATCGTTCATGGTCAACGGCTCCGTTCTAGGCGGCCTGCCGGTCCTGGTATGCTGGCATTGCGCCGCGGTTGGTCATGCATAGTGCATCTATTCTATAACGGTTGTGGACCTAAGTGCCAGGTTCCCGGTGCACGAAGGGAACGGTTCTGATTTGTGAGGAGGAGGGTTGATGTCCGGACTGCTGGAGGGTCGTCGGGGCCTGATTATGGGGTTGGCCAATGAGCGGAGTCTGGCCTGGGCGATCGCACGGGCGGCACATAGAGAGGGTGCCGAACTGGCTTTTTCGTACGGTTTACCCGCATTGGAGAAGAGGGTGCAGCCGTTGGCTGATCAAGTGGATGCGGCCATCGTTAGGCTGTGTGACGTACAATCCGATGAAGACATCGAACGGCTGTTCGCCGAAGTGGAAGGCGCGTGGGGAACGCTGGATTTCGTGGTACACGCCATCGCCTTTGCCAACCGTGATGAGCTCAAGGGCCCGTATCTAGACACCAGCCGGGAGGGATTTCGCCTGGCGCTTGATATATCGGCATATTCCTTGGTGGCCGTCGTACGTGCGGCGGCACCTCTCATGACGGGAGGAGGCAGCATACTGACGCTCTCATACCTGGGAGCGGAACGGACCCTGCCCCACTACAATGTTATGGGAGTGGCTAAAGCGGCGTTGGAGGCTTCGGTGCGGTATTTGGCCGCAGACCTGGGGCCACAGGGCATCCGTGTGAACGGTATCTCGGCCGGACCGGTGCGAACCCTTGCTTCAGCAGGAATCGGTGGTTTCCGTACTGTGCTGGACTGGTATGCGGAGAACGCGCCGCTACGTAGAGCAACCACGCAGGGAGAAGTGGGTGATGCCGCGCTCTTGTTCCTTAGTGACTGGGGACGAGGTATCACCGGTGAGGTATTGTATGTGGATGGTGGCTATCACATCGTTGGCGTGCCGCCGACGGTGCGAGAAGATTGAGGCGCCGGCGGCGGATCCGCCGCCGGCGCCTGCCCGGTTGATACCTAGGTTGCCGATATGATCATCGCACAGCGGTTGGAGGCTGATATCCGCGCTGCACCGAATCTCCCCGGTGTCTACCTGTTTCGGGATGAAGCGGGTGACGTTCTGTACGTGGGTAAAGCCCTGTCGCTGCGCAAACGTCTGAGCAGCTATCTTCCAGTGGTGCGTGCCGAGGGGCCGGAGCATCCCAGCGCCCGCATGCTGGAAATGGGTCGTCGGGCGGCGGGAGTGGAGTGGCTGGTGACAACGTCGGAGAGCGAGGCGCTTCTCCTGGAGCACAACTTTATCCGCCACCACCGTCCACCTTTCAATATCCGATTGCGGGACGACAAGTCTTATCCCTACATTGTCGTGACCATGGCCGACGAGTTCCCACGTGTGATGTTCACGCGGGCGCCGCATCGTAAAGGCAATCTCTACTTCGGTCCGTATGCAAGTGCCGCCAAAGTACGGGAGACGCTGGATGCACTGGGCAGGATCTTCCCATTTCGCAAGTGTCGCGGCGTAAGGCCTGGCCGGCGCAGTGGTACACCGTGCCTCCAGCACGCCATCCGACGCTGTCCGGCTCCCTGCAGAGGTCTGGTTGACGCGGAAGAGTATCGCCAGGCCATCGATCAAGTGGTGGAGTTTCTGGGGGGTCGCGGTGGACAGGTGGTGCGCCGATTGGAGCGCGAGATGAAGGAGGCGGCGGCCTCACAGGACTTTGAGAGGGCCGCTCTCTACCGTGATCGCTTGACTGCGTTGAACCACGTATTGGAGCGTCAACAGGCGCGGTCGGATGGCTTGGGTTCGGTCGATATTATCGGTATGGCCCGCGCTGGTGACCTGGCCAACATTCACGTGTTCCTCACTCGGGACGGCGTGTTGGCCGACAGAAGAAGCTTCACTTTGGAAGGAGTGGAGGAGGTTGAGGACCAAGAAATCTTTGAACGGTTTTTGGGAGAGTACTATGGCGGAGCACCCACCATGCCTCCGGAAGTGGTGGTACCCCGATCGGTGGGGACGCTCGATGATCTGGCGTCCTTTCTGAGTCAGATGCGGGGCACTGGTGTGCACGTCCACCATGCCGAACGCGGGGACAAGCGTCGCCTGCAGAGTTTAGCGGACAGGAATGCTGCTTTGGCATTGGAGCAAGAGCGTCTACATGTGGAGCGCTCTCGGGAGAAGAGATGGGAGGCGCTGACGGGTCTGCAGGCGATCTTCGGCCTGGAACGTCCGCCACTACGCATTGAAGGCTACGATATTTCGCACCTGGGCGGACGGCATATCGTGGCGTCCATGGTGGTGTTTCAGGGAGCGGCTCCCCTGAAGAGCAGCTATAGGCGATTTGCGATCCAATCGTTGAGTGAGCAGGACGATGTGGCCGCCATCCGTGAGGTGGTTGAGCGCCGATTCCAGCGCTACTTAAATGCAACCAATCATTCTTCCGTGGGGCAGGAGGTCACGGAAGAGTCGGGCACGCGCCCTCATTCGGACACGCGCCCTCATTCGGGCACGTGCTCTCGTCCGGGCTTGGGTAATGGCCCGGCCGCGGGAGCGCCGGATGCTTTTGACTTGGCGTTTGCCACCCTTCCGGATCTGGTCATTGTTGATGGGGGCAAAGGACAGTTGGGGGCGGCCCGCAGCGTGCTGCGGGCCGCCGGATTTGAGGGAGTCGTGAGTGTGGCGTCTTTGGCAAAGCGCGAGGAGGAGGTGTTTATCCCGGGGAGGACTAGTCCCATCGTCCTCGCTCGTGATGACCCCGCACTCCTGCTTCTCCAGCGTGTACGCGACGAGGCGCATCGGTTTGCTGTAGGTTTCCACAGAGCGCGCCGCGATGCTGCAGTAACCAGCTCCGTGCTCGATGGCCTACCCGGTGTAGGAGTCAGACGCAAACAGGCCATATTGAAACACTTTGGTTCACCGGAGGCATTCCTTGCCGCTTCGCGTGAGGAGTTGGAAGCGGTGCCCGGTTTGCCGGGGAAGGTGGCGCGGGCGGTATATGATTATGTGCACAGAATCGGCTGATGCGGGGTTATGATGGGAACGCTCGCCGCAGTCAAAAGAACCAGAGCTTCCTACCGGACGCTCGCTTATTGAGAGGTCGTTTTTAACACACTGCTAGAGGGTAGGGGATGGAGAGGGGCCCGTTGTCAAGCTGGATCTCAACTTCGGATCAGTGGTGGATGGCTCAGTGACGGATATTGGTTTAGGAACTCTGCCCGGAAACCTCGCCTCCTTGCATTAGAAAGGGGTGGTTCGCTGTGACCGACAAGTTGTCGCTCCACGTCACCATCATCACAGGGTTATCCGGGGCAGGAAAGTCGCTGGCAGTAAACACATTTGAAGACGCCGGGTACTTCTGTGTTGATAACATGCCGCCGCAGATGCTTCCGGGCATGACCGACGTGTTCTGCCTGCCCGGTGCAAAGACAGGCAAGGTGGCATTGGTGTTCGACATTCGTGGGCGCGAGTTCTTCACGGAATTCGATCAGGCCATGGAGGAGCTGGACAAGAGAAACATCCCTCACCGCATCGTATTCCTGGAGGCGGATGAGGAGACGTTGGTGGCGCGCTACCAGGCCACGCGGCGCACGCATCCTCTTGACGATTCCGGCTCTATTGTAGAAGGCATACGACGCGAACAGCGATTGTTGGCGTCATTGCGAGAACGGGCGGATGTGGTGATTGACACCAGCGACCTGAACGTACATGAACTGCGACGGCGCATTCAGGACGCGGTGCTTGCCGGCGAACTCATAAACCGGGTCCTGCTCTCCTATGTCTCCTTCGGGTACAAGTACGGGCTGCCCACAGAGGCCGACTTAGTGTTGGACGCGCGGTTCCTGCCCAACCCTCATTGGGTGGAGTCGCTGCGGCCTCTGACCGGGCAAGACGCTCCTGTCAGTGAATATGTTCTCAATCGGCCGGAGGCCCTGGGTTTTCTCGAGCGCATCAGTTCGCTGCTCAAGTACTTGGTGCCTCTATACCTCCAAGAAGGAAAAACGCACGTGATAGTGGCTGTGGGGTGCACAGGGGGGAGGCATCGCTCAGTGGCTCTCACTGAGACGCTGGCGGGACTCATGGATATGGAACCAACTGTGGACGTATCGATTCGGCACAGGGACCTTGGGCGGCAAAGCTAGTTTCACTCGTTTGGCTAAAGAGGAGATGGCCCGTGCATCCGCGAGGCGCCGATGTTGTGCGGCCGCAGAGACTGCCGCATTGATGCGGGCGGCGGGCACCTTCCATATCCGCGGCGGTGAAGGAGATCAGCGCTATGGGATACATGTGTCCACCAACGTGCAGTCCGCCGCCAAGCGCGTCTATTCATATCTTAAGTCCATGGGGGCCGACGCGGACCTGGCGGTGCGACGGGAGCCTCGGTTCCGGCGACGCCTTATGTACGAAGTGCACCTATCAGGGACTATGACCAATCTGCAGACGCTGAATGAACTTGGGATCCTGAGCGACTCGTTCCGTCTGGAGGAGGGCATCCCGCGCCGCTTTCTACGCCGCGCGTGCTGTCGGTCGGCATTTTTGCGCGGTTGCCTGATCGGAGCTGCGTCGGTCAACGATCCGCAGCGTGAAGCCCACCTGGAGCTTGTCATTCATCACACGGCCTTTGCGGAAGATTTGTCGGAGATGTTGCAGCAGTTGGGGTTTCATCCGGGTCTGTATATGAGACGCGGCGCATACGTGGTCTACCTGAAGGGTAGAGAAGACGTTAGTGGGTTACTGGCCTTGGCGGGCGCCCATCAGGCGGCGTTGGCCCTGGCGGAGGGAGCAGTCCTGAAGGAGGTAAGGGCACAGGCCAATCGTGTTACAAACTGTGACCACGCCAATCTGCGACGCTCCAGCGCCGCGGCGCAACGTCAGTTAGACGCCATAGACTTCCTCGAACGTGCGGGGATGCTGCGGGCACTTCCCGAGGGCCTGCAGGAAGCGGCGGAACTGCGGAGGACGTACCCGTACTTGGACCTGAGGGAGTTGGCGCAAGAAGGTGAAGAAGGATTGACGCGCATGGCACTCAATCACCGTCTGCGCAGAATAGTACAAGCAGCTGTGGGCGCGGGATTTCAGTCCTCTGAGGCATCCATACAGGAGGCGAAGGGGGGACGGTTTCTATGAGCACAACGGTAGGGATCAATGGGTT
This sequence comes from Actinomycetota bacterium, assembly GCA_012514635.1. GTDB lineage: Bacteria > Actinomycetota > Thermoleophilia > RBG-16-64-13 > RBG-16-64-13 > JAAYZX01. The sequence continues at coordinate 13,369 of JAAYZX010000112.1, forward strand.
TGGACGTATCGGTCGGTTATTCCTGCGGGCCGCTTTGAAGCAGGGCGCCGACTTGCGGGTGATGGCCATCAACGACCTTACAGAGGCCGCTACGTTGGCATATCTTATGAAGTACGACAGCATCCACGGGATCTGGCCGGGAAAAGTATATGCTACAGAGCAGGGTATCGACGTAGACGGCATGGAGATCCGTGTGTTGGCGCAGAAGGATCCGGCATCACTCCCGTGGCGCGATCTGGGAGGCGCCATCACATCGTGTCGAACGCCAGCTGTACCACCAATTGCCTAGGTCCTTTGGTCAAAACCATTATGGGTGTCTTTGGTATTGAGCAGGGCTTTATGACTACCGTGCACACCTACACCAATGATCAGGTCATCTTGGACTTTCCCCATCGCGATCTTCGTCGGGCCCGTGCGGCGGCGGAATTGATCATCCCCACTACCACGGGGGCGGCGCGTGCCATTGGGCTGGTTATCCCCGAGCTGCAGGGGAAGATGGACGGTATGGCTTTCCGCGTGCCGGTGCCGGATGGATCGTTGCTGGATCTCAACGTAACTCTGGCCCAAGAGGCATCCGTTCGAGAGTTGAACGCAGTGGTCAGAGAGGCTGCAGAGGGTCCGCTTGCCGGGATTCTGCAATACACTGAGGAACCGCTCGTTTCTCGTGATATTGTGGGCAACCCACACTCGTGTGTGTTCGATGCCACCTCCACCATGGTGCTGGGAAAGCAGGCGAAGCTGGTGGCCTGGTACGACAACGAGTGGGGGTACTCCAACCGTCTGGTTGACTTGGTCATGCAGTTGCTCTAGTCGGCGACGCCCAAGCAGAGCCGGCGCAGGCTGAGTTTGGTGTCACGGTGGAGGTCGTCAAGCGATTGCGGCAAGGAAGGATGGCAATGGCAAAAAAGACGGTCAGGGACATAGACGTGGTGGGTAAGCGCGTACTGGTACGGGTGGATTTTAATGTGCCGCTCAAGGATGGGGTCGTCAGAGATGACACGCGCATACGCGCGGCACTCCCTACCATCATTTATCTGCGCAGCCAGGGGGCAAAGACTATCCTCACCTCTCACCTTGGCCGTCCCAAGAAACAGCCGAAGGAAGGGCTGGTCATGGATCCGGTAGCCGCCAGATTGTCGGAGCTGCTCGATGTTCCGGTGAAAAAGCTGGACGAACTCACCGGTGCCGCGGTGGAGTCGGTTGTGCAGCAGATGAAACCAGGCGATGTCGTTTTGCTGGAAAACTCCCGCTTTGATCCGCGGGAGGAAAAAAACGATCCTTCGTTGGCGGCTGAACTCGCCGGATTGGCGGATGTTTACGTGGACGATGCGTTCGGTACCGCGCACCGTGCGCATGCCACTACGGCCGGTGTAGCAGAGCATCTGCCTGCGGTGGCGGGTTTTCTGGTGGAGAAGGAACTGGAGGCGCTTGACACGTTGGTCACGTCTCCCGGAAGGCCTTTCGTGGTGGTCCTGGGTGGAGCCAAGGTGACCGATAAGATCGGTGTTATCGAGAAGTTCCTTGATGTAGCGGATGACATCCTGGTTGGTGGCGCCATGGCCTTTACGTTTTTCAAAGCGCAGGGTTGGTCGGTGGGCACTTCCCTGGTGGAAGAAGATGAGGGAGTGGCGGTGGCCAAGCGGATTCTCGACAAGGCGGCATCTTCCTACTGCAATCTGTTGCTGCCGGAGGATGTGGTGGTGGCCGAGAAGGCGGAAGCCGACGCAGAGACCAAGGTAGTGAAGGCGGATGCCATTCCCGACGGTTGGATGGGTCTAGATATCGGTCCGGCAACTGCAGCTACCTACGCTGGCACCATCATGGGGGCGGATGAAGTCTTTTGGAATGGGCCCATGGGCATGTTTGAGGTAGATGCGTTTGCGGCTGGAACCAAGGCGGTGGCGGAAGCTATGGCTCAATGCAAGGGTATGACTATCGTGGGTGGAGGCGATTCGGTGGCGGCGGTCAACGGCTTCGGTTTGGCCGATAAGATGGCCCATGTCAGTACCGGTGGTGGAGCGTCCCTGGAATTCATAGAGAACGATGGCGTCCTGCCCGGCGTCACCGTACTACAGGACAAATGAGCGCCGTGCGGACCCCGGTACTGGCCGGGAATTGGAAGCTGTTCAAGACAGGGTCGGAGGGCGCCGAATTCGTTGCTGCTCTGGGGCGAAGGCTGGGTCGAATCCAAGGTGTAGATGTGGTGGTGGCGCCATCGTTTACCGCACTCTATCAAGTGGCACAAGTTGCTGTGGAGCACGGCATAGGAGTGGCCTCTCAGGATGTGTACTGGGAAGAGCAGGGCGCGTTCACCGGAGAGGTGGCGCCTCGTATGATCAAGGACACAGGGGCCGGATGGGTGATCATAGGACACTCGGAAAGACGTCAGTTCTTCGGGGAGACCAACGACGGTGTAGCACGTAAGGTTCGTGCCGTCCTGCACGCCAAACTTAGACCCATATTGTGTGTTGGTGAGCTGGAGGAGCAGCGCGTTGCCGGCGAGACGGAACAGGTGCTCAAGACCCAGGTGGAAGCCGGTTTGTCCATGGTGGAGGCGACAAACATGTCTTCTTTGGCTCTTGCTTACGAACCGGTATGGGCTATTGGTACGGGGCGTACCGCAACACCGCAACAGGCGCAGGAAGCGTGCGCATTCATCAGAGAACTGGTTGTTGAGAAACTGGGGACGAATGCGGCCGCTACGGTGCGTATCCTGTATGGTGGTAGCGTCAAGCCGGATAATGCAGCTGAACTCATGTCCCAAGACGACATAGACGGGGGGCTGGTCGGGGGAGCGAGCCTGGAGGTGGAGTCCTTTGCCGGCATCATCGAGCAATCCCGAGCAACCCGCACGTAGGCGGGAATACAGTCCAGGCGGACCGGGCGGCAACCGCCCGGTCGCCCTCATTATTCTAGACGGGTGGGGACACGCGCCTCCCGGGCCTGCGAACGCTATATCACTTGCCCACATTCCTTTCTACCGGAGTTTAGAGCAGAAATATCCGCGTGTGCTCGTCGAGGCCAGCGGGGAGGCGGTGGGTCTGCCGGCCGGCATCATGGGCAACTCGGAAGTCGGCCACCTCACGCTGGGTACAGGAAGAGTCAACTATCAGGACCTCTCTCGGATCAACCGTGCTGTAGCCGACGGCAGCTTTTTTCAGAATCCGGTCCTCGGTCCGGCACTGGTGCATGCTGCCACCATAGGAGCATCGGTGCATCTCATGGGCCTACTCTCTAACGGCGGGGTGCACTCAGCTATCGAGCATTTGCATGCGCTGGTACAGCTGGCGCACGAGACGGGCGTGGGGCGTTTATACATTCATTGCTTCATGGACGGGCGCGACACGTCTCCCACCGCGGGCAAGGGTTTCTTGGAAGACCTGGAAGAATTCCTGGCCGAGGAGAGCTTGGGTCAGGTAGTAACCCTGGCGGGTCGGTACTATGCCATGGATCGTGATAAGCGCTGGGAGCGGGTTAAGCTGGCATACGATGCCCTGGTTTATGGTGAGGGGTTGCGGGCGGCCACCCCTCTGGAAGCCATCACTCGTTCGTATGAACAGGGAGTCACGGACGAGTTTGTTCTGCCCACCGTTGTCAGTAATGATCCCGATTCACGGATCAAGGACGGCGATACGGTCATCTTCTTCAACTTTCGTCCGGACCGCACCCGTGAGCTGACAAGGGCCTTCATCGAGCCGAATTTCAACGGCTTTGAGCGTCCCGGCCCCGCGCCACGCGTGAATTTCATAGGGATGACCGAGTACGATGCCAATTTCAATATTCCCATTGCGTTTCCCGACGTACCACCCGAGCTGCCGCTTGCAGAGATTTTGAGTCGGGTGGGGCTCACTCAACTGCACATTGCAGAGACGGAAAAGTATGCTCATGTGACGTTCTTTTTCAACGGTGGGCACGAGGAACCATATCCGGGGGAGACGCAGGTCCTGATTCCTTCTCCTCGTGATATCGCCACGTACGATGAACGGCCTCAGATGGCGGCTTATGACGTGGCGGAGAGATTTGTTGAGCTCTACGAGTCGGAGACCTTCGATTTTGTCATTCTGAATTTCGCCAACCCCGATATGGTAGGGCACACCGGTGTCCTGGCAGCCGCCATCGAAGCGCTGGGACATGTCGACACATGTTTGGCGTCGGTGTTGGAGGCATTGCAGGCCCGGAACGCTCATATCTTCATCACTGGAGATCATGGGAATGTAGAATCCATGATGAACAGCGACGGAACTCCGAACACCGCGCACACCACAAACCCGGTTCCCCTGCTCTACTTGGAGGAGGGGGCGGTGCTCAGAGAAGGCGCCGGACTTTCCGATATTGCTCCTACCATCCTAACCCTTCTCGGCATACCTGTACCTGCGGTCATGACCGGGGTGTCGTTGGTGCACAATTCCGTGGTAACCTCGACAGTAGAGCAGCCTTAATCAGTATGTGTGAGGATCGATACGGGAGTGAAGTAGGGTGAAGTACGTTCTCATTGCGCTGGACAGTATTGTCGGGATTGGTCTTCTGGTCCTCGTCTTTCTGCATTCAGGCAAAGACGCCGGGCTTTCTCAGGCGTTCGGAGGCGTGGGTAGTGGTTTCGGTGGGACTACAGTTGTTCAGAAGAATCTGGACAGATTCACTGTTGTCTTTGCCGTGGCGTTTTTTGTCATCACCATTGCCCTCGGATTCATTATGTAGGAAGCCTTTCTAGAAAGCCTTTCCGCAAGGAGGGAGGTGGGCCGTCTGAGGGACAGTCAGCAAGAAGGCTGCGTTCGCCTTTGAGGC
>JAAYZX010000113.1 GCA_012514635.1 Actinomycetota bacterium
ACCCCCAACTCGTCATCGGAGGCCGGATCCCCAAGCCCAGGAAGCTCAGAGCGGTCTCGCCCAGGATCGTCCTCGGGATGGCAAGAGTCGCCTCCACGATCACGTGGCTGAGCGTGTTTGGAAACAGGTGGCGTGTGATCACACGCATGTTGCCACTGTTGGCCAGACGCGCAGCCGTCACATAGTCCGAATCGCGCAATGCCATCACTTTTGCGCGCACCTGCCGCGCGAGCCATCCCCAGTTCACAACTGCCAGCACCAGGGTGATGCCAAAGTACACTTTGAGCGGGTCAATGTTCGCCGGCAATGCCGACGCCAGTGCCATCCAGAGGGGAATGCGCGGAAATGCCATGATCACTTCGATCACACGATTCGTGATGTTATCAAAGATGCCGCCAAAGAGACCGGCAGCGACACCAACCAGCGACCCGATGACCAGGCTTACCAGGACGCCGATCAGGCCTACCGTTAGCGATATCTGGCTCCCGTAGAGGATGCGCGAGAAATAGTCCCGTCCGAGGCGGTCGGTTCCCATGAGGAAGATCACACCACGGCCCTCGGCGCCGAACAGGTGCACGTCGGTCTCCCAGAACAGGAACTTGTACGTGTCACCTTTGACAAAGAGCCGTACGGGGTACATCTCGTCGTTGGTCTCATAGATCCGACGATAGGTACCGGGCTCTAGTTTTGCCACGTAACCGTACACAAAGGGTGGCCAGTGGAGCTTGCCCTCTTTGTCGATGATGCGCGGGGGGTTCGCCGGGACGCCGACATAGGTGGAGAAGGTGCGTGTCCGCTCGTAGGGCGCGATAAAGCCACCAAACAGCGCGGACACATAGAGCAGAAGCACAACAACCCCACCGATCATGGCTAGTCTGTTTCGCCTGAAGCGCTGCCACATCAACTGGCGCACGGTGATCACCGGCACAGCCGCGGGCTCAGGAAGGGTCCCCAACAATTCACCGGGATCGGCCGGCCTGCTGATACCCATCTTTATTCTCCTCTGTGCCGATTAGTCATAGCGAATGCGTGGATCTACCCAGGCCAGCAGGACATCGGCCACGAGATTCCCCACCACCAACAGCAGCGTGACGAGGACGAGAAAGCTGCCCGCCAGGTAGACATCCTGTTGCCGCACGGCCTTCAGGTACATGGGCCCCATGATCGGGAGGTTCAGGACCATACCCACGATCGCCGAGGAGGAGACGATCTGTGGGAATGACATACCGAGGTTCATCACCAGCGGGTGGATGGCGTTACGCACGGCGTGCTTCCAGATGATCACCCACTCGCGCAGGCCCTTGGCCCGAGCGGTTTGGATATAGTCCAAACGAAGCACATCGAGCAGGTTGCCTCGCATCACGCGCATGTACCCAGCGGTCTGGGTGACCGCGGTAATCGCCGCCGGTATCCAGATATGCTTCATCAGATCCGCGAGCCTCGCCAGTGTCCAGGGAGCGTCCTCGAACTCGGGAGAAAAGAGGCCCACGGGCACATAGCCGAGAAGATTCGTTCCCACAACGAGCAGCACCAGCGCGAGCATAAAATCCGGAATGCCCACGCCCAGGAACGCGATGAGCGTGAACATGTGGTCCCCGGGCTTGTACTGGTGCGTCGCCGAGTACACTCCGATGGGAATGCCGATCACCCATGAGATGATCAAGCTCATCCCCGAAAGAAACACCGTCAGCAGCAACCGATCTCCAATGAGGGTCCTGACCGGCATATTGTGGCCAAACGACTGTCCGAAATCGCCCTGGAGGAAATTCCAAGCCCATTTGAAAAAGCGCTCATGCACCGGCCGGTCGAGAGCATACATCTGTCGGATCTGCTGAGCCGTCTCGCCGCCCGACATGGTGCCCATGGCCGCCATTTCGCTGACATAGTGCGTTGCATAGTCGCCGGGTGGAAGCTCCATCAGGAAAAAGCCGACGACCATGATCATGAACATCAGAGGCAGCGTGGAAAGGAACCGCTTCCCGATGTATTGCAGCATGCGGTCTGCTCCTCGCTTTCTGCGACTGAGGAAAGCCTCGGTCCCCACCACCTGGTTCTCGATGAAGGGAACCGAGGCTTCGATCTACGTTCACGCCACGGCATGAACGGCGCCTACAACTTGCCTAGACTTCCTTCCACCACTGCTCGGGGTCCATCGAGTTCGGCTGAGAGTAGTGGCACGAGGCCAAGGTCTCGCCCATCGTCCGGATGTTTCGCATATAGTTCTTGCGGATAACCGGTGACTTGGTCAGACCCACAAAGCCAAGACAGAGCGGGCCATCGGTGACGTGCACCTCATAGCAGTCCAGGATCTTCTCGTTGCGCTTAGCCTCGTCCGTCTCGGTGTACGCGAGGGTATAGAGTTCCTGGAGTCGCTCGATGAACGACCCCTCCGGCGGCTTCTCGCCGCTCTTGCCGCCGCTCTCGTACCACTCGCCGTACTTGGCCCCGAACATCACATAGAACTGGTTTTCCACCGGCGCCCAGTGCCCCGGCGCGACCAACAGCCCGGACGCCGCGCCACCGCGCACGCGGAAACCGACGCTGCCGTCCATCGCACGCCCCTCGAGAATGGTAAGCTCTAGGGCGTTCATGACGGTCTTGAGGCCGACTTTCTCCCAATCCTCCTTCACCAACTCCATGCCTTGCGTATGTGCGGCGCTGGCAACATCCACGTCCACGATCAACTCGAGGGGAGTGCCATCCGGCCGCTCGCGCCAACCATCCCCATTGACGTCCACAACGCCGATCTCATCGAGGAGCGAGGCCGCCAACTCGGGATCGTACTCGATCCACAGTGTTTCCCACTTCTTCAGGATTTCCTGGCCACGGGGGCTCTGGAACTCGGGCGCGCTCGGCGGCATGGCGAACTGGCGGACGACGCCCTCACCGAAGAAGACGATGTCGTTGATGCGCTGCCGGTCGACCGCATGAGAGAGGGCCTGCCGGAACTTTTGGTTCCACAACAGGTCGGCGATGCCCTTGTCCACATAGTTGTAGAAGAACAGGATACCGATGGAAGCGGGAACACCCGCGCCCCAGAAGTCGACCGTGTAGCCGCCCTTCTCTTGCCCGTCCAGCAACATCGCATAGTCAGAGATGGCGCCGGCCTGTCGGAACTGGTAGTCGACCTCTCCGTTCAGGATCAGGGCCTGGACAGCGGCGACGTTTTGAACGATCCGGTCCTCGAAGCCGTCAAAGTACGGTAGCTGCTTCCCCTCCGGATCGACCTTCCAATAGTACGGGTTGCGCGTGAAGATGGCCCGCTCACCCCGACGCCACTCCTTGAGAACCCAGGGGGTGATTTGGGGTCTGTCGATGTCGTTGAACCAGTTACCGAACAGCTGGAGCAACTGCTGCTTGTCCGCCCCAGGGGTATACTTGGGGTGGAACTTTTCGTAGTAGTGCCGCGGGGTGATCTGAATGCAGCTCGACAGGTTGCCGGTGCCTCTGGCCAGCATCTGAAGGAAGAGCGGGTTGGGCGTTGGGAACGTGGCCTTGAGCGTATAGTCGCCGGCCTTCTCGAACGTGACGGGCTGTCCCTTGAGGATGTACCCCGCGGGCGGCACGTACGCCACATCGGGGTCCATCACCATGTCCTCCCACCAGAACAGATAATCGTTGAAGGTGAGAGGCTGGCCGTCCGACCACTTGATGCCCTGCTTCATGTGCATCACGAGCTCGGTGGCGTCGTCGTTCCACTCATAGCTCTCGAGCAGGTTGTTGCGAAAGCCCTGGTTATCGCGCGTCCACTTGATAAAGTTCTCGTTGGAATTGAGCATCTCCACCTGGTACAGGCGATCACCAGGGTATTCTGCCCAGACCCACTTGTCGACATACTTGCCGATCTGGTCTTCCGGCTCGATGACCAGGGGCTCGGGCGGGAGACGTTCCTCCACTGGGGGCAGGCTTCCCGCTGCCACCAAGGTTTGCAGCATCGGCGCTTCGACGTACTTTCCGGTGGCCGCTACGGGTGCCGTCGTGGCCGCTGCTCCCGGCGCTGCCGAGGTAGCCTCCTTGATAACCTCTTTGACGACCTCTTTCTCGACCAGAACGGTCTCTTTGACGACGCGCGTTACTTCCTTCTCTACTTCTGTGACCGCAGGAGCTCCACATCCTACCAAGGCTAGTTCGGCGGCAGTGAGGGCTGAGGCCCACAGGAACTGTCTACGAGAGACTCTCCTCTCCACCTTTGGATCCTTTCTGTGCACGAGGACCATCCACTCGGATGGTCTGCTTCATCCAACCGAACGCGCCCGTACCTGGCATCACCTCCTCGCATGCGCTGCCAACTGCCATCAGCAGGCTAGTCCCATATCGCGAGCCAGTACTTCCGGCCGGGATGTGAGACGGCTCTCCTACACTTGAGCGGCACTGGTTCGGGCCGACCGCCACGCGTGCTGCGGGATCGCCGGCGTTCCTATGGATCCCGAGCTATCCTACGCCCTCAGGACTCGGGCACACGGCGGCGCTCAGGCTACGTGTCGGGCTGTCCGCTAGCCCCGGTCCCATGGTTCCCTGCTATGCGGTGATCCCGTCGACCGGCAGATCGGTGTCTGCCCGACACGGCCGCTCCCAGCTGCCTTGTCACAACAGGTCAATCTGCGAGATTACCGACTCGAAAGGAGACTCCGGCTGTCCGTTACGAAACCACGCCTTCCATGTGGAACGCCCCACGAGGGGAGGGGAGCACAGTCAGGGGGGGAGCACGCCCTCGCGATCCCATCGCGCCGCTGCCCAGCGCGTCTGGCGCGCAAATCGGCAATGGGCACCAAGAGGAACGCGAGCCTATCGCAAGTCAAGAATCGTGTGGGGGCACGTCGCGATATCGAGAGTTGGTTGCCAGCGGCAATCCATCCACCCTTCACGCCCGGGGTGATCGTGGCTAGGGCGCGCGCCGCGTGGAGAGCGACCCTTGCGTCAGTACGACGATCTCGATCTTGAGTGGGCCTGGGTGGAAGTCCGAGCGCAAACGGAGATGGCATCGTTGCATCGTCCTGTCGGCGGCGGGTGGATTCGCCAATTCTGGCTGTCTGGGGTTGCGGATATCTACACCTGAGCCGAGCCTTGTACCGTATTCGCGCACCGGTGCGAAAGCTATCGCCGTAACAGGGATCGTTCGGATCTACTCTGGATGGTGAATGGTGTAGACACCAGGTAGCGGCAACGAATACAGATGCGCTGCCCGCATCAGTAGCGGGGCTGCCTGGAGGCGCACCATCTGGAGCGCGCCGAAACGTCCACTGTGAAGGCTAGGCTCGCCGAGTTATGCTACTGCCCGATTCGGGAGTACCAAGGGCGGATACCAAGGAACGCCAACTCAGCTGGCTATGTAGGGTCTTGACCCCTAACACAACCAGCACAATCCGTGGCCTCTCGATTCTTGTGACGTTCTGAGGAAGGCGGCTAACGCTTGCATCGACAATGCACGATTCTACTTGGGCTTCTCCAGAGCGATAGCCGAAAACAAGCTCGTCTGGGTAGGCTCTCGACCGTACTGAATGCCACAAACGACACCCAGCTAACTCAGAATCCATTGTGTCTACAGCAGAGCGCCAAGGGGCACCGATGCATCGCTATCGTACCAGCAGTATCGCCACCAAAAGAAGAGGGAGCGGAGAAGCCGCGACTGAGCTTCTGTCCGCTGTAGTAACGCCAGCGGGATCCTGCGCCGACGGCAGTCACACCCGTCGCGCGGCCTGCTTCTTTCCACACGGTCCCACAGTACGGAACAGCAAGCCATCGTATGGGAATACTACAACGCACAATATCACACTATCCATTGAGTGTCAAGAGATTCGGAACTAGAGCAGAAAATCCAGGTACAACTTTACGGTGGTAGGTAACGCTCCATCTGCCGGAGGCACGTAGGCACTGGACCCACCGTTCGCCCCCCCACACGCTGGTCGCACTGGGTGGGGACGCGATGAGAGGCCCATCTGCCGAGGCAGGACAGAATCCGGGTTGCCGTTCCCCTGGGAGTCGCCGCCTGCCCCAGACACTCGCATCGCGGCGCTCGTGTCCTGCGCCACAGCGGCCCGCCCGAATACCCCGGGCGGGCCGCCGCATGATGCGATGCCGAGCGCGGAGGGTCAGCCGCCGTCGGCGGCGAGCGCCGCGGCGATCCCCTGGCGCTTTTGCCCGGCGCGCCGGAAGGCGCGCGGGATCGTCGCCAACAGCCCGTGCGACAGCGTCGCCAGCTCCTCGTAGCACGCC
>JAAYZX010000114.1 GCA_012514635.1 Actinomycetota bacterium
CCGCCACCGTCACTTGGAGCGGCTCGCCGAGCGCAGGGTTGAGTGGCAGTGCCACGGTGGGTGTGGGGTACACCCCCATCACCAAGTCCGGCTCGGCTGATCCTTCCACCCGCCAAGTCACTTGGACCGTTGGCGTGGGCCCGAGGGGGCAGAGTATCCCCAACCCCACTGTCTACGATCTGATTGTTTACGGCCAGAGCATCAATTTGAGCGGCGTGAACGGGATCCCGACCGGCATCGCCAGCGGCGATCTGACACCGCGCTATGGCCAGAAGTACGTCGACAGCTCTTTCGTGGGCTCCGGTCTCACGTTCGAATTGATCCCTATCACGGACACGGCCACCTCCGAGCGCGTGGCCGATCTGCTCAAGATCACCGAGTTCCCGCAGGCCGGCTGGAGCAGCTTCACCTTCAAGACCCTGGTGCTGGATCCGGACATCTTCGCCGGCAACAAGCAGCAGAATGTCTACAACACCACTACTTTGTTCAGCGGCACCACGAAACTGAATCATGCGACCGCCGAGGCTCCATACACCAGCACCATGCTGGCCAAAGAGATGTTGAAGCGTGGGTACGTCTCTAATCCGGCGGCCGGAGTGAACGACTTCACCACCACGGCGGCCGACGGCTTCGACTACGTGGACCACTCGGTTATTTTCCGTCTGGCCGTCAACGCCGATGGCCTGGACCTGACCGGGCTGGACGGATCGAAAATGGGCACGGCCCACGTGACCGACACCCTGCCCGCGGGTTGGGAGTTCGTGGATATCGTTCCCGGGTCCAAGTATATGATTTTCGAGGGCACCAAGTCCGGCAGTAGCGTCAACGCTACGGGTAGCCCGTTGGATTCGGTCCTGGGCCTTTCTACTTCCTTCGTTGGGAACAAAGCCTCTTTCCAGTTCACAACGCTCGACAAACCCTACGTGATCCTGGTGAAGGCCAGGCCCACGGATCCCAAACTCGCCGAGTATTTTGGCGGCAACAAGACAACCACCGAGCGCAATAACGTGTCCCTGTACACGGCCAACTGGACACCGGGAGTGTCCACACACCAAGACGTGAGCATCAAGAGCACGTTGGTGGATAAGAGCCGTAAGCTTCTGGAAGATGGCGTGGTGCGGTGGACGATTGAGTACCGGCCGTACGATGTCACTCCTGACGGGGCAAGACGGTTGGAAGACACGTTGCCGGTTGGCGTTGATCTGCGCACCGATTCCAGCGGCAATCTGATCTTGTCGGATGGCAACATCACGGCGCAGGAGTTGGTTCTGCAGCCCAACGGCACCTATGCGGACGGTACGGAGTTGGATCTGATCAACGCGGACCCCGGTGTCTCTCCGTCGTATGACAGCCAGACGCGCGTTCTCACCCTTCGCATCCCCGATCCGACCAAGGCTTACCGCTTCACTTACCTGACCGATATAACCGCAGAAAGTGGCACGGTCAAGAACACCGTGACCCTGTGGGGAGAGACGGCAGTGGCGGGAGCCACGTCCGAGCCTTATCAGATAACCGACCGTGACGGTAGCGCCAGCCTGCAAAGGAACGGCTGGATCGAGATAACCAAGCGCGTGGGTAGCGCGGACGGCGCCCCCCTTTCCGGGGTCAGGTTCACCGTCCTCGCACTGGACGGGGAGACGATTATCAGGACCGGCTTCACCGGTGCAGACGGCAAGCTCAGGTTGAAGGTCATTCCCGACGGTACCTACATTCTCCGGGAGACAACTCCTGCAGGGTACAGTCCGGAGAAGGTGGACCGCACCCTGACGGTTGCCACCGTCGATGGTACGGTCAACGTAACCCTTGACGGGAAGCCCGGCAACTACCACACGGTGCTGAACTACCTTGAAGGCACCGTCGGCGATCTGACCATCAGCAAGGTGGTGGCAGGGAACGGGGCAGACCCGTCCAAGCAGTTTGAGTTCACAGTCACTTTCGTGTTCCCCGAGGGCTTCAACGGTGACCCCAACGCCAGCTTCACCTATTACGGCACCGGGGTGCCCAATGGCAGCATCGCCAGCGGAGGCACCATCGCTCTGGCCCATGGGCAGAGTATCAACATAGTGGGCCTGCCCAAGGGCACCACGTACACGGTGACCGAGCGCGACTACACCTCCGACAATTACTCCACCACCGTTACCGGAGGCACGGGCTCGATCGTGGCTGACGAGACGCAGGTGGCGGCTTTCACCAACACTCGGAACGAGGGCGACCTCACCATTGTCAAAACGGTGGGAGGGAACGCCGGAGATACGATCCAGAAGTTCATCTTCACCGTCACCTTCACCGGCGACTCGAATGATGCGTACTCCTATGTGGGCAATGGCGTGCCTGACGGCACACTCAGAAGCGGGGGCACCATCGCCTTGGCCCACGGTCAAAGCATCACCTTCGTCCACCTGCCCGAGAACCTGGGCTACACGGTGACCGAAAGTGATTACTCCGGCTACGGTTATGTCACTACTAGTAGAGGCGGTACCGGTACCATCGTCGCGAAGGCCACGCAGACGGCGGCCTTCACCAACACCCGCAATGTGACTCCGTCCGAACCGGAGGAGAAGAACGGCGACCTCACCATCACCAAGACGGTGACCGGCACCGCCGGCAGTCGGACCAAGCAGTTCATCTTCACCGTGACCTTCGACGCAGCTCCTGACACGGCCTTCCGCTATATCGGCGAAGGCGTGACCGGAGGAACTATAAAGAGCGGGGGCACCATCGCTCTGGCCCACGGGCAAAGCATCACCATCGTGGGCCTGCCTGAAGGCACTCGGTACACGGTGACCGAAGGCGATTACTCTCAGGATGGGTACGTCACCAGTAGCAGGGGAGCCGGCGGCACAATCGTTGCCGGGACCACGCAGACGGCGTCCTTCACCAACGCCCACAAGGTGACCCCGCCCGAACCAGAGGACAAGACCGGTGACCTCACCATCACCAAGACGGTGGGCGGCAACGCGGCGAGCATCGTCAAGCAGTTCACCTTCACGGTGACCTTTGACGGTGATCAGAATGCGGAGTACGCCTACACAGGTCATGGTGTGCCCAACGGCACGCTGAAGAGCGGTGACAGCATCACTTTGGCCCACGGACAGAGCATCACTTTCAAGAACCTGCCCGAAGGCCTGAAGTACACAGTGACCGAAGCCGACTATTCCGAAGACGGCTACGTCACCAGCAGCACAGGAAGTGCCGGCACTATCGCGGCCGAGCAAACTCAGGTGGCAGCCTTCACCAACACGCGTAACGTGACGCCGCCCGATCCCGAAGAGCACATCGGTAACCTCACCATCACCAAGACGGTGGCCGGAAGCGCCGCCAGCACCACCAAGCAGTTCACCTTCACGGTGACCTGGAGCGGTGGTCAGGGCGCCTATCCGTATGTGGGTCACGGTGTGCCCGGTGGCACCATCAGAAGCGGTGACAGCATCACCTTGGCCCACGGGCAAAGCATCACCATCGTGGGCCTGCCTGTGGACGTCACATATCAAGTGACCGAGGATGAAGCAGACCAAGATGGTTATGTCACTACTGTCACTGGAGCGGCGGGCACCATCGTTGAAGCAGGTCAGACGGCCGCTTTCGTGAACACCAAAACCGGCCAACCCACTGAAGAGGGCGGTGGGGGCATCACGCCCGGCGACGGTACCGGCGGTGGCACAACACCTAAGACTGGAGACAGCAACTCGAGCACAATTTGGTTCATCGGCTTGGGTGGCTGCGCGCTCTTGCTGTTAATACTCATAGGCTTGAGGGTAGGCCTGAGAGGTAGAGAAACCAAATAAACTACCGACTGGTAGCGAATTGAGCCTGTGGGGCTGGCGCCGGCGCCGGCCCCACAGGCGTCTTCTTTGATGAGGACATCGTCATGAATGAGCGCGACAAGAAAGGCGGAGCTCACGCTTCGCGAAAATACACCGTGCTCTATGTTCTGATGGTGCTGTGCGTGGTGGGCATGGCGGTATTCGCCTGGCTGCTGATTCGCGATGATCGAGAATACTCCCGAGGCGACGCCACCTACAAAGACATCCGTTCTGCCATATTTGCCGCGGAGCCCAAATACAAGGAAGAGGGCGAAGACGGGACAGGCGAGGGCGGCGCCGCGATTGGAGCGGATTCAGAATCGTCGATAGACTTCCGCGCCCTCCTGGAGCTCAACGCAGATATTGTCGGCTGGATAGTAGGTGGGGAGACCATTGATTATCCGATAGTACAGGGCGCCGACAACCATTATTACCTGTCCCATCTGGCAAATCATGAGCGCAACAGATTGGGGTCTATCTTCATGGACCAAGACAACCAACGCGACTTTTCTGATCGGGTTACGGTGCTGTATGGGCACAATATGAAAGACGGCTCCATGTTTGCGGCCCTCACCAAATACAACTCGCAAAGCTACTACGATCGCTTCCCTGCCATGGCGTTACATCTGCCCAAAGGTGATTATGAAGTTGAGCTGTTCGCAGGAAAACTCATGGATGGCAACGATGAATCGGCCTGCTTCGGACTCATCGACGAAGAGGGGTTCCAGAGCTGGATTGACGGTCTGAGGAGGGCATCCACGTTCCAGAGTGCCGGTGTGGTGACGCCTGAGGATCGCATCGTGGTCATGTGCACTTGTTCGTATGTGGACGACAACGCTCGGTACGCCGTGTTCGGTAGGCTGGTACCCGCGGGCGATTGACAATCGCGCCGACGGCTACGGAGCCGCCCGGTGATGAGGATGGCGGGCCGGATTCGGCCCGCCGCAGTCATGCTATTTCTACCAACGCCGAATCGCTACCGTTGGCTCCTCGGTGTCACTTAATCTCACCCATATCGATGCCCAGGGCTTTGGCCACTCCTTCGCCGTAGGCGGGATCGGCTTTGAGGCAGTTGCCGATATGGCGGATCTTGATTTCCTTGGGTGCGTCTCCCATGGCACGGGCGGTATTGTCGAAGAGGGCCTGCTGTTGTTCGGCGTTCATCAGGCGGAAGAGCAGTCCCGGTTGTGTGTAGTAGTCTTCGTCCTGCGGGTAGCGGTCCGCGGCCCCGTCCAACGCCAGCGGAGGCTCTCTTAGCTCGGGAGAGTCCTCCCATTCGCCATAGCTGTTGGGATCGTAGCCGGGTGTGCTGCCCTGGTTGCCGTCGACCCGCATGGTGCCGTCGCGGTGGTAGATGTTGACCGGGCAGCGTGGGGCATTGACTGGGATCTGGTGTAGGTTCACCCCCAAGCGGTAGCGCTGGGCGTCCCCGTAGGAGAATAGCCGGCCCTGCAGCATCTTGTCCGGCGAGAAGCCGATGCCGGGCACCACGTTGACGGGGTTGAAGGCCGCCTGCTCCACTTCGGCGAAGTAGTTTTCGGGGTTCCGGTTGAGCTCGAGAACGCCGACCTCCATGAGTGGGTAGTCCTTGTGATACCAGACTTTGGTCAGGTCGAACGGGCTGTACGGCATCTTGGCCGCGTCCTTCTCGGGCATGATCTGGATGAACATCTTCCAGCGTGGGAAGTCCTTACGTTCGATGGCATCGTAGAGGTCGCGTTGGTGAGTCTCACGGTCGTTGCCGACCAGCGCCTCGGCCTCGGCGTCGGTCAGGTTCTTGATGCCCTGCTGGGTAAGGATGTGGAACTTGACCCAGAAGCGCTCGTTCTTGGCGTTGATGAGGCTGAAGGTGTGGCTTCCGAACATGTGCATGTGACGGTAGCTCGCGGGGATTCCCCGGTCACTCATGGTGATGGTGACCTGGTGCAGGGCCTCGGGCAACGAGGTCCAGAAGTCCCAGTTGTTCTTGGCGCTGCGCAGGTTGGTGCGCGGATCGCGCTTGACCGCGCGGTTGAGTCCCGGGAAGCGCAGGGGGTCGCGCAGGAAGAAGACCGGCGTGTTGTTGCCGACCAGATCCCAGTTGCCCTCTTCTGTGTAGAACTTGATGGCGGTGCCGCGGATATCGCGTTCGGCGTCGGCGGCGCCGCGCTCACCGGCCACCGTTGAGAAACGCACGAAGAGGTCGGTCTTCTTGCCGATCTCAGAGAAGATCTTGGCTTTACTGTACTGGGTGATGTCGTGGGTTACCGTGAAGGTACCGTAGGCGCCGGACCCTTTGGCGTGCATGCGGCGTTCGGGGATCACTTCGCGATCGAAGTGGGCCAGTTTCTCCAAGAACCAGACGTCCTGGAGCAGTTGCGGGCCGTGCGGCCCTGCGGTCAGTGCATTTTGATTGTCGGGAACCGGTGCGCCTGCTGCGGTAGTTATTCGCTTTTTGTCTTGTTCGGTCATAGTGTTCTCCTTGAACGTTCGAAATTGTATGAAGGCAACGACGATTATTCGGTCGCGGCGACGCGATCCTCTGGATATGAGTTCCCATCAGAGAGGCTCTTCATGTATTTAGCATAGTCGGCCATGTGGGCCAAGGCACGACACGCCCGCAAGGGTGAGAGGAATGTGACAAGATCGTAGCGCGGGCTGGGTTCGGTGTCCGGGATGATCAGCGGATTTATGTCTATGTCTATCTCCGTAATCTCTGGACGTTCGAGCGCTAGGCGGGAAAGTGCCAGTACGATATCGGTCAGAGCTTCCAAGTCGATTGCAGGGAGACCGCGGAACATGCCGACCAGCAACTCGCGTTGTCCAGCGATCATCTCTTCCTCGTTACGGAGGTTGACATGGACGAGGCCCGCCTCGGTCTTGTGGGGGATCTCCGGTTCAATGGCTTTGAGAACAACCGGAAAGCCGAGCTCAACAGCCGCATCCGATGTGGCGCTATCAGCTGTGGTGCAGCGCCATGGCGCGAACGGTACGTTGTAAGAAGCCAGCAGTTCCCGCGCCTTCGCCTCGTTAATGGATGTGTGTTGGCGTTCCGTCGTTTCCGGTCCCCCACTGTTCCAGTGCCTGGTCGCGGCCGTCAAGTCTGACGCTGGGTGTGATGATAATACCATCGTCAGATTGCTTCGAGCGAAGATGGGGAACAAGCGGTACCGAAGATTCGGGATACTACGCTAGGGTTCACCATTGCTCAATATCCTATCCGTATCGAGGAGGGGGAGAAGTGGCCAAGAAAGAGATCGGAAGCGATGTGTTCTTGCCTATGCCGGTGGTGCTGGTAGGCGCCGATGTGGGTAGTAAACCAAACTTCATGGCGGCCGGTTGGGTGACGCGTGTGAATATCGAGCCGCCGATGGTGGCTGTGGCCCTCACGGCCGGCCGATACACAGTTAAGGGTATCGAAGAACATGGGACGTTCAGCCTCTGCCTCCCCTCCAAGGACCTGGTAGAAAAGGCCGACTATTGTGGTCTGGTATCGGGTAAAGAGGTGGACAAGTCCGCAGTGTTTGAGGTCCAGTACGGAAAACTGGAGACTGCGCCCATGGCGGTGGAGTGCTCGGTGTGTATGGAGTGCCGCGTGGTGCAGGTTGTGACTCTGGGCAGTGACGCCATCTATGTGGGAGAAATCGTTGCCGCCTACGCCGACGAGGATGTGCTGGTGCAGGATGCTCTCGACGTTCAACGGATGGGCCTCTTCTTCCTCACCATGCCGGACAACAAGTACCGGCTCATGGGAGAAGAGTTTGCGGAAGCGTTTTCCATTGGCAAGAATGTCGGGGAACGGGACTGACGGGGCCCGCCGGGCGCTCTCTATTTCCGCTGATCGCATAGGCGGTGTGTCCACTCCACGAGGGCATCAACCATCCGGCGCACTCTTTTCTGGGTGGCTTCGTCGGTGACGTTGCCGTCCTCATCACACACCTTGGCGGCTTGTGAGACATAGAGTTCAGGCTTGATCATGACGTAACAGCCTGTTGCAGCCAGAACCGGCCGAATGGCGTGTTGAGCGCGGGCTGTGCCCATCCTGCCGGTAGATGCGCCCATGATGGCCACCGGTTTTTCCAGCAGAACGCTGGTAACGAAAGGTCGCGATGCCCAGTCGATAGCGTTCTTCACAGTGCCGGAGAAAGAGTAGTTGTGTTCGGGGATGGCGAGGAGTAGGGCATCGGCGCGGCGGATGGCCTCTTTGAAGGCGCGCACCTCCGGTGTGTCGTCGTGGTCTTCGAGATCCATATTGTAGGGAGGAATGACCGATAGATCGAAGATCTCCATGGAAACTCCCTGCGGCAGGTCGGCGGCGGCGGCCCGCAGTAGGCCGCGGTTGTACGATTCGCGCCGGAGGCTGCCGGCAAAACCCAAGATGTGTAATTTATGGTCAGGCATGACGTGTCTCGCTTGTCGGTAGACAGGTGTTGTTGCCATGGTGCCCATGGTCGGTGGGGCGCAAACTCAACAAGAGCCCGTTCAGTGCGGGGCCGCCTGCCGGTTGGGCCCGGCGGGAGCGAAAGGATTGCGTATGGTGCGCATCGTTGATCTTACAAACCCGCTTTCGGCGGAGACTCCCGTCCATCCTCTCGATACTCCTGTGACGATATCGTTCCCACTGAATCATGCTAAACACGACATGGCGCTCAGCTCTCTGCGCTTGTCTTCACACGCCGGCACACATATGGATGCACCGCTGCATATGCTGGCGGACGGATCGTCGTTAGACGCATATCCGGTTTCGCGCTTTGTGGGTACGGCTGTGGTGCTGGACGTGCGCGGGCGGGGAAAGGCGCTGACGATCGAGATCGTGGCCGAGGCGGCCGATGCCGCCGGCGGACTGCAACCCGGGGATTTTGCACTGGTCTGGTCCGGTTGGGATGCGCATTACGGAGCTTCCGATATGTACGAACATCCCTATCTCACGGCCGAAGCCGCAGTCTATCTGCGGGATCAGAGCGTGTCTTTGGTGGGGGCCGACTTCACCAGTATGGATTCATCCTCCGGGACGAACGAGGGGATGACTCTGAAGGAGATGGACTTGTCGGCTCACAAGGTGCTCATGACCGCAGATATCTTGATCGTGGAGAATCTCAGAGGGTTGGAACAGATAGTGGGCGGCAGGACCCCATGTGTGATCCTGCCGCTGCCCACCGTGGGTGTTGAAGGTTCGCCGGTGCGGGCGATCGCCTGGGTGGAAGACTAAAAAGAAGTGCGTTGCTCCGTCATGGATGTGCGATCAAGAGGGGGTCGCAGGCGGGGGGAAGTGCAACACAGACCCTGCATTCATGGGAATGTAGTGTTCTGGGAAGGCGGCCTGTAGCAAGAATGCCTCCCTGGGGCCTGTGCAATGGCATGCCGCCAACATGGATAGGGACAACGAGCCGAGGCATTCGATAGTGGCCTTCATCCGCTCGGGGGTGACTGCCCGGAGGTGGGTTCCGCCGATCACGCCGGTGATGGGGAGCCCGCGCTCCTGGGAATGCACAAGGCGGATGGTATTGATCACTCCGGCGTGCGCACACCCCAGCACTATGAGTATTCCCGCCTCCGTCTCCACCCACACGGCCATGTCATCCACAACCGGGTCCGGCTGCGTGAGGGCGGGATCCAACGATCCTGCTCCGCCTGGGCCTTCGGTAGTCTCCAGGCGCGGAATTGCTCCCGTAGCCCAGAGCCCCGGAACGATCTCTGTGGGCGTCTCGATGAAACGAAGGTCGGCTGTTTTGAGCGCGGCGCGGGCGGCGGCCGGGATACCGATATCTCGTACTTCCGAAGGGCCTACCGTAATATCCTCGGCCTTCCCGTATCGGTTTTGAAGTGCGCCGGGGTGGAGATAGACGGGTGGTTTGGGCAGGAGAGGAAGTACTTCTGCCAGCCCACCGGTGTGGTCATAGTGCCCGTGTGACAGCACAACAGCATCGGCCGTATGTAAGTCGATGCCCATCTCGTGGGCGTTGTGAACACAGGATTTGGTGGCTCCGGTATCAAAGAGAACACGATTGTGTCCCGTGTCGATCCATACGCTCAGCCCCCACTCACCCCAGATCCCGGCTCTTCCGGCCGTGTTTTCGCTAAGAACGGTCAGTTTGGCAGCTTCGGCAGCCATATCTGGTTCCTTTCGGTCGGCCTTGTTCAGTAACATAAGTACCCAGAAATGCCTTTGTGTTCACGCGTGGTGTGCAAGGTCGGATTCGTAGTGGCGGGCTTCACGGATGAAGAGTGTGCACACCACTGCCAGCAGAGATGCAACTGCCGAGATGATGAAAGCCAGGTTATATCCGCCGGTCTGGTCGTATATCACGCCGCCTAAATAGGCCCACAGTCCGCCGCCTACGTGGTGTACTGTGGTTATGAATCCAGAGATAACGCCGATGTGCGCAAAGCCGTAGAGCCTGCCGGCCAGGGTGGTAGTTAATGGGGCGGTCACAAGAAGTGTGAAGCCCAGACCCAAAGCAAAGATCCAGAAGAACGTCTCGTTTTTGACGTACACAATGACGACGAAAAGTACTACCCTCACCGCAAATGATGCGGCAATAGGGATCTTGTTACCAATGCGATCCGACGCCGGCCCGGCGATCAGGATGCCTCCGAGACTGAGCAGCCCCAGCCAGGCCAGCATGGCGGCGCCGGTGGTCTCGGGTAGGCCGTAGTCGGTCACCATGGGCACCAGGTGGGTCGTCAACAGGAAGTCACCTGCGCCGCAGATGAGCATGGCCAGTGAGAACAGCCACAATGAGGGCGTGCGCATGGCCTGACGCAGGTTGAGGTCGTCGGTGGGATGGGCGGTGCTCACCATGGGCCCGTTGGACGTGGGGGGCGGGACGCGGGGAGAGGTCACGTTGCCGTTCGGCATAATTCCGAGCTGGTCCGGGTCGCCTCTTAGGAAGACGAATGTGAGAATGGTGTTGACGACGAAAGCTGCACCCGCCATCCACAGACTCGTTTGCCGCCACCCCACGCTCAGCATCATGTCGGTGAATAAAGGCACCAGAACGAATTGACCGAGACAGTTGCCTCCCATGGCCAGGCTGATGACCAGACCGCGGCGTTGCTGGAACCACTTGCTTATGATGGCTCCGTAGAGGGGGACGGTGGTGCCACCACACGCCGCCCCAATGACGACTCCGTATAGCATTAGAAACTGCCATAAGGAAGTCATGATCGCCATCAGCGCATAACCGACGGCGAACAACACTGTGGAGACGAAGATGACCCATTTTGGCCCGTAGCGATCGTAGAGACGGCCTGTTACGATCACGGCCACAGCATATACGGCCATGTTGAGGAAAACGGCTGCCGAAACATTGCTTCGGCTCCAGGCAAAATCCGCGATCAGTGGTTTTATCATCACACCAATGAAGAAGCGGATCCCGGCGTTTAAGAAGAGAATGAGAAACGAAGCTGCGAGCACGTACCAACCGAAGTAGATGCGCGGACGCCTCCCGGAAGCTTCTGATGTTGGAAGCATCACTCTCCTTCTTGGTCGGATTGCGAAGCATTGTAACGCTTCGAATGGGTGCTGTGCATGGTTACGGCTGAGGCGGGCTAGGCCGTAACCAACGCCTCTACCAGAGTCCACACTCCAAAAGCCATGAAGAGTGCGGCAGACAGGCGTTTCAACCAACGTTCCGGTAGGCGACGTCCCACCCATACACCCAGAGCGATCGCTATGCCATTGGCGACCAACATGCCCAGAGTGGCTCCCAGCCACACCAGGAAGAACGAATCGAAACGTGCGGCCAGGGAGAATGTGGCCAACTGTGTTTTGTCGCCCAGTTCGGCGATGAAAAAAGCGCCGGCTACGGTGAGGGCCGGCCACAGCCGTCGTTGGGGTTGATTGCAGGAATCTTCGGTTGTTTCGGGCTTTTCGCGTGCCAATAAGGTCCATAGGCCGAAGCCGAGGAAAAGGATACCTGCCGCCAACTTCATCGCCGTCATGGGGATGAGATGGCCGGCCACGGAACCAAGCGTCACCGCCAGCGCGTTGAGAGCGGCGATAGACACTCCCACACCTACGATAACGTCACGAAGCCGGTAGCGGCAGGCCAGTGAGATGGTGAGGACCTGCGTCTTGTCCGCCATCTCGGCCAGCGCCACGAGGACCAGGGACGTGAAGAGCGGAGTCATGCAGCGATCATAGCGGATGAAGCGCGACTTCTAGAGTTTGCAGATACAAGATTGGGCGACGCCGAGCAGTTCGTCCGTGCTGAGCACTGAGGCCAGTGTGTTGGACACCCACCACAGAAGACCGTCCTTCTTCCACCACACGCGCTCGGGCTGAGCGTCGGGCCCCACTACCGTGAAGACAACGCCTTCCCGTACCACGCGGCGCCCGGGGGCAGCCGCGGGCGCCTCCCCAAAGCATGACACTGTAATGCCCATATACTGTTCCTGGTTGCGCAACTTGTAAGTCACATGCACGGTCATTTTGTCGCCGCCGTCGGAAGCGATGTAATAGACACGACTCCCCGCAAACGAGTAACCGGGGGGCAACCACCCCGGTGGCGCAAGAGAGAAGCCCGACTGGGTGGACAATAAGCGCCACCGAGCGGTCTCCAGGTCGGCCAAAGTGGCGACGGGATCCGGGGGCACAAAGTCCACTCCCGCAAGCAGAACAACTCGGTGGAGCGCATTGTCCTCCAGCATGCGGGGCACGCCCAGCGCCAGCCCGATGAGGCCGGCTTTGTGGGCCAGGGTTCTTTCCATCTGCGCCGGATAGACAAGTGCCGATTCGGCGCGGACCGTTGCAGTAGGCCCGGAGTTGACTACGCGGGCGCCGTGCCCCGACAGGAAGCGCGCGGCCGCAGTGAGAGAGTCGGGCCCGGCGCCCGCATCTTTGAATTCCACCGTGATGTCGGATAGGTCGAGAGTCATGTCCCGCGGCGGGAGCTCGGTGGTGGACGTAGATGTAGTGGTGGCGCCGGGGTCCAGAGGCGCGGTCAACAGGTCATCAACGGCGGCGCGTAACTGGGCTTCGGTAGAGACCACATATGCCACATCATCGATCATGCGGTCGGCCCCAATCAGAGAGACCTGTTTCACGCGGTCCATGTTCAGATGTGCTCCCCACCAGGCGAGTCGCAGGATGTCGTTGGGTCCCATGTCGGTAGTGAGGTGTTCCGTTAAGGCGTTCACTGCTCCGGGTAGTCGCAGGGCGGCATTCCACTTGAGGACCTGTTCCTTGGCCGCCCGCAGGAAGCGTTGTTGCCTCTGAATGCGGGCCCAGTCGTGGTCCCAATCGTGCCGGGTACGAACGTAGCGCAGAGCCGCATCTCCGTTGAGGAGCTGATAGCCGGGCTGGAGATCGATGGCCAGCAACACTTCCCCATCATCATAGTAGCGGCGGTCCACGTCCACATAGATACCGCCGAAATGATCTACCAACACTTGGAAGGTCTGGAGGTCGATTTTGGCGTAGTGGTCTATCTTGACGCCGGTCAGGTCTCGAATAGTGCGTATGGCCAGTGCATCTCCCCCCAGTGCATACGCGGCATTGAGTTTCTGGAAACCGTACCCATCCAACCGTACACGTAGATCCCGGGGTAGGGAGAGGATGGAGACGAACCCGGCTTGGGAGTCGATGTGGGCCACCATCATGGTGTCGGAGCGGCCGTAGGTTTCGGAATCGTTATCCCGCTTGTCGGCTCCCAGCAGGAGTATGTTCATGGTCCGCGGCTTCTCGGGCACAGGGATATTGACGGTGTTTGGAGTATTCGCGGGGCCGGTGCCGTCGGGTGAGGCACCGGTAGCGGTAACCGATTGATCGAGGTCGGGCAGCACTGCGCGCGACGATACGGGTTCGCGTAGCGCTTCGCGTGCCTCCTCTACACCGGGTCTGTTGCCGGCCTGTGAAAGCGTTGTGGCCAGCCACGCGTAGGTGCCGCCGATGCCGAGGAGCACAATCGCCACTATCACGGCCGCGATAATGAGGATGATGCGTGCCGTTGGGGGACGCTTATCTCCCATATCTTTCATCGTACACGAAAGCAGGGGGAACGATATCTATATTCCCTGACACTTACCTGACACTTTCTTGTGTGATGGCTTACGAGGAACTCACTGGTGAACTGGCATACTTAACAGCGGACAGAGTGAGGAACGAAGTAAGATCGCGATATGCATGGGCGACACGGGCGGAGTATCGCCGAGGTGAGCTAGGGAGGTACGTATGAAACTTCGAAAGCATCTCGTTGCGCTGGTTGTGGTGGTGGCGTCTGCGATGGTGTTGCTCGGTGGATGTACTGTTGTGGACAACATTGGAGCTGAGGGAACCGCAATAACGACATCGACGGCCACTCTGTTGCTCCCAACATCGCAGTCTACGTCCATATTACCCGGTCAAGAGACCGCAGAGGGACTGGGTCAGAGCCCGGCTGAAGCGGTGGCTGCTTTGGTGAGCCCCAGTGTGGTCAACGTGCGGGTGTCCGGCATCACCTCCACGCCCTTCTGGGGCGACGAGCCGTACGAGGGGGTCGGATCCGGGGTCATCTTCACAGACGACGGCTACATCATCACCAACGATCATGTTGTGAGCAATAACGGGCGTCCCTCGGACTCTATCGAAGTGACTTTCGCTACCGGTGAAGTGGTGCCCGCTACGATTGTGGGCAGGGACTCGTACACGGATATCGCGGTGATCAAGGTGAACAAAACCGGACTGCCGGTGGCCACGTTCGGGGCTACAGCAGACATACGGATAGGTGAGTACGCCATTGCTATCGGCAGCCCCATGGACTACAGGAATTCAGTGACTCTGGGCATCGTCAGTGGCTTGGGGCGCACCATCGAGGGGAGCGGTGAAGTCTCACTGGTGGATCTGGTGCAGATAGACGCCGCCATCAGCCCGGGCAACTCAGGTGGAGCCGTTCTGAACGCTTCGGGGCGGGTGATTGGTATCGCCGTGGCTTATCTGCCTCCACAGCAAACGGGCGCTGAGAACATTGGTTTCGCCATACCTGCGGATACGGCGGCCTCTGTGGCACAGGAGCTGATTGACACCGGCTCGGCGCGACATCCCTATGTAGGTATCTACTATTTGTCGGTGACGTCATCTCTGCAGCGGCAGTACGGGCTGTCTCGTTCCGATGGCGTACTGGTCACCAGGGTCGGCTCGGGAACACCCGCCTACAAGGCCGGGTTTCAGCTTGGCGACATCATTGTCAACATGGACGGTAACGTAGTCTCCACGGAAGGCGACGTGGTCATGGCGTTGCGACCCAGAAAGGCCGGCGACACCATCGACGTGACCGTAGACCGCGACGGACAAGAACTCACGCTGCAGGTTACGCTCGTGGAGCGACCGGCGACGGTGGACTGATAGTTATAGTCCCGCTCCAAGCGGCCTCCATCACCCGCCCGCCCGTCGGCGACTAAGACTAATTATCGGTGGCTACTTACCCACCGATGTCAGAGCTGGGCCAGTGCTTCTCGTCCCCGCCAGGGATCGAAGACACCCAGAGTCTCGGCCAGCCCGTGAAACTCGAGCAGAAACTCATCTCGGGCCCGGCGGAACGCGTCTTCGTCGGGTGCCTGGATAATGGAATGCAAATCAACGGTTACGATCACCTTGGGCGCGAAACCGGGATGGAAGACTTTGCCCCGTTCGCGGGGGAGATCGACTCGCTGCCCGAGAACTGCCTGTGCCGCCGCCTCGCCCAGACACACCACCACTTCCGGCTTGACGACGGCCATCTCGGCCTGGAGCCAGCGGCGGCACACCGCCGTGTCCTTCTCGTCTACCGCGTGAGGCGAGAAGTGCTTGAGCGCGCACGTGATATAGACATCGAGCCTGCCGATGCCGGTCATCTTGAGGCAGTGGTCGATTATCTCCTGTTCGGGACCGGCCAGCGGAGAACCGGCTGCGTCCTCAGCCGAGGTGGGCGCCCCGAGCACCACCATCAGTCTGGCCGATGCGGGACCCGAGCCGGTGACGATGTGTGGGGTGCACGCCCCTCTGGGGCACTCATTGCACGCCGCCGCGCAATCCTGCACAAGATTGAGCAGGCTTTCGGGGTAGAAGCTACCGGGGTTGGCGATGAGCTCTCTGAGTTCTGCGTAATCCATAGCAGTATAAAATCATACACTAACGACGCGTGTGGGCGCGAAAGGTCTTATAAGGTGATAGATTGCCACAGATAATCGATCTGCCGGCTCCTTGGGGAGCGAGCGGAAGGGTGGGAAGTTGAAGCGCCTGCTGCTGCTTTTGGTGATATTGCTACTCATTATAGTGATGATCACAGCTACCGGTTGCCAATTCGGCGGCCTCTGATGAGCATAGACCCGCCGTGAGTGGGTGAGCGAATCGAAGAGGTACCGGGGGCGCGCTGTGGTCTAGAGTGGGGCCCGCCTGTGGTCGAGCCCGTACGGGGCCATCTACCAGTCCGGTTCCATGGGCCGGCTGGGTAGCTCCAGGTCTGTGTCGTGGCAGCGGACCACGCGCTTCTCTTCCAGGATGAGTATCTCCACCACCCGGCCTGTGTTGTCCATCCAGGGTGGGGAGAGCACGCGGCATGCCCGGCGCCGGCCACTGTGCCGGAACACGAGCTCATCTCCTACGCGGAAGGAGCGTCCTGCCCAGTATCCGGTGATCATCCGCGCCTCCCTTCCCTCTATCTCGTCAGCGGGTCTCCGCATCGCCGGCGAGCCCGCGCATCGACAGGGAGATCCTTCGTCGCTTCAGATCTACCTCCAGAACCGATACCTCCACGCGCTGTCCCACTTTGACCACCTCGGCCGGATCGCGCACGAAGCGGTCGGCCAGTTTGCTCACGTGCACCAGACCGTCTTGGTGCACGCCCACGTCCACGAACGCCCCGAATTTGGTCACATTGGTGACGATGCCCGGCAACCGCATGCCGGGCTCCAAGTCCTCGAGCTTCTCGATGCCGGGTGCGAAGGAGAAGGCCTCGAAGCGCTCGCGGGGGTCGCGGCCGGGACGGGCCAACTCGGCCAGGATGTCGGTGAGGGTGGGTAGGCCGATGGTGTCGGTCGCGTAGCGATTGAGGTCGATTTGGGCGCGCAGCGCAGACTCCCGCAGGAGGTCGGGGACGGTGTGGCCCAGGTCGCGGGCCATGGCCTGCACCACCGGGTAGCTCTCGGGGTGGACGGCGCCGGCGTCAAGGGGGTTGGAGGCGTCGTGGATGCGCAGGAAGCCGGCGGCCTGTTCGAAAGCCTTGGGGCCGAGACGGGGGACCTTACGTAGCTCGGCGCGGGAGCGGAAGGGACCGTTGGCGATGCGATGGGCCACGATGTTGGCGGCCAACTGCGGACCCAACCCCGACACATAGGAGAGTAGTTGCCGGCTGGCGAGGTTCACCTCCACACCTACGGAGTTGACGCAACTCATGACTACATCGTCGAGGGCGTGACGGAGGGCGGGTTGGTCAACATCATGCTGATATTGGCCCACGCCGATGGATTTGGGGTCGATCTTGACCAGCTCGGAGAGGGGGTCTTGCAGGCGCCGGCCGATGGAGACGGCGCCGCGCACGGTCACGTCGTGATCGGGGAACTCCTCGCGGGCGGCGTCGGAGGCGGAGTAGATGGAGGCCCCGCTCTCGTTCACCATGACGACGACCACGGACGACGGCAGATCCAGGGTGCGCAGGAAGGTCTCGGTCTCACGGCCGGCGGTGCCGTTGCCCACAGCGACGGCCTCGATGCCGTACGCGCTCACCAGCTGGAGAACGCGTTCACCCGCGGCCGTCCGCAATCGTTCCGATTGGTGGGGGAAGATGGTGTCGTGTTCCAACAGGTTCCCTTGGGCATCGAGGGCCGCCAGCTTGCAGCCGGTACGGAAGCCCGGGTCCACGGCCAGGACGGCCTTCTGTCCCAGAGGGGGCGCCAGCAGCAGCTCGCGTACGTTGGCGGCGAAAACGCGGATGGCCTCTTCGTCGGCGCGGCGTTTGAGTTCCACGCGGGCTTCCGTCTCCAGTGACGGTCCCAGTAGACGCCGGTAGGAGTCTTCGGTTGCCAGCCGTACCTGCTCTGAAGCGGGACCGCGGCCGGTTACAAACTGCTGTTCCAGTAGTGGCAGCGCTTCCTCCTCGGGTGGCTCCACTCTCAGCACCAGGAAACCCTCCTTCTCGCCGCGCAGCATGGCCAGCACACGGTGCGAGGGCGCGGTGGAGGCGGGCTCCTGCCAGTCGAAGTAGTCGCGGAACTTGACACCCTCCTCTTCTTTGCCCCTACCCACGTGCGACACCATGGCCCCACGGTGGGAAAACAGAAGACGCAGGCGGGCGCGGGCCGCGGCGTCCTCGTTGACCCACTCGGCTATGATGTCGCGCGCCCCGGCCAGTGCGTCCTCGGCGGTGGGGACACCACGCTCCGCGTCCACGAAAGCGGCGGCGGCGGCCAACAGTTCGGCCGGGGTGGCGGTGGGCCGGGTGGGTAGGGAGTCGGGAGATGAGGTCGGTCCCGCCGTGGCGGTGCCTGGGACGGAGGCCGCCGTTGGAATGGCGTCTGGTACTTGGCTCGTGGCCTCCTCGGCCGATGGGCCTGCGACTGTATCCTGCGCAAACAGCCGGCGCGCCAATGGTTCCAGACCCCTCTCGCGTGCGATGGTAGCGCGGGTGCGTCGTTTGGGTCGGAAGGGTAGGTAAAGGTCCTCTACTTCGGAGAGAGTGCCGGCGCCCTCCAGGGCGGCGCGGAGGTCTTCAGTGAGCAGTTCGCGTTCGGTCAGGGAGCGGAGCACGGCCTCGCGACGTTTGTCGAGTTCGGCGAGCCGTCCCAGGCGGTCGCGTACGGCGGCGACGGATACTTCATCCAGCGACCCTGTGGCCTCCTTGCGGTAGCGGGCGATGAAGGGGACGGTGGCCCCGGTGGCCAACAGGTCGGCGGCGGCCGCCACCTGATGGGGCCGGACACCCAGCTCCGTGGCAATAGTGCGGTAATAGATTTCGGTGGGAGATCGGAGGTCGGTTGATGTCGCCGAGCCTGCCGTCGGAGTCGAGCCTGTCGCTGGGGCTGCTGATTCTGTCGACGCCGACTTAGACCTCGTCGCCTTCGGTGCTGCGGGTGATCCCGCTACACCGTTCCCGATCTTTGTGTCGCCTCTGCCCGCTGCCCCCACGCCGCTCCTTCCCTCGACCGTCGCACGCAAAGGATACGCGATGGAGGGCGATGTGGGGGAACAGATCAGATGCTGCGGCGGGAGTAGTCCCGTGGCGTCCGCCTGTGCGGAAGCTTAATCCACGTTCAGGCTCTTCCGCACAAACTCGCCGACGAGTACGGCCGCAGGGTAGGTGACCTCTTCCTCGGCTTGGGCGTGCAGCGTCAGGGCTTGGGCGAATTCGACGTACTCCTCCTTACCGGACTCGGTGGCCGCTGCGGATAGCTCGGCGAGCGCGGCCACTATCTCTTTGTGCTCGGCCAGCATGTTATCGAGCTCGGCCTTCAGCCGATCGGTCAGGGCGAGCACACTACTCATCTCCGGAGTCACCTGCCCCCGGGCCAGTTCCCCTAGTAGCCCGAGCGGAGGCAGGGCGTATTCCTCTTCCTTCACGAAGTGGGGATGCAGCAGTTCGGCTACGGTCACGGCAGCGGCGCCGAGCGCGCCGCTCTCCTTGGTCGCGCGCCGCAGCGTGTCGTGTAGGGCATCGTGCTCCACTTTGAGCGCGCGCGGAGTCTCTAAGCGCATAGCAAACCTCCAACGGCTTCAGCGCGTGATGCGATGTGGATGGATAGTTAGATACGTTTTGGTACCCAGGTTGGGGGTTTCGTCACACCCGGGCGTAGCGTCGTAGGGGCCCGCCGCCGGCCGCGGCCGGCCCTGTCTACACGAACAGCCGCCGGTACCTCGTGTGGCAGTAGGCGGCTAGGTCCGCTGCGAAGGCGTTGATTATCTCGTCTGCATAGAACATGCCTAGTGTATTCATACAGCTCTGTAGGCTCTTGAAGCTCCCCACCAGATTGAAGATCACGTGTGAGTTTGGGCTCCGGTAGGGGGACAGTTCCCGGCGTCGCCAATCCACAAGTCGAGACATGCCTCCGGAGAAAGCTTGGTAACTTTTAGTTGTTAGCCCGGTGAACGACGGTTGCAGGACGTTGTTAAACCCGAGTTGCTCCAGGATTGAGGCCAGCAGATCGGAGCAGGTGGCGTCCAGGTACGTGTCGGTGGCGACGAGGTAGTGAGTATCGAACGCACGGCGTTCGGGCGAGAAGAGACGCCGCTCGTAGAGTGACAACAAACCGTTTAGCTCGACACTCATCTTCATGAGCAAATTCAAGTTGACCACCGCGGCGGCGCTGGTAACCTGATTTGTTAGGGCAGAGACTTTATTTCGGACCGGCGCATATAGCTCACAGGAAGGTCAATGGCACCAGAGCTTCAGTGATCGTCTCTTCGTCCATTGCGGGAGGCCGGCGGTCTTCGCCGGCAACAGGATTCTCCATGCTTCTCCCTTGCGCGCGCCGTAGAACCCTTCAGGTATAGATTCTAACGATTGCGTGGATGTAGAACAAAGGGGTTGCGTATAATATATATTACAAGCTAATCTGGAATGTAACGAAAAACGCCCCCCTTGGGCTGTGTGCTGACATAAGGTAACGTGGGGAGCCGTGGGCTCGGCTGGTTTAAGTCATTCTAACGTCGTACAAGACGCCAAAAGTATAGAATGCAAAGACGAACGATCGCGCAAACCTCCTCAATGTCGATACGGATCGCGACACACAGCTGTGACACGAAGACAGATGTGGCCCAGTCGGATGGGGTCGGATGTGGCGGTGCGGGTATCTACGGAACGCAGGGACCGCTCGTTGTACTTCTACACCTACCCCAAACGACGTGAGCAGATATCCTATATATAACAAGATCGTCGAAGTGGGCACCGGGGTATAGGAGCGCTCTATTGGCTATGCGGGAATTGATCGACCCTCTGTGGCTGTGATAGCTATCAAAGGCTACGTCATTGGGGCGTTGTGCGCGCACCCAGGAGTAAGCCCCGTGCCGGCAAGGGGGCTGCAGTTTGAATCTTGACCGACACAATACGGCCATCGTTGTCGATTCAACCGCGGACCTGCCGCTCGATCTTGCGGAAGACTCCAACGTGACCATGATTCCGCTCACCGTGTATTTCGGCGAGGAGGCGTTTCTCGATTGGGTGCAGCTCAAGCCTTCGGATTTCTTCCAGAGGCTGGCTGCGGCTCCGCAGCTGCCCAAGACGTCGCAGCCTCCGGTGGGCGAATTCGTACAAGTTTTCAGAACACTGCGTGAGCGATACGCTCGGGTGTATTCCATTCATCTGAGCAGTAAGTTAAGCGGCACATATGAGAGTGCGCGGATCGCCGCACTCGAGGTGGACGGCGTGAGGGTGATTGATTCCAAATATGCAACCGGCGGGCTGGCCCTCCTCATCGACCGATTGGTAGAGCGGCTGGATCGCGGAACCCCGGAGAAGGAGTTCGACGCCTATATCGCCCGCTACCTCAGGGAGGCCACCTTCATTTTCAT
This sequence comes from Actinomycetota bacterium, assembly GCA_012514635.1. Classification (GTDB taxonomy): domain Bacteria; phylum Actinomycetota; class Thermoleophilia; order RBG-16-64-13; family RBG-16-64-13; genus JAAYZX01. Next base: position 21,241 of record JAAYZX010000114.1, read on the forward strand.
TCCCGACACTCTCGATTACCTGCACAAAGGCGGGCGCATTGGAAGGGCATCGCACCTGATCGGTACTATGCTGAGCATCAAGCCGGTGCTCATCATTGAGGACGGCATGGTGGCCGTACACAAGAAGGCGCGCGGTGCACGGCACGCGCTGACCATCATGCGCGAATGTCTGTTGGAGCGAACACTTCCTTGGCGTGATACGTATGTGGGTCTTACGCACTCGTTCAACGAGTCGCTGCTGGAACAGGTCAGGAATATGGTGTTAGATGCGCCGGACAGAATCGTACACCTGCGTGGAACTAGTATCGTGGGGTCTGTGATTGGGACATACGCAGGGCCGGGCGCGGTAGGGATAGGTTTCATTCAGGAGTAGTGGACGAAAAGGCGGGGGGCGCGGGTGTGCCGGGAACGGTAGTCATTACTGATTCGGCCTCCAACATACCGCAACGGTTACGCGACGGACTACCTCTGAGCGTGGTTCCCATCACCCTCATATTGGACGGCGTTGACTATGGTGATGACGTGGATATGTCGGCGGCCGAGTTCTATGCACGCCAGGCGGCCGACCCCGATGCACAATACTCCACGTCCTGCCTTTCTGCCGGCCAAGCTCTGGCCGCTTATCGAGCGGTGGCGGAGTCGGCCGACGGTATAGTCTCGGTACACACAGGCAGTGGACTTAGCGGGTCTTTCGCCGCCGCCTGCCAGGCGGCGGATCTGATGGCCTCCGAGGGATCCATCCCAATAGAGTTGGTCGATACCGGCACGGTAAGCATGGCCTGTGGGTTCTGCGTATTGGCCGCCGCTCGTGCAGCACGGAGTGGTGCGTCTGTGGTGGAGGCTGCGGAAGCAGCGCGCAGGACGGTTGATCGGGTCAAAATGTTTGTAGTGGTCAAAACTCTACGGGGTGTAGCTCAGAGTGGCAGAGTGCCCTCAGTTGTGGGTTACTTTCTAGCCCGCATCCCCATCTCTCCCGTGCTGCAGATCGGGAATGGCGGCGTGAAATTGGTGCGACCCGAACGGACATATAGCCGCTCCATTGCGCACCTGATTAAGACTTTGTCGCGCGAGATCGGCGAGGACCCCGTGGATTTGGCGGTGATGCATGCGGCTGCGCCGGAGGAAGCAGTGGAGCTGGGCCGGTTGCTCAGCTCCCGACACCAATGTCGACAGGTAACCATCACGGAGTTTACTCCTGCCATGGGAGCCCACACCGGCCAGGGTCTACTAGGCGCGGCGTTCTGTCCCGCGGAGTTGAGGACGCTGTGAATTGGGCCGTTCTCTGGGTGGCACCGGTGGCTTATCTGGTGGGCTCGTTCCCCACGGCCTACGTTGTGGCTCGGCAGAGAACCGGTGTCGATATCCGCACGGTGGGGAGCGGAAACGTGGGCGGATCGAACATGCGGGCTTTGCAGGGGACTTGGGCCACAGTATTTGTGGGCGTGATTGATATCTTTAAAGGGTTGCTCCCCGTGTGGCTGACCGTCAGGCTGGGTCTGGGGGCGCATGCAATGTATGTGGCGGCCGTGGCGGTGGTTGTGGGTCATGACTGGTCGGTCTGGCTTGGACTCCAGGGCGGCCGGGGTGGCGCGTCGTCGCTGGGGACGCTTCTCGTCCTCTATCCGTACGGTTTTCTTTGGATTGTAGGGTTCCTGACTATAGGAAAGATAACCCAAACGGTAGCGATACTTCATTTATGCGGCGCCGCCGCCCTGCCCCTGGTGGCGTGGTTGCTGGGGCAGTCTGGAGGGCTGTTGGCGACGCTGATCGTTTTGGCGCTCCTCATGGTGGTGAAGCGTCTGGAGGCAAATCAGTGCTTCCGGGTGCCGGCGGATAGAGAGGGGGGCGCCCCGCATGGGCTTCACGTGGGGACGACGAAGAAGGTGTATCTGAACCGGCTGTTTCTTGACCGCGATTACCGGGAGATATCGAACTCCTGATCGCTTGTGACCGCTCCTGATCGCTATCGATTATTTGAGGAACTCGGTTCCGCAAAAATCGCGATTCAGATCGAAGCCTTTGAGTATAATTTCATCCTCTGCAGTTGTTTTGCCGCTTACTTCCCGAGCGATGGTTTCAGCCAAGCCGGGACCCAGCATGAATCCCTGCCCGCACATGCCGGCCACGTGAAACAGCCCTTCCACCGCGCAGTCCCAACCCACCACAGGAGAGGCGTCGGGTGTCATAGGGTAGAGCCCGCGCCATGTGCGCCGTACGCGCAGGTTTCTGAGTCGAGGTAGGAGCTCTACCAAGCGGGTGGCCACCTGAGGAAGAAAGGTGGATGTCTCCCGGCGATCCGCCTTCAGTATGGGGGGTTCCGGTGTGATACAGAAAACCACTTGTCCGCGGGCGCTCTGGTAGAAATAGAAATTCTTGGATCCTTCAGCGGGGCGGATATCCACCACCATGCAGCTGAACAAGCGTGCGACCGGCTCGGTGATACCGGCTTCATGCGCTTCGGCCACTACGGGAAGACCGACACCTGAGCGGGCACAGAGGTCTTGTGCGGTGGCCCCTGCGGCGTTGATAACAACGCCGCAGGGGATGGTTTCGCCGGCGGCCGTGCGCACGGCGTGCGCACGGCCGCCGGCTACAATCACCCTGTCCACCGTTTCATTGAAGCGAAAATGGGCCCCCAGCGCACATGCCCGTCGATAAAATGCATTGGTGCACAGGAGCGGCGAAGCCGAGCCGTCATCCGGTGAGTAGTGTCCGCCTAGAAGGCCCTCCGTTGCTATTCCAGGGACCAGCTCGCCGACGGATGCCGTATCTATAAAGTCTACCTTGAGTCCGTACTTCCGCTGTATAGGAAGCAGACTTAGAAGGGCTTGGCGGTCCTGCTCTCGGTACACGGGAAACAGGTAGCCGCCTTTCAGCCACTCCAGGTCGTCGCCGTGGGTCTGCTGCCATGTCGATACGATCCGCAGTGAGCGGAGACACGCCGTGATCTTGGCCGGATCAGAATGGGTTGCCCGGATGCCTCCAATAGCCGCTTTGTTTTCGCCTTGACCGGGCGAAGGGCGTCCGTCCAATACCAGTGTTTTGACGCCCATGCCGGAGAGTGCCATGGCTGTGGGTACGCCCAGCGATCCTGCGCCCACTATCACAACATCGTAGCTGCGGTTGCGAAGGGTAGATTTGCGGGGGGTGCTCATGACCGGACCTTCTTTTCACCGGCAAGCGCTCCGAGAGATACCTCCACAAACAGTGGGCGCTCCGTGAGTGGAGTGAAATCGGTTGGAGGCACACCCTCCTGTCGCAATATGTCCTCCAGGAGCGGGCGGCACGTCTTGCCACCGCACGATCCCATGCCCGTACGGGTGAGGGCCTTGAGCTGGTTGAGGTCTCTGACGCCGGCTCGTATGGCGTCTCTGATCTCAGTTTCTGTGACACGCTCGCAGCGACAGATTATGGTTTGAGCTGCTGCGGCCACCGCAGCGGCGATGGCCGCAGCAGGGGACGTCATTGGACGGAATCCCGCAGCCCGCCAAGCGATATCGCGGGGCAGGCGGAACTGCACTAAGGCGGTGGCCGGGTAGGCCCGCGAGGGCTTCAGCAACTTTATGATTGGATAGACACCCAACTCTTCACCTTGACGGTCTACCACTATTACTTCAGTGTCTATCGTCAGTTCCGTATGGGGCAGTTCGTACGGTACGGTAACGGTGGGATGGTGGTAATCGGTTCGCGAGTCTACCAAGGTTATCGCCAGCCCGGGACACACGCGGACACAATTCAGGCAGGCCTTGCAGGATTCCGGCTTGAAGAGATAGGGCACACCAGTTATGAGGTCGCCCTCGGTGGCTACCGCCCCCTCGGGGCACACGGATGTGCACGGATTGCACGGGATTTCTTCTAAGCAGTGGAAAACGGGCTCTACGAGCGCCTTCTGGGCGGGGGGCGATTGGGCATGAGTGGGTCCCGGCTTGGAGCGCAGTACGGCCAACTTGGATATCCAGTCCGAGGACGACGATGGTGCGGACCCATGTTGCAGAGCGGCGGCGATGGTTTGTCCCGCCAAGCGCCCGTCAATCATAGCGGCGGAGGCCTCCGCGATCTCAGCGGCGTCTCCGGCGGAATACACTGGGATACCGGCCTCCTGCGCTTTATGATAGAACTCGTCCACCCTATTGAGACCTACGGCAATGAGAACGGTGTCGACGGCCCACTCTTGTTCGCTTCCAGGTATCACGGCGCCTTCTTCGTCCACTGCTCCGATAGTCGCCTGCTCTACGTGGCCGTTGCCCACGGCCTTCAGAATAGTGTGACGGGTGAGGATGGGTACGTCCAAGCGACGCAGCTTGTCGGCGTGCACCGCGTAACCTCCCACGTTGGGTGCAAACTCCACCACAGCGGCAACCTCCACGCCCGCCTGCAGAGCGTGATACGCAGCGATGAGCCCTACATTGCCAGCGCCCACCACCAGCAGACGGCGGGAGCAGAGCACCAGATCGCGGTTGACCAAAGTTTGAAAGGCTCCTGCTCCAAACACTCCGGGCAGGGTGTTGCCGGGGAAGGCCAGCATGCGCTCGCGAGCGCCGGTGGCGACCAGCAGGCGGCGAGGGCGCACTTGATGGTATCGAGAGTGTCCGGGTAGGCCGCCACCCGTTACCAGCCCCACCACGCCATCCGAATAGACGGCTACCGCCGTGGTGTCTAGACACACGTCAACCGAAGGCAGGGCGGCCACCTCGGCCTCCATGATCTTTGCGATCTGGTAGCCGCGCATACCGGCGCGAGAGTCTTCCTCCGAGCCGAAGAATTTGTGGGTCTGCAACACAAGCTTGCCGCCCAGCATGTTCTTGTCGTCTACCAGCAGCGTCTCCACCCCGGTGGAACCCAATTCGATGGCGGCCGCCATACCGGCAGGACCGCCGCCGATTATGAGGACCCCGACATCACGCACCGGGAGCTCTGCGAACTGGGGTGGGGAGTCGTCTCTGGGTAGTGAAGGTAGGTCGTTGACGGGGGACAGGTTCATTCCCTGTTTCAACGGAGTCATGCATCCCTTCACCGGCACGTCGTCGGCCATGACCAGGCACGCCGAACACTGGCCGTTGGCGCAGAAGAGGCTCTCCGGGCTTCCGTCCTTGGAGTGTCGCCCAAAGCAATCAATACCTGCGGCCACAAGTGCAGAGGTGACGGTATCGCCGGCGAAGCCGGTCAGCAGGCGGCCGTGCCACGTGAAGGAGATGGTCTCCCGCGTCGGCACCGCCAGAACCGGATGGTTCCGTATTCTGTTGGTCATGAGCAAACTTTCGGTGCGTTTTGCCGTAATGAGGAGGATACCAGTATCAGCGGGGTGATCGCTTGCGGGCTTCCTTTAACCCTGCGAAAATCAAAGCATGAATGCTCTTGTGCTCTCGGCTCTGGGTGTGGATCCGGTATACGGACCGGAAGTCGCGGCGGTTCTTGAGGAGACACTGAGTGCTCGAGGGTACGGCATATGCGTGGTGGATGTGTTGACTGCGGATGTGCAGGCTTGTCGAGGATGCGGAAGCTGCGGACTCAAGACGCCGGGCAGGTGCGTGCTGGATGATGATGTGCAGGTTGTCTACAGGCAGATGGCCCAGTGCGACCTACTCGTGTTCGCCACGCCCATCACGTTCGGGTCCCATCGTTCGGAGCTGAAGCGCGTGCTGGATCGTTTCCAACCCCTCATGGTGCCCTTCTACGTACTGCGTGATGGGGAGATGAACTTCCGGCCACGCTATTCACGCCGCCCCTTTCTTTTAGGAGTCGGTATCCTGCCGGTTTCCGATCCAGAACAGGATGAAGCCTACCGTTTCCTGATCTCCCGTAATGCATCGAACATTGGCGCTCCCGACTGGTCGGTGGTGGTAGCGGTGTCTGGTGAGTCGCCGGATATAGTGCACCAAGAGATCGATTCGGCGGTGGAGGCGTGGGGGTGTGCCGTGTGACCAACTTGCTCTTGATAGACGGGAGCCCCCGGGCGAGGTCCAATACCGGCTCCATCGTGACGTACCTTGCCGGACGCTTGAAAGATCTACGGGCCACAGTAGATGTGTTTCACGTGACCTCGCGAGGGCCATCTGACGAAGAGGTGTGCCGGTTGCCGGCCATCATCCGTAATTGTGATGCCGTGGTCTTGGCGACGCCGGTCTACTTCGATGGTCTGCCGGCAGTGACCCACTCGCTGCTCGAGCGGGTGGCGGCGGTGTCTGTGGCGCTCAGCGTTGAACGTAGTGGGACGGATTGCGTCGGCGCCGCCGTGGTCGGTACCGGCGGAGTCGGACCCGTCTTCTACGGAGTGGTTCACTCCGGTTTTGTGGAGGCCGCTCAACGACGATCGGCTCTGTGGACACTGGAGCTCTTCGCGCGGGCTGTGGGCTGGTCGTGGCAAGGTGGAGTCAGTTTTGGTGGAACCTCTCCTATAGATGGGCGCCCTCTTGAGGAGGTAGGACGACTGGCAACGGTGGTGAGGGAAGGTTTAGAGTTGGCTGCACGGGAGATGATTACAGGTGGTCCTTTGTCTGCCGCAACATTGGCTGCCTGCGGGCGATCGCCTTTTGCCTTCCTGCCACGTAGTGTCGTTATCCGACTAATCAATGCTCGGACCCGGTCGATTGTGCGCCGGAACCGGATAGACGTGACTGCTCTTCCTTACGCCGACTGATGAAAAACAGAGAGTTGCCTTACAGGGAGTTGTCCATATGTTGAGACGCAAACCGCCGGTAATTCGCCCGGAACACACTGCACTGCTGGTAGTGGATATGCAGAAGGCGTTTTTGGAACCGAGCGGTGTCATGTATCTGCCCCAGGCGGTAGAGATAGTTTCGCAAGTAGCCCAAGTGGCGAGGGACTGCCGGGCCGCCGGCGTCAAAATCGTGTGGACACGAATGAGTCACGAAGGCTTGGTGGGCGGTGCGTACCGTGAACTGTTCCCCCAGCATTTCAATTCCGACGGCTCTCCCCTGCTGCGCCGCGACACCCGCGACTACCAGATCCTGGATGAACTCGATCCCCGACCTGAGGATCTCTATGTTGACAAGACCAGGTACTCGGCGTTTCTGGAGGGAGATCTGGCCGAGCGCTTGCGCGCCGCTGCGTGTGACACCACGGTGATCTGCGGGATTGCCACTAATGTGTGCTGTGAGTCTACGGCACGTGATGCGTTCTCATTGGGCTTTCGTCTGATTGTGCTGTCGGACGTTATGGCCACCGGTAGCCGTAAGGCACACGAGGCCACTCTGAAGACTCTGAGACTTGCGTTTGGTTGGGTTATGACCGGCGATCAGCTTCGGAAGGCGCTGGGGCTGACGGCGTGACGGTGTGCGGAGGCGGCCCGGGCCGCCTCCGCACCTCACCTCTTAGTCGGCAACCAGAGTGCCGCAAGCCGGCTCCATGCGGATGGTGAAGTGTCGCAGTACCGACGGCTCCTGCACGATACGCACACCACGGATACGTTCCTTGAGTGTGTTCACGTAGAGCAATACTTCGGCCAGATAATCTACGTGACTCTGGGTGTACATGCGGCGCGGGAATGCCAAGCGCACCAACTCCATGGCAGAAGGCTTCTCGCTGCCATCCGGTTGCTTTCCAAACATAACGGAGCCTATTTCCACCGAACGGATACCACCTTCTACGTAAAGCACCAGTCCAAGAGCCCATGCTGGATACTCGCTCTGAGGAATGTGGGGCAGCATGTTTTTGGCGTCAATATAGATGGCGTGACCACCGGGTGGTCGTACGATGGGGATGTCATTGTTGGTGAGGATGTCGCCAAGGTAGGCTACGGAGCGTGTGCGGTAGCGGAGGTAGTCCTCATCTAAAGCTTCGTGTAGGCCTACGGCTACGGCCTCCAGATCGTAGCCCGCCAGACCGCCGTAGGTGGGGAAACCTTCAGTCAGGATGAGATTATTACGGCAGCGAACGGCAAGGTCGTGGTCGTTCATGGCCAGGAAGCCGCCGATATTTGCCATGCCGTCCTTCTTGGCGCTCATAGTGGCGCCATCGGTGTAGCTGAACATCTCTCGAGCTATCTCGAGCGGGGTCTTGTCGGCATAACCCTCTTCGCGTGTTTTGATGAACCAGGCGTTTTCCGCAAAACGACAGCAATCCAGGAAGAGCGGCACACCGCGGTCATGGCATATCTTGGATGCCGCCCGGATGTTGGCCATACTGACCGGTTGACCGCCGCCGGAGTTATTGGTCACCGTGATCATGGCCAGAGGTACCCGTCCTTGGTTTTCGTCGAGTACGCGGACGAGCGCGTCCAGGTCGATGTTGCCCTTGAAGGGTGCCTCCAGGTCGGGCTGGTGTGCTTCCGCGCAGGGTATATCCAGAGCGACGGCTGCCTGGTGCTCAGTATTGGCACGGGTGGTATCGAAGTGTGTGTTGTTGGGGACGATGTCTCCCGACTTCAGTACGGTGCCGAAAAGGATGCGCTCCGCCGCTCTTCCCTGGTGAGTGGGGATGATGTACTCAAAGCCGGTGATATCTTGAACGGCCTTCTTGAAACGATAGAAGGAAGTGGCTCCTGCATACGACTCGTCACCCCGCATCATGGCCGACCATTGCGCCGAGGAGAGTGCACCGGTTCCCGAGTCGGTCAACAGGTCGATCAGAACGTCATCGGCCTTCAGGAGGAAGAGATTGTGGTGGGCATCGCGGAGGGCGGCCTCGCGGTCCCGGCGGGTAGTTTGACGGATGGGCTCAATCGTCTTGATCCGGAACGGTTCGATGATGGTCTTGAATTCCATGCGCTCCCCCTGTGATCCGGGATGGACGTCGTGGTTGTACCGCAACGGGGTTGGGATCTAACCACACATTTGATCTATCGTGACACCGTGACGCTCTGGATAACTATTGGGCTTAGGGGAACGTCGGAATGCGGACCGCTTCTGCCGGTGGGTACGGCCGCAATGGTGTCCACCACGTCCATGCCCTCCACTACCTTACCGAAGACCGCGTAACCCCAGCCCTGAGGCGTCTGGGCCGTATGGTTGAGGAAGTCGTTGTCGGCCACATTGATGAAGAATTGGCATGTGGCGCTATGTGGGTCTGAGGTGCGGGCCATCGCGATGGTGCCTCGGTGGTTGTCTACGCCGTGAGCGGCTTCATTGCGAATAGGGTTGGCAGTGGGTTTTTGCTGCATATCAGCTGTGAATCCGCCCCCCTGAATCATGAAGCCGGGAATCACGCGGTGGAATACGAGTTGATCGTAATGGCCGGAGTCTGCGTAGTGAAGGAAGTTGGCCGTGGTGTCGGGAGCCTGCGGGGCGAAGAGTTCCAAGGCGATGTCGCCCATAGAGGTATGGAGGGTGACACGGGGGTTTTCCTGGTCTGTCATGGTGTGAGTTCTCCTGGTAGGTAGATTTGTTTTGTCGCTCCGGTTGTAGGAGGTGGGGTGTGGCGGTATAGTTCAGCACGAAATGGTTTCGTGCAACACTGATATGAATGAGGTCGATCCTCTCAACCAGGACCTCTTTCGCTCCTTTCGCACCGCGTTTCTCCTCCATCAGCGCCTCATGGAGAAGGCTTTGGCCGATAGTGGGAGCCAACCGGCCGAGGCCATGTGCCTGTGTGCTTTGGCATCGCACGATGGTATCAGCCAGAGAGATCTAGCCGATAGGCTCCATCTCTCGCGGCCGCGGGTAACGCAGGTGCTACAGGAACTGGAGCGGGGCGACCTTGTGATCAGGCAGGTCGACGATATAGATCAGCGGCTGACTCGTGTGCACCTCAGTCATGAGGGTAGGCACCGCTCCCGCGAGCTCCATCGCGTGTTCAAGGAGTTGCTGGATCGCACCATCGGGGAGATGCCCGCCGCAGAACGTGCGGAGCTGACGCGCCTCCTCGACAGCCTGGCGAGTCACACTGCTCGAGTTCTCGAGGATGACGCGGAGGGAGCACGGCAGTGAAGAGATTGTTGCTGAACCACCTTCGACCATATCGGATACAGGCCGTCTTTGTGGTGTTGCTGGTACTGGTGCAGGCTCTTGCCAACCTATACCTTCCCGATCTGAACGCGCAGATCATCAACAATGGGGTCGCCCGCGGTGATACGGCGTATATCGCGCGCATGGGGGGATTCATGTTGGTGGTCTCGCTGGTGGTCGCGGTGTGCTCCATCTCCGCCGTGTATTTGAGTTCCAGGATCGCCATGGGTGTGGGCCGCGATATCCGGGGCACCCTCTTTCGCAAGGTGGAGAGCTTCTCGCAGGCGGAGGTCAATCGCTTCGGGACGCCGTCGCTCATCAACCGTAACACCAACGACGTTCAGCAGGTGCAGATGTTGGTGGCGGTGGGTCTGACCATGATGCTGATGGCGCCGATCATGGGTGTGGGCGGCGTGATCATGGCTCTGCGTCAAGATGTGCCGCTGTCGGCCTTGCTGGCCGTGGTTGTTCCGCTCATGCTGGTGGTGATTGTGTTCTTGGTGAGGCGGGCGGTACCTCTGTTCCGGACTATGCAGGTGAGGTTGGACCGTATCAACCAGGTTATGCGGGAAACTCTAGCCGGTATCCGAGTTATCAGGGCGTTTGTACGCACCCGCCACGAGGAGCAACGCTTTGAAGAGGCCAACCTCGCCCTAATGGATACGGGCCTCCGGGTAACGAAGCTTTTCGCGATCATGATGCCCACCCTCTTCGGGATCATGAATTTGTCTACGGTTGCCATCATGTACTTTGGGGGTCAGCGGGTAGCCAGTGGGGAGATGCCCATTGGCAACCTGACGGCGTTCATCGCCTACGTCATGCAGATTCTCATCTCGGTCATGATGGCCACCATGATGATGGCCATGGTGCCCCGTGCGGCGGCTTCG
>JAAYZX010000115.1 GCA_012514635.1 Actinomycetota bacterium
ACGCTTCTGTAGGATGGCAATACGGGTCTCGAGATCCGGAGGTTGGATGTCGGTGATGAGACCCCACTCGAAACGAGAGACCAGACGATCCTCGAGAGTTTGAAGTGCTTTGGGATGCCGGTCACAGGTTAGGACGATCTGTTTGCCGGCTTCGTATAGCGCATTAAATGTGTGGAAAAATTCCTCCTGCGTCTGCTCTTTGCGCTCTAAGAACTGCACATCGTCTATAAGTAGGACGTCGTTGGTGCGATAGCGCCGCTTGAATCCCTCAATGCTGTCATCACGCAAGGAATTGATGAAGTCGTTTGTGAAGACCTCAATAGTAACGAAGCGGACTTTCAGTTCTGGAGTATTGCGCAGAACATAGTGACCAATGGCTTGAAGGAGATGAGTCTTGCCGAGACCTACGCCGCCGTATATGAAGAGAGGATTATAGTTGGTCCCGGGTGACTCTGCTGTGGCGAGAGCGGCGGCATGCGCAAAACGATTGGACGGGCCGGTGACAAAGCTTTCAAATGTGTATTTCTCATTGAGTCCCACCACAGGTCCGGCGCCGGGAGACGCAGCAGGCGGCATGTTTGCTCTTTTATCTGCACGAACGGTGCCGCCGTCAGAGGAGGAGTCCTGCGTACCATCAGGATCGTTGCCCTCATTTTCGGAGTCGTCGCTGCGACCAAGCTTGTGAGCTAAGTCCGGCGACACGACAATACGACACTCAACATTGTCGCCCAGTACTTCGCTAAGTGAGTCTTCTATAAGCGTGGCAAAACGCGTTTGAATCCAGTCTCGAGCAAAATCTGACGTGACTCCTACCAGGAAGGCGTCATCCAGGAAGCCAAGACCGGCAGTAGGCCCAAACCAGATACGGAACGTCCCTTCGTTGAGCCGCTGGGAGATGAGGGCCAGGGTCTCCTTCCATATGACGTCAGCGTGGTGAGTCTCCACAGGCAACCTCCGGTCGCGTTCTCTCGCGGGGGGAGGTATCTATAGTACCCCGTCCAAGTAATGAAGTCCCTCTTTCGTGATCGAACGCTTGCCGTCGGCTGCCGACAGGACCAAGCCCAGCGTCTCCAGAGCCACGAGATCTCGGTATGAGGTAGAAGCGGAGATTGACAACTCCTTGCCGATGCGAGAGGGCCCACTGGAGCCCAGCTCCAGCAGTAGAAATAGAATTTTTATTTGGCGCTCGGGGAGTGTCGGTCTGATTGCGGTGCGGACTGCGGGCGCCGGGTCCTCACCAACGGCGGGTAGGGACAGAGTGACCACAGTACCTTGGCCCAGATTGTCCTCGATATCCAGAATGCCTTTCATCAGAGAGAGGGATTCGTGAGCGACAGGTAAACCGGAGCCAACTCCTTTGATAAAGCGTTTGATTTCCGGACCGGCTGTAGAGAACCCTGGAAGCAAAGCCTTCTCTTTCTCTGGGATTCCCGGGCCACGATCGGCGATGCGTATGGTGTTGCCGTCGTCTAGGATGGTGATGACTACGTCTGCAAACCACGCGTGAATGAGATTCTCGATGACTTCGCGGAGGATGGTGTACGGAACCTTGCTGCCCTGTTGCTTGGCAAGGTCGTACGTACGGGATGCCAGAGCGTCGATGAGGTCGGGGAGTTCAGCTTCGGGAACGGAGACCACGCGTGGGGGGGCGGTGGCGCTGTCATACACGGCTATGCGCGGAGCCGTCTCGTCCATGCCGGGCGGCTCCATTCCGACGCGATCCTGACCTTCTAAGATCTGTTGCCTAATCTCGTCTACGAACACGTGATTTCTCACCATCTCCGGTCGTTCTTCTGGTCGGCAAGGCGCACGGCAGATGCCGGTACCGCCCGCTGCAGAACGGATGAAACCCACCGTTATTCTATCCGTGACCGACGTTGTTTTCCACAGACTGTAGCTTTGCAGGCGCCCGCAAATTGCGGTAGGAAGAGACTGATCAAGACGATGTTCGCAAACTCTTGACCGGACAGTGGTCCCCAATTTGCAGGGAAATTTTGAGTTATCCACAGAACATTCCACAGCTGTTGATAATCAAGCCCGAGTTTCCGTTGCGCTTGCCTGTAACTATGCGGAATTTGAGGAAAGTGTGGACAAACCTATTTCATGTCCGTCCCGCTGAACGGTCTGGAACGGCAGAATCTACAAACGGGATTCAGGATGACGTTCCGGGACGGCGTGGGAGCGTGCTGCGGTGTGCTGCGTTGACCGTGTCGTCGGCCATGCGTATACTTCACTTCCTTTGCGGAGGCCGTGTGGATTGGTGTGGCGTGCTCCGCTGGAGACCAGAAGCGTATCCGTCCAACCCAAAGGTTCGGGACAGTGAAGAGAACATATCAGCCTAACAAGAGAAAGCGCAGCAAGACCCATGGGTTCCGCGTGCGCATGAGCACGGCTGCAGGCCGCGCCATTATCAAGCGGCGGAGGCAGAAGGGCCGTAAACGTCTTTCGGTCTGACGGGACGGTGCTCCGGCGCAGGAACCGTCTGTCCCGATCGCGGGACTTCGAGCGTGTATACAGAGTTGGACGGTCAGTTGCCAACCGATATGTTGTGTTGTATTACTTTCCTCGCTCGGCGGAAGAGACGGCAGGCGACGTGCCTGAACCGCAGGACGTCCGCGTTGGATTTTCAGTGTCCAAGCGCATCGGGACGGCGGTGGAGCGCAATAAGATCAAGCGCTCTCTGCGAGAGGTATTCTTCGTGAGCGAACATCAGGTGAAGAAAGGGTTCGACCTTGTCTTTATAGCGCGTACGGATCTCCGCACGCTTCTCGAAGAGCAGGGCAATGAAGCTGTGAGGGCCAAAATGCTGGAGGTTCTAAGAAAAGGGAACCTTCTGGTACCGACTGAGGGGGAGGGCCGGTGAAGGCGCGGGCTTTCCTGATTCTGTTGGTTCGTGCTTACCAACGGTGGATTTCTCCCTTCATACCGGCTCGCTGCCGTTTCTATCCTTCGTGTTCGCAATACGCCGTAGATGCAATCAGACAATACGGGGTGATCCGTGGCCTCATCCTCGGGATCTGGCGGATTATGCGCTGCAACCCGTTCAATTACGGAGGGTATGATCCGGTGTCGGCCCAACGAGTGTTCCCAGCCGGGGCGCGGCATAGTTCGCGGTACCCAGGGTCTGGAGCGGGGGTGTGCAGCTGATGCAATCCATTCTGCAGCCCATCATGGATATTCTGTATGCCATTCTACAGTTTTTTCACGATAATCTAAGTTTTAGCTGGGGATGGTCCATAGTCGCATTGACGGTCATTGTTCGGATCGTGCTGCTTCCCCTTACCTACAAACAAATCAAGAGTATGCGGGCGATGCAGTTGCTCCAGCCCAAGATCAAGGAGCTGCAGGAGAAGTACAAGGGCAATCGCGAGCTCCTGAATCAGAAGCTGGCCGAGTTCTACAAAGAGAACAAGTTCAATCCCATGGGCTCCTGCCTACCCCTTATCCTGCAGATGCCCGTCTTTTTCGCCTTGTTTTACATGCTACGGGCCCAAGAGTTTGCCGGTGACAATCATTGGCTGTGGATCGGTGCGTTTCAGAACGCGCCTGAGTGGCTTCACATCGCTGACAATATCACGCAGTTCGATCTACCGCTGATCCTGCTGTATGTAGCCAGCCAGTTCTTGAGTTCTTTAATGATGTCGGGAAAAGACCCCACGCAGAAGATGATGATGTACATAATGCCTATCGGTATTGGCATCATCACCTACATCGGCAGGTGGCCGGCAGGCCTGTTGCTGTATTGGTTCACGTCTAATATCTGGACCATTGCGCAACAGTTCGTGATCATGAGAATAGTCAAGGCGCCGGAGCCGGTGGCCGCGGTGCCTGAAGGGAAGAAGGGCGCAATTGAAGCCAGAAAGAGCGCACCCGCGAGGAAGAAAACCGCAGCGAAAACCCGAGCGGCCAAGGGTGGCAAGAGCTAGTGGCCCAAGCGTAACCATGGCCGTGCAACGGGCACTGGCGGAGCTCGATATAGCTCCCGGAGAGCTCCGCGAAGATCAATACGCGGTGGAGGTGCTTGTCCAGCCCGAAGAAGGTTTCATGGGAGTGGAGGGGACGGACGCTCTCGTGGAGGTGCGGTTGACGCTGGACGACTCAGAACTGCCCGCTTTCCTCGCCAACGATGAGGACTTGGAAGATGGGCCGGACGATGAAGAGCTTGACGAGGTCTACATGCAGCCCGAAGCCGGTTCAACCAGGTTGCGTGAGCTTCTGTCCATCGTGCTCACCCATCTCGGGATAGACGGAAAGATCCGCATTGTGGAGCGGGCGGACGCGATATCGGCGGACATCAGCGGCGAGGATCTCGGCATCCTTATCGGGAAAAGAGGGCAGACAATCGACGCTTTGGAGTACCTGGCCAACGTGGCCCTCTATCCGAATCCGGCAGCGCGTAAACAGGTGCGGATCGACGCGGAAGGATACAAGAAACGTCGACAGGCGGGCATAGAGCGCATCGCTCTTAAAAGGGCGGAGGAAGCGGTGAGGCGTGGGCGCTCGGTGCAGCTGGAGCCAATGACAGCGGCGGAACGCAAGATTGTCCACTTGGCGCTCAAGGACTGGCAGGATGTCGTAACGGAGAGCCGGGGAAGAGAGCCTTCTCGGGCCGTGGTGATATCGCCTGTGCGCTGACTCAGCTTTCGGCCCGCCCGAGAATTCTGCGCAGGGATTGGGGCTGACTGATTGTGGTCGATTATTACACTCACGACACCATAGTCGCACTCGCTACACCGCCGGGAATGGGAGCCATTGGAGTGGTGCGGCTGAGTGGTTCGACAGCCTTGGAGATAGCGGATAAAGTCTTCCGCGCCGGTCGAGGGACTCCGCTATCCAGAGCCGACTCTCACCGGCTAACCCATGGCCATATCGTGGCCGCGGAATCCGGTCAGATCGTGGACGAAGTGTTGCTCGCGGTTATGTACGGCCCGCATACATACACGCGCGAAGATATGGTGGAGATCGATTGTCACGGTGGCCTTGCCGCGCAGCGAGACATAGTTCGTACGCTCATCGCTGCGGGGGCGCGGCCGGCGGAACCGGGTGAGTTCACCAGGCGGGCGTTTCTGAACGGACGCATAGACCTGACACAGGCGGAGGCGGTTGCCGCGATCGTGCGTGCGCAGACGTCGGTGGCCCTGCGGGCGGCGGTGCGACAGCTGGAGGGAGGGTTAGCACAGCGCCTCCGAGGCCTCCGGGGGCGGTTGCTGGGTGTGCTGGCGCAATTGGAGGCCCAAATTGACTTTTCGGATGAGGACCCGGGGGATCTAAATCGTCCGGCGTTGGCGGAGGAGCTGGGCAAGATAGGTGCGGAGTTGGACGCTCTGTTGGCCACGTCCTTCTTAGGGCGGATGCTTGATAAGGGCGTACGCGTTGCCATTGTGGGGCGGCCCAACGTGGGCAAGTCCAGCCTGTTGAACGCGTTGGTTATGCGTGATCGGGCGATAGTGTCGGAGGTTCCCGGCACTACGCGGGATACGGTAGAGGAGTCTATTGAAATAGCCGGACTCCCCGTGTGTCTGGTGGATACGGCCGGCCTGCGGGTCACCGGGGATCGTGTAGAGCGGGAAGGAGTGGAGCGGGCACACGGAGCACTCGACAGTGCCGACGCGGTGTTGGTGGTGTTGGACCTCTCCGAGGAGGCGGCGGAGGAGTATGGGACAACCGAAGCGTTAGAAACGAAAGGGAAGGATCAGGCGGACATTGTCGGCCCTCCCCATAGACTGGGTGATCTCGGTTTCGATCCCGAGAGGACCATCCTGGTAGGCAACAAAGAAGATTTGGTGTCGTCGGGCGAGAAGGTAAGGGGCACGGACGTGCGATTTGCAGAGGTCCTGCGCTTGGAGGGCATCCACGGAGAAGAGAGCCCTCGGTGTGTGGTCTCGGCTAAGAATGGGTCGGGTATTGAGGCCTTGAAAGAAACCATTCGAGAAATGATCATGGGCCCTGTCGGCGATGCGTGGCAGGAGCCGCTGTTGGCCACAGAGCGACAGAGGGTGCTGGTGGAGGAGGCAGGCACTTTTGTGGCCGTAGCAAAGGAAGGCCTTGTTCTAGGCATGTTTGAGGAGATGGTGGCAGAAGACGTGCGTTCGGCGGCCTCTAGTTTGGGGCGCATAACCGGGCAGGATCTCGTGGAGGATCTGCTGGATGAAGTCTTCAGTCGATTCTGCATCGGGAAGTAGAGACGCGAGGGTGGCGGATCGCAAGGAGAAGTTGGAGTGCGAGTCGTGTGTGGTGATCGGTGCCGGAGTTTCCGGCTGCGCCTGTGCTGCGGTGTTGGCCTCACGAGGAGTGGCGACGACGTTGGTCAACTCTGCGCTCGATGTTACCGGCATGCCCGGCTACGGTCCGGTGCTTAGCCATGTGCGTCCGGAAGAAGCCCGTGCCGTTGTTGCCGCGCTGGATGCACTACCTATGGAGATGCGCTGCGCTTGGTTGAGCGGCTCGCTCTTGTGTCGCCCGGAGCTCACGGAGGTGGCGGGGCTGATTGTGGATCCGCGCGCGGTCTCGTTGCGTGTGAAGTGGGTGCTGGAGCAGTACCCGCAGCTGCAGTTGCGACAGGCGCTCGTGACTGCAGTGCAGGCGGATGGTGATGGCGGTTGGATTATTCGTTCGGCATTTGATGATGAGCTGAGGGCGTCGTACGTGGTGGTTGCAGTGGGCCTCAGTTTGGGTGGGCGTCTCACGGTGGGTATGCAAACGCTCGAGGGTGGGCGGTACGGAGAGGTAGCCTCCGATGAGCTTCTCGAAGTGCTGCGGGGGCTGGGCGTCAAGTGCGAAGTGAGTAGTCTAAGTGTGGGACACACAGAATGTGCCACGTTCACAGATTTGCCCAGCGGGTCTGTGGCCATGGAGCGACTTGACGATGCGCGGAGGAAGACGACGAAGCGAAGTAGTGCGGCAGTGTCTGCTGATCCATGGTTTGTTTGGCTTGAGGCTGTTGAGCGGTGGGGACGTGAATCAGCGGTGTGGGAAAGGGGAGTGTCGGGCGAAGAGCGGGGCCCGGCGCCACTGCTCAGCTATTCACTCGAAAGAAATGATTATGTCAGGCCGTCGTGGGCGCTGAGCGGTAGTACGCAGAATGAAGACTGTGGTGATGGAGCGAGGGACGCTGTTGTGCTCTATCCTGCAGGCCTAGCGACGGCGGAGTGGGCGACGGCGGAGCGGGCGACGGGAAACTCGGTGGACTGGGATATGCCTCAAGAGGCCCATCGGTCGCGACCGGGCTATGAAGTGCGTGCTTATGTGGTCAGGGATGTTGATGATGAGGGGCGGGTGTCGGGACTGGATGGAATCTGGGCTGTGGGGAGGGTGGCCGGTGCTTCGTCGTATGTAGAGAGCTTGGCGAGCGGGGTGAGGGCGGCCGCCGCCGTGGCGGCCGCCGCCGGCCCAACGACCTCCTGCCTGGAGAGCGAATGACGATGTTTGACCGATTCGACGTCGTTGTGGCGGGAGGAGGACACGCCGGGTGTGAGGCCGCGCTGTCCGCCGCCCGCATGGGTTGCAGCGTAGCGTTGGTGACTCTCAATATCGACAAGATCGTGCTGATGCCCTGCAATCCTGCAGTGGGAGGGGTCGGTAAAGGCCAGCTGACCAGGGAGATCGACGCGCTGGGCGGCGAGCAGGGAAGGAACACGGACAGAGCGTTTGTGCAGATCAAGATGCTCAACACGTCGAAGGGGCCTGCCGTACGAGCGCTGCGCGCACAGACCGATAAGCGTCTTTATGAGGACTGGATGAAGATTACGCTTGTGCACACTCCGGGCCTCTACGTGATCCAGGGGGAAGTCTGCGGCCTCGATGTTTCACGTGAAACAATTGTAGGAGTGCGTTTGGCGGACGGCCGTTTCTTCGGCACACGGGCGGTTGTGCTGGCCACCGGGACTTTCCTGGAGGGGAAAGTAGTGGTGGGGGAGCATACGTATGCCGCCGGGCGTGTCGGGGAGCTACCAGCGGTCGGATTGTCGGCGTCGTTGCGCGAAATGGGTCTGGAGCTGGGACGTTTTCAATCGGCCACACCGCCCCGCATAGACGGGCGCACCATCGATGCAACGAAAATGTCCGAACAACCGGGCGATCCAGACCCACTCGGCTTCTCGCACTGGCAGAAGCCTCAGACGCGGAGGCAAATTCCCTGCTACTTAACGTATACCACTCCCCACACTCACGAGGTGGTGGCTGATCACCTTCACCTCAGCCCCATTCGCACGGGTTCCGTCAGCGGTAAAGGTCCTCGTTACTGCCCGTCCATAGATCGCAAGCTCATCAATTTCCCCGAGAAACGGCGGCACCCGGTATTTGTGGAACCGGAGGGTGCTACCACGTGTGAGATGTATCTCCAGGGCTTGACCACGAGCCTGCCCATCTTTGTACAGGAGATGATCATTCGTGCCGTTCCTGGCTTGGAGAACGCTCGGCTCATTCGTCCGGGCTATGCTGTGGAATACGACTTCCTTCTTCCACATCAGCTCACCCACAGCTTGGAGGCCAAGGCAGTGCACGGTCTTTTCGCCGCCGGCCAGATCAACGGGACATCGGGCTATGAGGAGGCTGCGGCATTGGGGCTGATGGCCGGGATCAACGCGGCTTTGTACGTGAACAATCAAGAGCCTTTCGTGCTCCGACGCGATCAAGCGTATATCGGGGTGTTGATCGATGATCTCGTGACCAAGGAGATAGACGAGCCTTACCGGATGTTCACTTCGCGCGCCGAATACCGACTGCTTCTGCGTCACGACAATGCGGCGGAAAGACTCTCTCCGCTTGGACACACGCTGGGACTGATCGATGACGAACAGATCGCCGAGATAGAGCAACGCGGCCGATTGCTGGCAGAAGGGGAGGCTCTTCTGGCGACGTCAACTGTTAAAGTGGGAGATGTTACCAACGACATCTTAAAGTCGCTTGGCAGCTCTCCCATCACTGAGTCGCAGTCGGCGGCGCGGATGCTGCGCAGACCGGAACTTTCTTTACAGGACATCGTGAGAATGCTGCCCGAAATCCCGCGCGTGATTCTAGAGAATCTGCCGCCCGATATTGCTGATCAGCTCGCGGTTCGTGTCCAATATGACGGCTACATTCAGCGACAACTCGGAGATATCCGCCGTCGCAGAGCCACCGAGGAAACTCATATACCAGAGGACTTCGACTACGCGGGCGTTGAAGGAATCACCGTTGAGGCTAGGCAGAAGTTGTGTCGTTTTAGACCCGCCACTCTGGGTCAGGCATCTCGAATTGCGGGCGTGTCTCCCGCAGATATCTCCTTGCTATTGATCCACGTGCACCGCCGCCGCGGTGGCAACAGTGTGCGACAGGGGCGGGAGCCCGCAGTGCGTTGAGTGGCGCAGGATGGCGCGACTGACACAGGGCAAGGCGTATGCGGAAGCCGGGCTCAGCGAGGCTGCCCAGCAGCAACTGAGCCGGCTTGCCGACATCCTGCTTATGGCACCGGTCAACGTTACGGCGACACGGAGCACAGAGGACGTTGAACTTCGTCATTTTCTTGACTGCCTCGTACTTCTTGAGTTGCCCGCGGTTCGAGTGCCCGGCGCGCAGCTTGTCGATGTGGGAAGTGGCGGGGGTCTGCCGGCACTGGTGTTGGGCATTGCTCTGCCGCAGGCCAGGATTGTCGCTGTTGAGTCTATAGGCAAGAAGTGTGATTTCATTCGTGGGGCGGCAGCAGAACTGGAGTTGGACAATGTGGTCGTCGAGTGCGTACGGGCAGAGGAATTTGGACAGAGTGTGGGTCGCGAGCGTTTTGGAGTGGCGGTGTCACGGGCCGTGGGAGCGCTGGGCTTGGTGGCGGAGTTCTGCGCGCCGCTTGTGAAAGTCGATGGGTTCTTTGTTGCCATGAAAGGACGCCTGGACGTTTCGGAATGGAGCGAGGGTGTGATGGCGCTCGGTATACTGGGAGTGGAGCAGGTGGAGCAGATCCCGGTAGTCCCATTCGTTGGGGCAAGGAACCGATGCCTCGTGGTGGGGCGCAAAGTGCGCAGTACACCCGCAGGGCTGCCCCGCCGACCGGGTATCGCTGCGAAGCGACCCCTCGGATCTGGAGCCGGCAAGTGGGGCGCAGCGCGGGAGTAGGGAGAAGATCTGTGATCTACGCCATCGCCAATCAGAAAGGTGGAGTCGGAAAGACTACGACGGCCATTAATCTGGCGGCTACCATCGCGCAGGCGGGGGAGACGGTTTTGTTGGTGGATGCAGATCCGCAGAGCAACTCCACCACCGGCTTGGGGTTCTCTCTGCGCGACCCCCGTCACACGGTGTTCGAGCTTCTTCTTGGAGAGCACAGCCTCGAGGATGTCATTGTCCCCACGAGTGTCCCGGGTCTCATGCTTGCCCCTGCTTCTCCGGACATGGCGGGTGCGGCTGTGATCCTGCCGCGACTTCAGCGCCGGGAATATCGCCTGCGCATGGCTTTAGAGCCCGTGCGCGCGCCGTCGAAGCCGCGGTTCTCGTTTGCGTTCATAGATTGTCCGCCATCGCTAGATCTGCTGACCGTGAATGCGTTGGTGGCAGCGGATGCGGTTATTGTTCCGGTTCAGGCCGAATACTACGCCCTCGAGGGTTTGGCCCAGCTCTTAGGCACCGTCGATGCCGTCAGGACCAGACTGAATCCAGATCTGCACGTGGCCGGTCTGGTGCTCACCATGGCGGACGCGCGCACGAAACTGGCTCGTGAGGTGGAGGAAGAGGTACGTCGCCACTTCCCCGATGTTACCTATCGCACCGTGGTCCCCAGGAACGTACGTCTGGCGGAAGCTCCCTCGCACGGAGTGCCGGTATCGCTCCTCGATCCGCATTGCGCCGGGACCGATGCGTACTTCGATCTCGCCAAGGAGGTGGTAGCTCATGCTTGAGCGCAAAGCACGGTTGGGGCGCGGGCTGGCGGAACTTCTGGGAGAAGGACGGGTGGGAAGCGACACTTACGCCGGCGACGGTAAAGAGGCCGGCGACGCGACTGCAGCCCGTAAAGCGACGGATGCTGCCCCGGTCGGTATCAGTGAATTGCCCGTATCTCAGCTTCGGCCCAATCCGCGTCAGCCGCGACGGGACATGGATCGGGAAGGGCTGGAAGAGTTGGCGGAATCCATGCGCTCGTTGGGGATCGTGCAACCGATTATTGTGCGTCCTGTCGACGGGGGGTTCGAGATCATCGCCGGGGAGCGTCGTTGGCGGGCGGCGCAGTTGGCGGGATTCACTGTTGTTCCCGTGATTGTGCGGGAGGCTTCCGATACTGAGAGTCTGGAGATCGCCCTAGTGGAAAACGTAGTCCGTCGTCAACTCAATCCCGTCGACGAAGCTTACGCGCTCCAGGTGCTGCTGGAGGATCTCGGCTCCACACAGGAGGCATTGGCTGCGCGCCTGGGACGCAGTCGTCCCGCGCTGACGAACAAAATGCGCCTGCTGGATTTGCCGGGTCCCGTTCAGGAATTGGTGGCGAGTGGCGATCTCAGTGAGGGACACGGTCGCGCCCTGCTGGGCCTCCGTGGGCGGGGTGAGCAGATTCGGCTCGCACAGAGGGCGGTCGCTCGCGGCCTATCCGTGCGTTCAGTGGAGGCGGAAGTCAAGAAAATGACTGCGGGCAGTATGCTCGCCATCGATCGACCCAGGTTGTCTTTGCCGCCTGAGTTGTTGGACGAGGCTCGCGAGGGTTTCCAGGAGGCCTTCGGCGTCTTGCCCCGCATCAAACTGGGAGCCGCCGGTGGAAAGGTGGAGCTTCCTTTCCGAGACGAAGCGCAGCTGGCGGAGCTGTTGCGCCGGCTGGCTCGATAGTATCCGCCGCGTCGACCAACTCTGCAGCAAGCATAGCCACATGGTGCTGTTATGATAGGGATATGCGGGTGGACACTGAGTGCATGCGGGATGAGGGGACCTGGAAGCTGGCCGTGCATATCGGGCTGGAGCGAGAGGAGTCTTCGCGACTTTTCCTCTTGGGCGACATCCTAGTGTCGTGGCCGACGGATGGACTTCTGGTATCGTCGTCTACCAGCAGGCCGTTGGCGCGCGGTTTCATGTATCTATCAGAAATTCAGTCACGATGTGATGGACTTCTTCTCGAGTTTGGAACGGAAACGCATGCCCGCCGGGCTCTTGCTGTGATAACGGCGCAACTAGAAACTGCCGCGCGTCGACTCGCTGTACGTACCAGGGGCGCAAAGGCCGAGACATCTGCGGTTACGCAACCAGGTGACGCTGAGGCGCCTGTGCAGGAGGGTTCCATGCAGAGCTTGATCGCCGAGTACACGGAGATGGCGAACGTAGTGGCGGCGCTTCTGATATCGGATCAGGGGTTGGTCGTTGCCTGCGTGGAGAAGAGAAGCATAGAAGCCGAGACCATCGCGGCTCTGGTAGTTGAAACGTTGAGTGCTGCCTGCCGTTTCGGGGTTGTGGCAGGCATGGGCCCTCTTGACACCATGTCTCTAGAGTACGAGAGCATGGGTTTGGTCCTGGCACCCTTCACAGAGGACGTTACACTTGTGTTGGTGAAAGAACTTCAGCCGTCGGACAGAAGGGAGGACAACACGCCTCCAGTCTGATAGTCCAGCAAAGCGACTACGTCAGGCTGCTCTGAAGAAGGCGCGTCCGTGGCTTTCGCCCAGATCTCCCATACGAACGGTCCTTGTACCTCTGCCTGCAGAAGCGAGCCGGTACGCGTGCGGTACTCGTAATTTTGGGAGGAAGGGAAGAACAATAGTTCGACCATGGTGGCTGAGGTGCCGGTTCCAGCTAGGAGCTCATGGGCACGATCCAGAGCCTTCCCCGATTGGCCCAGACGGGCGCCGTGACTGGCGCGTGCCGCCGCGATCACGAAGCCGTACGCGCGAATTGGATGAGTCAGGTATTGGCCGTCTTGAGTGGGAGAAGTGAACCTCTCCGCCAGCGGCATGGGCAACAAGAGTACGACTACCAGCGCCGTCAGTATTGCCCAAAGCCAGAGTCTTCTCACCGCATCCCCCTCTATGCAGCCGTTAAAATGTCCGTCCACCGTGATCATGCCACAGATCGATAGGTGGCGCTGAGGCCGGGCTCTGCTCGGCGGCGAGCTGTCCGCATGCAGCGTTGATGGAGTGCCCCAGACTTATTCTTATGCTCACATCAACCTGCAGGCTCCGGAGTTCATCCTGGAAGCGGGCGACGGCGTTACTTTGTGAGGGACTGAAATTCCCGCGGGCCTCGTTCCAGGTGATGAGGTTCACTGCGGCTACTCTACCGCGGAGAAGTCGCGCGAGGGCTCGAGCGTGAGAGACAGAGTCGTTTACTCCACGCAATAGCACGTATTCCACCATAAGCTTGCGACGTGTCAATGCAAAATGAGTGTCGGTGGCTGCCAGTATTGTTTGGAGGGGGTGCTTACGATTGGCGGGGATGAGACGATTGCGCAATTCGTTGGATGTGGCATGTAGCGACAAGGCCAGATTGACCTGAGGCTCTCTGTGGGCGAGCTCTACAATGCCATCGGGTATGCCTACCGTCGACACGGAAATGCCTCGGGAGCGCAGGTCTAGGCCGCGCGGATCGCGCAGGAGGCGGATGGCCCCGAAGAGTGCCCGCCGGTTGAGCAGAGGCTCTCCCATGCCCATGAAGACCACGTTGGAGACTCGACGTCCCTCAGCTGTTACGAGGGCGCCTGCCAGTCGTACCTGGTCAATGATCTCCGCCACAGTAAGGTTTCTGTGGAATCCCATGCCTCCGGTAGCACAAAACGTGCATCCGAGAGCACAACCCACCTGAGTCGATACGCACACAGTGACGCGGTCCGTATAGCGCATTACCACAGTTTCCACCTGTAAGCCGTCGCTGAGGGATAAGACGAGTTTGGTCACAGCCCGGCCGTCGTCCGCTCTGCGGATCACAGTGGTCTCTTTGTTGGCCGCAGAGGCTAGAGTTCGGCGTATCTCCATGGGTAGAACTGTGCAGGCCGAGAGGGACGCGCCGGGCCTCCTCATGAGGTGTTCGTATATCTGCTGGTAGCGGAAGCGCGGCGCGGAGAGTGCTGTTAGGAGCTCGGCCAGGTCGGGTCGGTAAAGGGTCAGCGCTTCCTGCGCAGTGAGAGGAGAACTGATTGCGGCGGCGCCGGCGGGCCTTGGGGGCCCGCCGGCGCCGCTCCTATTTCGCCTCGTGCGGGCCATGCGGCGCACGGTAGGGCGTGGGTACAGGGTTGCCCGGACGAGGTAGATTGCTCAGTTCGACATGATCGTGCAAGCTAAGCTGCAGCATGTCGGCGGCCCGTTGTCCGCGCATCACAAGTGCCGCGCAACCCCACGAGTCCTCAAGGAGGCCCAACTCCCCAGGTTCGAGCTCCGCGTACGTGCGAACCTGCCGGGCTGCGTAGTCTCCGCCGTGTGCGCGGATTTGAACCCAAGCTGAGGCCGGGATGGCGACCTCTCCGCTTGGGATTGGCCCGCTCACGGTCCGGTCGCCGGCACCGCGTGAGGTCCCGTAGCTCGACGGATCGTCCGGCAGGTGTAGAGCACACATTGCCCGGCTCCATTCTAGGGAAAGCTGCACGTTGCCGAAAACGTCCACTTCGCTTACAGCGGCACAGAGAGCGGCAGATGATGTCGAGGAGACGGTGTCCTCTAGGTGTACGAGTTCCGCCGGATGGATTGGGTCGCCCAAAGTACCGGGTAGTTCTCCTTGCAGGAGGAGGGCCACCGCGGGGGCGAATATGTCACGTCCGTGAAAGGTGTGTGAAGCGTCTCCGTCGATACCGGCCAGCTCCCTTATGCGTTCGTGGCTAAGCGCCCATGCCATAGTCGTGCCGCCCAGAGCGTCGGCGGCCGGTACCAGAAGACCGTTATCGGGACCCACCAGGTGGTCGCCTCGGCTACAGACGAGGCATAGGGCCCGGCGGGTTGTTCCCACTCCCGGATCCACCACGGCAAGGTGGGTGGCAGGAGGCCCCCAGGGAAGAAGTCTGCGCAAGAGCCAAGCACCTGCCGACACGTCACCTGGTGAAATGTCGTGCGATAGGTTCAGTACTCTGGCGGCCGGCGTCAGACGATAAATTACCAGCTCGCATGCGGCAGCATACCCGCTCTTGGCACCAAAGTCAGAGAGAAAGGTTACGAGGCGGGACGATTCCATAGGGCGCCTCCTCTACGGCAAGGCTCGTACGGTAAGGACGATCCGAGCATCGAGGATCTCTCCTGTACGTAAGGATAAGGGCCAGGCTGGGATTAGCGCGGTGCCTTGGAAGACTTTTTCAAATCCGTCTTCGCTGAGCGATACCGTCCACACGCCGTGGCGATGCAGGGTGGCTGTGGTTGTCTGTTGGAAGGCAGTGCCGGACGGAGGGAAGATCCAGTCGCCGGGTGGTGCGTCTGCGTCTGCGGGGTCATCGTGGCGGGAAGTGTAAGCCTCCCAGCACAAGGCGACCGATAGGTTGCGTGTACCATCTATCAAAGTCACCGATTCCGCGCCTACATGTGTTCCTTCATCGCCTAAGGCGTAGGCGGTGGGCTTCACGCCGTCAATCAGGACGCAATAGCCGGGGGCGCTTCCTCCAAGCAGGTTGACCGTCAACTCGGGTGCGAAATAGACGTCGGCTGGGCGTGAAGGACGCAATGCGGAATGCAGTATCTCCATGCGGTATGTCATGCGCAGGCGGTCGTCCTCGAGTTGGAGGCATTTAGATAACGCCACGTTCCATCCGGCTACAAGGCCGACCCGCCGGAGCTGGACCAGTGGCATCTGCTGCTTGTCCTCGGCATGGTTGGGAAGGACTTCATACGATCCCGTGGCGAAATCACCAAGATCCACGATAGATGCATCTTGTAGATCTTGCCGGCGAAAAGCCTTGGGGTAGAAGTGATCCAAAAATGCGTCGCGGGGGAAAGGGTCGATCCGGAGGAGCCGATGCAGGCCGGGCTCTTTGACCCGAACCTCATCGTGGATACTGACTGCGCGCCCGCGCTTAGGTTTCGAGGTTGCCGGAGCGCCGTTCTCGAGCGCGTCGTGTTCCGGCTCGCGGCGGCGGCGCAGCGTGTCCAGCAGGGCGGCCTGCGTGGGAAGGTGATCCAAAGCCCATAGACTGCCACCCCTCTGCGGCGCCACCAGCGCCATCAAAGATCTACTCTGCAACTGCACGTCCACGTGTCCATCGTAGTCGGCATCGTAGAAGGATAGGGGCGGGCCTGGAGGCAGTAGGCTCTCGGTGTGGATGAGGTTTGCGTAGATCGCCTGGCGAAGGTGTGGTAGATAGAGGCCCCCAAAAACGCCGTGCCAGTAGGCGTCATTGCATTGCGCCTTCAACGCGCACTCATATGCCGCGGCGATAGAAGCGACCGGAACGTCGCCCGCCGGGGCATCGTTGGCAGATGCACGGTCAATGTCACTGAGATGTTCGCGACAGCGGCGGCTGGTGGTAAGCATGCGCTTGTGCAGACGGTTTGCTTCCGCATAGCGCGATAGGAAGTTCCGGAAGTTGCCTTGGGACCATTCTTGCATCTCCGGGTAAGAGCCCGCTGCAAGATAGACAAGACGTCTGGGCGGATAGAGACTGCGATAGGCGGAGGGTGTCGTCAGCTTCAGCCACCCTTGATCGACACACTCTTGGAGGAGTGCGAGAAAGCGGTCAAGCCATCGCTGTTGGTACACGTGTTCGTATGTCTGTGGCCAGGCACCAAATTTTTCACCGTCGTCCTCGCACAGGACGAGGGGCGGGGGAGCGTCGGGAGAGATTGCGCCCAACCTACGTTGCCGCTGATGTTCAACGAATATCTCTCGGAGAAAATCACGGGTAGCGGAGGGCTCTGAAAAGGGGATCAGATAGCGCAACCGACGGCTGATGGGGAACAAATCGACGCCGTAACCCTGGTCTTCCGTGGTGTAGTAAGCGGCGTCGATTGCGGGTTGAACTGCGGCGGCCTCGAACTGGGTGTCATCCAGCACAGTGTATTGCAGACCGGCCTCCGCTAGATCGCGGGCGAGCTGTGGCTCCCATACGCGTTCCGGGATCCAAGCACCCTGGGGTCGGACCCCTATGCGTTGTTCCAAATAGGTTTGCATACGATTTAGTTGAGCTGCGCGATCGCAAGAGTGGATGATGGGGAGGATGGCTTCGTAGAACGGTCCGCCCTTGATCTCGATGCGCTCTTGCCGGGCCTGGTCGGCCACTTTGTCCAGATAAGAAGGGTGCGCTGCATTCAGCCATTCCAGCAATGGACCGGTTATGTGCAGCGAGAAAGGAATGGACGAGTGCTGCAACATAGTGTTGAGCAACGGTTGGTAGGCTGAGCGATAGTTGCGCTCAAATACCTCTTCGAAGTTTCCGACGGGCTGGTGGCAGTGAAAGCCTAGGGCAAAATGAACCGGCGAAGGAAGCACTCAGGCGAACGCGTCCATGGCTCGAATGAAATTCTTGTAGACGTTCTGCTGCTCAAAGAGGATGCGATCTCCACCCAAGGCCCACCACTCGTCGGGCGTGAAGTAAGCAGAAACCTCCGCTTCGGATCCGGTGCGTCCGGCCCATTGAATAAGGTGGAGGTTGTCCGATTGCAGCAGCCAGAGGGCTAGGTCCAGCAGGTCATTTCGTCGTGTGAGCCGCGCCTTGTTTAGGGTGGAAGCCATGAGTCGCAGGATGGCTTGTTGTGAAGCGTTTCCCAAGAAAAACTCCAGACCACCCGAGCCCGCCCAAGTAGTGCCGAATTCCGGGAGAGGAAGGTCGGGAACGTCGCTCCCGTGGCGCTCTACCGCCTCCGAAGGAAGTAGCATCTCCACTCCCTGAGCCGTGAGTTCGTCCACAAGGCGCCTCATGAAGTCGAAGATGCCGGTGTCGACGTTGTGATGTTCACCAAAAGTTTCGAAATCCCAGCCTAGAAAGACCATACGGCCCCACGTTTCGCGGATGAGCCGCGCGTACGTATCAGCGGTCAAGGGGTACCCGGACCAGCCGATATTACTGAAGCGATAACCTACATCGTCGGAGAGTTCGTGATGCCGACAGAAGATCTTGAGATTTTTGCCCGCGTGACTGTACAGACGGGTGGGCTCGCGCCACTCCATCACCCACGGACGACCATCCAGCATGGTGGCGGTATATCCGGCCTGCGCCAGCGCATAGTAGATTTCGTTGTTGAGCACCATCTCAGTGGTGTCGGTGACACGTATCTCCTTGTCGAAAAACTCTTCCACGTAGGCCTTGCCGCGCGCCATCTCCTCCTGGAAGAGTCGGATATCGAAGGCAAAAGAGAATGCGTGATAGGGATCCACCCCCACCGGTTCACAGTGGGGATGAGCCACTAATCGGCGGAAGCGGTTGGCCAACTTTCTGTCCCATTTACGGAGCTGCCATAAAAAGCTTACCGAGAAGCCGAGGCCCAGTTTGAAGCCGGCGTCCATCATGTCGAGAAACATGTCGATAGCCGGGTAATAGCACCACCGGGCGACCTTCTCGAAATAGCGGCGATTCATGGGATCGTCGAAGAGGAACGGCGCCATGTTACTGGGCTTGGTGCCTGCGGGGATTGTCCTGGCCGGGAGCAGGAGGCGCCTCGGTTGGTGAACGACGCAATATGTGACCAGAGTGTCGGCCATAAGCGGGGGTCAGCGCCGGGCGGGGCGCGTTTCACCTCTGGAATTGTAGGCGATGGATCCAAGCAAGGGCCAAGGGGCCGAACGAACGTCCTGGCGCACTGCAGTATACTTTATCTTCTGAAGCAATGCATCCTCCACGATCTTGCTCCACGTGTAATTCTCCGCCGTAGCACGACCTTCCTGCCTCATTCGTATCTTGACCTCGGGGTATTCACGCAGATGCTGCAACGCTACGCGGATCTCAGCCGGATCGTCTGTATCGAGGACCACCGAGTTGAGCCAGGGGATGGCGTAGTCCTCCCCCGTGGAGCCCACCATAGCCACTCCACCGCCGGCCATGACTTCCAAGCCCACCAGACCGAATGGTTCGTGACCGGAGTTGGCCAGTACGGCGTCGGAGGCGGCATAGAGGAGGGAGACGATCTCGTCGGTCATGAACGAGAGTACGTTGTAAATATCGGCTCGAGGTACGTTATTGAATGCAGTGATGGCGTCGCTTGTATTCTCGGGGAGTTTCAAGTCGACGACCTTGAGTCCCCGTGTGTGTGCATTGTGCATGACTTCAAGGGCATGAGGTTCAATGCCGCCCCTGATAACCATGCTCATACTCCGACCGCGCAGTCGCTCCTCCGCAAGGGCCTCCACGGCCATGTTCCATCTCTTGTCCGGGCTCCAGCGCCCTATTTTGAACAGTATCTCGTTGGTACCGATAGCCGCCCGCAGGGCCTTGATGCTCTGTTCTGGAAGTTTCCGGATGCGGGCACCGGGAATGCCGTTTGGGATGACAAGTGGATTCACATTTCGTGTCCACATCAAGTGTTTCATGTAGCGGGAAACGGCGGTGATCTGACTGCAGTAGTTCAGTCTTCCCCAGTCGATTTGGTCAAAACCCATGGTGTTGTTGGCATTCCAGAGAATGATAGCTTGGTCACGCAGGCCGGCGCGCCACAGTTGGTCTGAGACCAGGCACGTGGAATGGGCCGTGTGCCACTCCTCGGCCAGAATGGCCGTCAGTTTGCCCTCTTGCGCCGCAGGACGTACCAGGTCGGCTACTACGAAGGGCGGCACGCTGTTATTCCAGTCGAGAAGTTTAGACTCTTCGCCCGCGTAAACTCCCGCAGGGTAGTGTTCAGAAAGCCAGCGGCACCATCTATGGAGGGTCAAATTCTTGTGCGGGTGACTCCGTGCGGGCTTGGTGGGGTCGCCGATGAAGATATGGTGTGTGACAAATCCTTGTCGGGCGAGCTCCAGGCCCAGTTCCTTCATCCGGACGCCAAGCCCTCCGGCCATTGCGTATTGGTCGGGCCCCTCGAAAGACAGAAGTACGAACTGAAGTGTCTCGGGAAGTAGCTTCGGTAAGCGCGGCATCTATCCTCCAAGTCTCAGCCGCGATGCGGGCATTATTCTCGTTGCAAGAAGCATAGCAGAGGTGGGCCTTCTGTCCTCTTACTATTCGTGCAGAAGGTGAAGTAATGACATCGTCTGACGAGCGTTATGGGGCACATAGTCATCGCATCTTTGGGCTTGTGGGCAGTTTACGCTGCCCACAGGACGGCCGTTCTTACCGCCGGAATGCCGTAGAAGGTGAAGTCGATATCGGCTGTGTCAAACTGCGTGGCGTAGTAGCGAAGCCGCTCTGCAACTGAGATGCCTCCCCGCGAGTAGCAGACGGTTGCCATGGTACGATCTGTTTAAGAACATGTTCCCACGCGGCAGCCGCGTGGACATCCGCGCGCACGGCCGAGAGGGGCTCCGGTTTCCGTTTGTGAGCCCGGTCGGGGAGTGGGGCGGCTAACGGGCGCGCGGCACGGCTGCCCGATCCAGTCTCATACTGAGGAGATATGGTGCTAGGGTTTTCCCGTACACAGGGTCCGAGGGATCGTTCCCCGTGGTTGCTGAGAACGATCTTTTCCCTGCTGGGTATCGTGCTGTGTGCAACCGGATGCAGTGACGCCGGCAAAGTGTCAAACCGCGAAGTGCCTCAGCAGAGTGTCACCTTCACCACGCAAGACGGAGTCACCTTGTCCGGACGCATATTCGGGAACAGTGACGTGGGTGTGGTGTTGGCGCACATGTATCCCAAAGATCAGTCGAGCTGGCACGAGTTCGCTGAAATTCTAGCTGTAGAAGGCTATCAGGCCCTGGCATTCGACTTCCGCGGTTACGGAATCTCTACAGGCAGCAAGGACATCAGTGTCATTGAGCGGGATATCCTGGCAGCCATGGCCGCCCTCAGGGAGCGAGGGGCTAAGCATGTGTTCGTGGTGGGAGCGTCAATGGGAGGTACGGCGGCATTGGTGGCGGCTACACACGAGGACCCAGCGGGGATTGTCGCTCTGTCTCCCCCAGTTGATTTCCAGGGGCTAGATGCATCGAAGGCGGTTTCCGCCTCTTCCTGCCCTAAGCTTTTTCTGGCTGCCGAAGGAGACGGCACTGTGTCATCCACCCAGACCCTATTTCAGTTGGCCAATGAACCTAAGCGTATTGTCATGGTTCCTGGTTTCGCTCATGGCAGCGAGCTACTCAAAGGCAAGGAAGGAGCGGGGGCCCAGAGACTGGTGATTGACTTCCTTGCTGCGCACGCGGGGCCGTAGAGCCGCGCGCGGCGCGCTGAGGGAGGATCGGGTAATATTCCTGATATGAACAAGTTTCTTTGCATGTGCTCGGCGTTTTGTCTGATCGGCACTCTTGCTGCTTTCGGGATATTCGTCGGCGGATGCAAAGATGAGGCGTCTACCACTACCGTGACTACGGGGACCGGTTCCAGTGGCAGGCCCACCACGCTGGAGTTCGAAGTGGGAGAGACCGCCGTAGCCGGAGATGTGAAGATTGATGTGCCGGTGTTGACACTGACGGCGGTGCCCGCCCGCCCTCTTTATGCGCTGTCTTCAGGGATGGCTCTCACCACGGCGGAGGGCGAGACGTATTATCAGGCCATTGTGCGGATCGAGAACGCCGGTGATGGAACCGTGCGGGTCGACCCGGCCGATTTTTCCGCGATGGTGGGACGTCATGTTGCTCCACTTGATCGGTTTCGCTCGGGGCCGGCGGCGCGTACACTTCTGCACGGCACAAGCCTTGAGTTGATCCTGACCTACGTGGTGCCTGAAGATTCCACGCCCGAGCTCGTTTACCATCCGCCTTGGTTGAACGGTACCATCATTTTTACCGGCGAACAGAAACCCCTCGGTGCCATCTGACCGCAACGGCAGGTCGACTTCGCCGGGCGCTTGGTTTGGGCGTCCGACCAGGGCTGCGTTAGCGCACTTAGTTTGCGCTGGAGCGGACCGAGGGACCGGTCGGTGGCGGATCTACTCGGCGGCGTCCGCCAATGCCTCCGATAGCGCAGGGTGCACCAGCAAAGCGTCCACCAGATCAATGACCTTGAGATTGGCGGTTACGGCCAACGCTATGACCGATATCAGCTCCGCAGCATGCCTGCCGACGATGGACCCTCCCAACACCACACCAGTGGCAGGGTCGCTCACAATCTTCACGAACCCGCGAGGGTCGTTGTCGATGAGGGCTTTGGCGTTGGAGGAGAATGGTACCTTGGTTACGCGGATCTTGCGTCCACTGGAGAAGGCTTCCGCTTCCGCGAGGCCTACGTCGGCTATCTCCGGCTCCGTAAATATGGCGCTGGCGGCTTTATCGTAGTCCAGGCTGCGGTGGGTGAGTGCGTTCATTCCCATGACATGGTTGGCCACGCGCCTGCCCTGCATGGATGCCACCGACGATAGCGGTAGTTTGCCGCTGACATCACCGGCCGCATAAATTTGGGGCACGTTGGTCTGGCAGTTGTTGTTGATCGGTATGTAGCCGCCCTTATCGACCTTGATACCGGCGGTTTCCAGTCCTAGATCCTCAGTATTGGGCACCGATCCTATCGCCAACAATACGTGGCTACCCACTACGGTGCGTCCATCGTCGCAGCGGACAACGACTTCCTCCTCATGCCGGTCGATGGCTATGGCCTTTGCGCCCTTGAGCAGAGAGACTCCTCTATCCAAAAACTCCTGCTCCAGCACGGCCGCTACCTCGGGGTCACGCCGAGGTAGCACTTGTTGGCGGCTCACGATCAGCGTTACTCTGGAGCCCAGGGAGGTGAACAGGTGTACAAATTCCACTCCGGTGACTCCTGAGCCCACTACAATCAGATGTTGAGGCAGGTGGGGAGGCGGATAGCAGTCTCTGGTGGTGAGTATCCGTTCTCCATCCGGAACGCAGAAGCCCGGGACGCGTGGTCGGCTGCCGGTTGCCACAAGGATGGCATCGGCACGGATGTGTTCTGTTCCTGAATCGCTTTCCACTTCTACGCCATGGGGACCGGACAGACGCGCAGTGCCGCAAATCATACGTACTCGCTGGCTGGTGAGGAGGTCTCTGATGGAGCTCTCCAACCACCTTTTGATGCCTTCGACACGATCCCGAAGGATTTCGATGTCTACCCTTGCGTCCAAGGGAGACAAACCCATGCCTGCGATGCGGCGGTTGAACGATATGGCGTGAGCCGTGGCAATCATGGTTTTAGAGGGGATGCAATCGAGTAGATGGGCCGCACCGCCCACGAGATCGCGCTCGATCAACGTTACACGGGCGCCCAGGCGGGCGGCGTATGTGGCCGCCTCGTGTCCTGCTGGACCGCCTCCGAGGATGATAAATGCCGGTGATGACGACATTTCAACCGCTCCGTTTTCGGGTATGGAGTTTCCCTAGGTCGCCGGTGGTAGAGATAGCAGGTATGTGACTACCCTCAAGGTTTGGTTGGTCTCCATTTGGCGCCGTCCCCCCCATCCTCCGAGCGATTGAGGTGCAGGCTTGGAAGATCGGCGAAAGCGAATCGGACCGGATGGCGACCGGGTTGCGGACTTCGAACTTTACGCAGCCCTCCGCCTCGAGCAACAGCAGCAAACCCATCAGCAGCAGATCTTCATAGCGACACAGCACCGCGGGGGCGGAGGGATAGAATGAGGTCTCCAAGACCAACCCTCTGGCCCTGGTTTCGTATCCACGAGTGTCTAGAACCTGGGAGAGGGCTGCATTGACGGCACATGGGGTGGCTTCGCTCTCGGGAGCGCGGGCAAAAGCACGCAGGTTGCGTACCACGGAGATGGCACGCGCCCCCTCCTGCGCGACCAATTCCAAGTCCTCACGTTTTTTGGGATCGGATTCCTCTTGGAGAATCAACTCGACGAGCCCCTGCACGACGGTCAGCGGGTTGTTGACCTCGTGACAGACGCCCGCGATAAGCCTGCGCAGGACCCAGAGCTGTACGGCCGATAAATCGTCGGAGCCGTCCACAACTCAACCCTCTTTCAATCAGGCGGAGCGTAACTGATGGGGAAACCGGTAGCTTCGCGAACCAGCTCCATGGTCTCGTGTGCCATCATGCGGGCTTTCCGACCACTCTCGCGCAGGACGTCTTCAACGTAGTCGGGGTCTCCAGCCAGCTCTCGCCTGCGATCCCGTAGTGGGGCGAAGTGTTCGTCCAGCAAAACGAGGAGTCGTTTTTTGATCTCGCCGTAGCCCATTCCGCCCGAACGATAGCGCTGATCCCAGTGTTCTACCTCCTCCGGCGAAGCTACGAGTTTCAGGAGGACGAAAGGCGTGGATGTTTCCGGGTCTTTGGGATCCTCAACGGGGGTGGAGTCGGTGACTATACCCATGATGCGTCTCTTGAGGTCGGGGCCTTCATCGAAAATCTCGATTTCGTTTCCGTAGCTCTTGGACATCTTGCGGCCGTCCAAACCGGGAACCACAGCGGTTTCTTCCAGGATGTATCCGTCCGGTAGGGGAAAGATTTCGCCGAACTGATTGTTAAACTTGGCGGCGATGTCTCTTGTGATCTCGATATGCTGCTTCTGGTCCATCCCTACGGGCACTAGATGAGAGCGATAAATGAGGATGTCCGCTGCCATCAGTACTGGGTACGAAAAGAGGCCCACGTTGGGCATGATCCCGCGAGCCACCTTGTCTTTGTAGCTGTGGGCCCGCTCCAGTAATCCCATGGGGGTTACGCACGAGAAGATCCACGTGAGCTCGGTGACTTCTGGGACGTCCTGTTGGCGAAAAAGCAGCGTACGGGATGGATCGAGACCAAGCGTGAGATAGTCAAGGGCGACATCCAAAGTGTTCTGTCGCATCTCTTGGGGATTCTGGACGGTGGTCAGCGCGTGGTACGAGGCCATGAAATACAGGCACTGGTTGTCTTGTTGTAGCGCGAGATGCTGGCGGAGGGCTCCAAAGTAGTTGCCGATATGAAGCCGTCCCGAGGGCTGAATGCCGGATAGTACTCTAACCACCGTTGTCTCCTGTGGGCCCAGTGGGCGCGTAAACTGCATCGCGCCGGCGATTTTCGCTAGTCTAGCTGAGAGGGTTGGTCAAGCCAAGCGCGAGTTTGGATATGCGCTATATCGCGATATGATGGGTTGGCGCCCATGAGAGAGATCCACACGCAATCCATAGCTGATACCGTGAGCCGGCTGGTGCGCGAGGCCTGCACTTACCTCACAGACGACGTGCGTTGCGCTCTGGAGAGCGCTCTTGAGCGCGAGGCGTCGGAGCTGGGGCGCCGGGTGCTGCGCCAGTTGCTCCAAAACGCCTGCATTGCGGCGGAGGAGGGCGTTCCGCTCTGCCAAGACACGGGCTTGGCGGTTCTGTTTATCGAGCTGGGGCAAGATGCCCACATTGTTGGAGGGGACCTGAGCGCCGCACTCAACGAAGGGGTGCGTAGAGGCTACGTAGACGGTTTACTGCGGCGATCCTGTGTGGTTGAGCCCTGCCATAGTCGCACCAACACGGGTGACAACACGCCTGCCATCATCCATACGCGGATTGTGCCTGGTGATCAGCTGCGCATTGTGGCGCTCCCTAAGGGGGCGGGAGCTGAGAATAAGAGTGCCCTTGCCATGTTGGAGCCCTCTAAGGGGTGGGCAGGAGTGGTTGACTTCGTAGTGGAAGTGGTCTCCAAAGGTGGAGCCGGCGCATGCCCACCGTTGGTGGTGGGAGTGGGGCTGGGCGGAAACTTCGAACAGGTGGCCTTGTTGGCCAAAACGGCCCTCCTTAGGCCTTTGGGAAGCCCCGCGAAGGACCCGCGTCTAGGCGGGCTGGAAGACCACATAGAACAGCGCTGCAATGCTTTGGGTATTGGCCCCATGGGTCTCGGCGGAACCGTCACTGTGCTGGACGTCTTTGTGGAGGAAGCCCCGTGCCATATTGCTTCGCTTCCAGTAGCGGTCAATCTGCAGTGCCACGCGCAACGACACCGCGAGGCCCGGTTGTGAGCGATCGCATCGTGGGCAGACTCCCTTTGTCTGATATTTTTCTGAGAAGCCTCAGGGTGGGTGACCGAGTGCAGCTCACAGGGAGGTTGCTGGTTGCTCGAGATGCGGCTCACAGGAGGATGATAGAGACTCTGCGCGGCGGCGGCGGACTGCCCTTTGATATCGCGGGGCAGACCATCTACTACATGGGTCCGACGCCGCCGCCGCCCGGCCGGGCCGTGGGCGCGGCCGGGCCCACTACCTCCGGTCGTATGGACGCTTATATTGT
Organism: Actinomycetota bacterium; assembly: GCA_012514635.1. GTDB lineage: Bacteria > Actinomycetota > Thermoleophilia > RBG-16-64-13 > RBG-16-64-13 > JAAYZX01. The sequence goes on from JAAYZX010000115.1 coordinate 26,098, forward strand.
CGACTTGCTGGATGCCGGACTGGTGGCCACTATCGGCAAAGGGCCGCGCAGTCCGGAAGTGCGTAAGGCCATGCTGGAACGCGGCGCGGTCTATTTCGTGGCTACGGGTGGGGCGGGAGCATTGTTATCTAGGGCAATCGTGGCGGCGCGTATTCTCGCCTACGCCGATTTGGGACCCGAGGCGGTTCGAGAGATCGAGGTGGTGGACTTCCCGGTTATTGTGGCTAACGATACGCAAGGCGGGGACGTATTTGAGGAGGGCCGGCGCAGGTTTGAGACGGCTCCGGGGGACGCGTGAGCCGGGGCCGGCCGCCGGGGCGCTGGTCTGCGAGACAGGGCCTGTGGGGCGGTTATTCTGGGGCTAGAGGCTGTCGCGCGCGAGCGGGACGAGCTTGTTTTCTTCGAGAAACACTGAGCGCATGGTCAGGTGTTCAATCTCCCGCCACTCATCGTAGAGGGCTGTCATGGTAGGACAGTCATACCTACGTAGAGGATAGTCCAAAGTGAGGGCGCGGATCTCCGCCACCAAGCGCGCGATCTTGAAATGATCGGCCTCCATTCTTTCAACCATTCGTTCCAGCTGACGAGAGTCCACCCTTTGTCCTCTGAGGAGCGGCGTGAGGTCGTTTTCTCCTCCCGTCCAATGTTGCTGTAGCTCGCGATCGAGTTGCTCGAAGAGTCGTCCGATATCGTAAAGCTCCGGACTCTCAGAGCCGCATTCCAGCATGACGAATGAGAGTCGTTTCGCCATGGACGGCAGCAGCCGGCGTAGTTGGGCGTGGTAGACATCGCGGATCACAGTTGCAATCTCCACAGGGGTTGCAGCCACCCACTCTTCAGGAAAGGAGCGGTGATCGTGGAAGAGACTGTATGTGCCCTGCAATGATGTCAGGAGCGGTTCTAGTTCGGCCCCTGCCGCTGCGGCTGCAGCTTCAAGCGTAACTTCCGGCTGGTCCGCGTCGATGCCGTGACGCTCAAGAATCTCCCGTCCGGAGACCAAGGCCCACAGCACGTCGGCGATCCGGGTTTGAGGCGTGAATTGCACTACGTGTCCCCTTTTTGGAGTTCGTGGTGATTCTATCTCTTTATAGCTTTATGTGGAAACGCCGGAAGGGGCTCACTATTTCAATCGCCCAAAATAAATCATATCCATATGTCTTAATATCAAGCTAATACATACCAAGATACTTGACATGAAGAGGCATTTGAGGCTTTCTGATGCGGAATTATCTGCTTGACATGTCGATTTAGCGGTAGATATAATGCGCGCGCTCCCAACATGAAAGAAATTCTGTTGAAGGCAGTTGCAGATTTGTAGGTTTCGGAATGGCGGCCGGCCCCATCAGGCCGGATAGGTTCAGGCGATGAGTCGCTCGGCTCGCAGCTTCGCACCGGTTGTCCGGTGGCGCGGAGACAGGTACCAATCGGGGGATTGCTGTCCTTATGCGCTGCCGCGGAAGGAGGCTTCGTCTGAGTGGCCCCAATCAGGGTAGGAAGTGGGCGCAGCCCCCGACTAGGAAGAGGCTCAGACATGGCAAACCCGTTCCGCAACATCACGTTTCTCTCCATGGAGCAGGCCACTGTTCTTCCCTATCTCAGCTGGCGGTTTGCTCATGAAGGGGCCCGCGTCATCAGGTTCGAGCATCCCAAGTACGCGGACCCAAACCGGCGAATCGGCCAGCCGTATCGTGAGGGTGAAACCTCCATGTGCAGCTACTTCATGGCGTTCAACTCCGGCAAGGAGGCCATGACGCTGGACCTGGCGCAACCCAAGGCCAAAGAAATTCTCAAAGACGTCATCCAGAAACTCAACGTCGACATTTTCGCCGTAAACACACTGCCTAAAACTATAGGTAAGCTCAGTATCGACTATGAGGACATCAAGGCCATCAAGCCTGACATCATTTGGGTCAGCCTCAACGGCTTTGGGCCGGATTCCAACGAAGCGGCCTATGATCCGGTACTCCAGGCTCGAGGCGGCCTCATGGATTTGACGGGCGAAGACGGTGGAGAGCCGCAGGTGTGCGGTATTTACATTCCAGACCTGGGTACCAGCAACCACGCTTACGGCGAGATCATGAAGGCGCTCTACAAGCGGGCCATCACAGGTGAGGGTAGCCGTATCGACGTGGCTATGATCCAGTCGACTGCCTCCTGGCTTCTGCAGCCTATTACTATGTATAAGACTTTCGATACCGTCATGCACCGTCGTGGGAACACGCACGAGTTCTTCTCGCCGGTCAGCGTGTTCCCAACTTCTGATGGCTGGGCGTACGTCGCTGTCGGTAACGATCTGCAGTGGGGTCGCCTCATCACGCTCCCCGGCTTCGAAGGCCTCGCCAACCCGGAGTGGGAAGCGAACAAGGGCCGCGTCAAGGATATGGACGAAGTTATTTCCCAGATGGCTGAATGCACCAAGAAATACACTACGGCCGATCTTCTGAAGTTGTTCAACGAGAACACTATCGCCGCCGCCAAGGTTAATGACGTGACGGACGTCGTTGAGGACCCGTTTATCAAGCCACACCTGGTGAAGTCGGTGGAAGAGGAGACAGGCTTCGAGATCACCATGGCGCCGGCTCCCGTCACTTCTGAATGGCTGAAGGAAAACGACATGAAGATGTCCTTCCCACCGCGCCTAGGACAGGACAACGAGAAGATCATCGTCGGGGAACTCGGATGGACTCAAGAGCAGTATGAAGCTGCCAAGGCCGAGGGCGCAATCTAGGTGCGGGCACACACGGAGAGTAGTCACCGGACACATCAGGAGGGGTAGTGGACTTCAAGCTCACGGAGGAACAAGAGTTCTTCCGCCAAACTATCGCTGACACCGTCGACCGCATGGTCATGCCCAAAGTCGAGCACATCGACGAACACCCGGACGACTTTCCCTGGGATCTCTGGAAGGAGTTCACCAGCCTCGGCTACCTGGGTCTGCGCTACCCCGAAGAAGTGGGCGGCATGGAGGCCGATACCACCACCTGCATGCTCTTCTATCAGGAACTAGCACGCGCCTCGGCGGGATTCTCCATGGCTGTGACCATGAACATGCTGATGGGGACGTACTTCCTGCATCGCTTCGGCAGTGAAGACATCGTCAATCGCCTCATGGTCCCCGCCATCCGCGGAGAGAAGATCGGAGTCATTTGCTTCACCGAAGACCAGTCCGGTTCGGATGTGGGCGCTACCCGCACCACTGCCACCAAAGTTGACGACGGTTGGGTCATCAATGGAGTCAAGACCTGGATCACCAATGGTCCCATCTGCGACTTCTGCACCGTTATCTGTCAGACTGATCCCAGCAAAGGTTCCAGGGGCCTCGACTTCTTCCTAATAGAGCGGGGCATGGAGGGCTTCTCCAGCGGCCAGATTCTGCACAAGATGGGTGCTCAGGGCCCCATCACCGGTGAGCTCATCTTTGATAACGTGCTCGTCCCCGAGGACCACTTCCTAGGCGACGAAGTGGGTCGTGGCGTTCAGCACCTGACGGATATTCTCAACGAAGTGCGCTGCATGACGGCGGCTTCGGCCATCGGTATTGCAACCACCGCTATGAACGACGCCTTGGAGTATGCGCGGGCCCGCAAGGCTTTCGGTCGCACCATTGGTGACTACCAGCTCATCCGAGAGAAGTTCGCCCGTATTGCCATGAACATGGAAGCTTCCAAACTGATGGTTTACCGTACCGCCTGGATGATCGACGAAGAGAAGGCCGGTAGGGGTCCCAATCCACGTGAGGAGGCGTTTCTTACCAAGATGTTCGCCACGGAAATGTGCATGGAGTGTGTGGACGAAGTCATGCGGATCTACGGGGGGAACGCTTTTGCCCGCGAGTACGGTCCGCAGCGTTACTTCCGTGATGCGCGCTTCCTGCTCTACGGCGGCGGCACGCACGAGATCATCAAAGACTTCATCGGCGGCCAGATGATCAGGGGTAGGTGGCAGTCACGAATGTAGGAACTGATAAAGAGTAGGTCAAGGAACCAAGGTCGAGGCCCCGGCAACCGCCGGGGCCCTCAGGCCACTACGGAGGTCGGCCGTGAAGGTAGCCGTTCTAACGAAAGAGGTGCCGGACCTGGAGGCGCAGGTGAGGGTAGCCGCCGGGGGAGCGTCTCTCGATATTGAAAAGCAAAGAGTGCTCAACTTCTTTGATGAGATCGCAGTGGAAGCGGCACTCCAATTGAAGGAAAGTGCCGAGGCGGAAGCTTATGCTGTGACGGCCGGTGCCGGTACCGGCATTGACGCTTTGCGACGTGCTCTGGCCATGGGGATTCCAGGAGCGTTCCATGTTGACGATCCTGAGCTGGCGGATGCCAATCCCTTGACTGTGGCGCGGGCCCTGGCCGCTTTCTTGGAAAAGGAAGGCTTCGATCTCATCATCGCCGGCAAGCAGGCCACCGATGACGAGGCGGGCCTCATTGGTCCTATGGTGGCAGAGATACTCGGGATCCCCTGCGTGGTCGGTATTACCGGCCTCGAAGCCTCGGGCTCGTCGGTTACGGTTACACGTCTGACGGACGCCGGGACAGAAAAATACGAGGTTCCGTTGCCGGCCTTGGTTACTGCTGAAAAAGGCCTCTTCGAGCCGCGCGTACCGGCGGTCACGGGAGTGATGAAGGCTATGAGGGCCAAGATCGACAAGTACTCTTTGGCCGATCTCGGTGTCGAAGCTGCGCCTCCATTCAAGGTTTTGGGATATCAACCCCCGGCCAAGCGCGCAGCGGTCAAGATGATCACGGGCGAACCCGCGGAAGTGGCTGCTGAACTGGTGCAGCTACTTCGCGATGAAGCCAAGGCGCTGTGAGGAGGATGGTATGTCGATTCTCGTGATAGCTGAGGCGGCGGGCGCCGGTTTCCGGCCCTCTACCTTCGAACTCCTCTCGCATGCGCGGGCGCTTGGTGAACCGGCCTCGGTGATTTTAGTAGGCGACGACGCGGCCAACAAGGAGCAGTTGGATGGGCTGGCCGCAAAAGTGGTGACAGTGGCTGGGGCAAACCTTTCCCCGTACAGCGCCGACTCGTGGGTAGACGTGCTGGCGCAGGCAATCCAAGCCGAAGGCGCAGACGTGGTGCTGTTCAGTGAAGGCCAACGTACACGCGATCTCCTTCCGCGGATTGCTGCTCGGCTCGGCCTAAGCGCTGTTACGGCGGGCATGGGATTGACCAAGGACGGAGGCTCGTATGTCGTTCATCGTCCGGCCCAGGGCGGCAAGGCGTACATGGATCTGGTCGTGGAGGGTGGCTCAGCACTGATTGCGTTCCGACCCAACTCCTTCGCTACCGACGCCGCCCCTGTCGACGGTACGGCTTATGAGGAGAAGACGATTGATGCCGCCGCTAATCGGACACCTGTAGTGGAACAGGTGGCTGAGGAGGGCAAAAAGATCGATGTCACTGAAGCAGCGGTCGTTATCTGTGGTGGCCGCGGGATGAAGTCTGAAGAGAACTTGGCCCTCCTAGAAGAACTGGCGGATATTCTGGGCGGTGCTTGGGGTGTTACTCGGGCGCTCGTGGACGCGGGTTGGAAGGGTGCGGATCACTCTATCCAGGTGGGCAAGTCCGGCAAGACGGTCTCGCCGGGCCTGTACTTCGCGTGCGGGATCTCCGGCGCTACCCACCACATCATGGGGATGGACACATCCAAAGTGGTGGTCGCGATCAACACAGACCCCGACGCGCTCATGTTCGAGTACGCCGACTACGGCATAACGGGGGATGCGCTGCAGGTGATCCCGGAGATCGTCAAGGAGGTGAGGGCTGTCAAGGGCTGAGTGCCGGAGGCAGACACAACTGTAAGGATGTAAATGCCGCACATTGGGAGAGCGTGCTGTGGGAGATAAGCGAATCAAGGTGGTGGTGGCCAAGCCCGGCTTGGATGGTCACGACCGCGGCGCCAAGGTGGTAGCCCTGGCGCTCAAGGAAGCCGGGATGGAAGTAATCTATACCGGGCTTCACCAGAGCGTTGACAGTATTGTGAACACGGCCATCCAGGAAGATGCCGACGTGCTGGGCCTCTCGGTTATGACCGGCGGCCACGTACATATCTGCAAAGAAGTGGTAGAAAAGCTGAGCGCCGAGGGCGCCTCCGATATCAAGGTAGCCGTGGGTGGCGTCATACCCTCGCGGGACATTCCTACACTCAAAGATCTGGGCGTGGCAGGCGTCTTCCCCGGTGGCACCCCCATTGACGAAGCAGTCGCCTGGATCCAGGCGACTGTGAACTAGGGGGTGTAGATATGTCTGACGTTGCACGGTATGTCCAAAATGAGAAGGGCGAGGTAACTAGCGTTACCTACCCCTCCGGTATCGAAGTGAAGGCCGTCTATGGCCCTGAGGATCTAGAGCGCATCGGCTTCGATTACGAGCAGGACCTGGGTGCACCCGGGACCTATCCTTTCACCCGCAACAATTTCCCTCTTGGCTATCGCAGCCGAGAGTGGACCACTCGCCAGTACGCAGGTTTCGGGACGCCCAAAGAGACCAATGAGCGCTGGCACATGCTGCTCTCGGCCGGTCAAACCGGTCTTAATGTAGCGTTTGACCTGCCTACTCAGATGGGACTCGACTCCGATGATCCGCGGGCTGCGGGCGAGGTGGGTCGGGTGGGCATGGCTATAGATTCTCTGCGCGATTTTGAGATCGCGTTTGAGGGTATCGACATGCATCGTGTGGGCACGGGTCTCACCATTAACGCCGTGGCCTCCATCATGATGGCCATGTACGAAGCTGTGGCCGAGAAGTACGGTTTCGATACCGGCAAGATCTCCTGCACGCCTCAGAACGACATCATCAAAGAAGTGCTTGGTCGCGGCGCCTGGATCTACGATCTGGATTCCGCCGTTAGGCTTATTGGTGACACTATTGAGTACGCTATTACCGCCCAGCCGAGGACCTACCCAACCAGCATCTGCGGCTACCATATTCGTGAGAGCGGCGCCAATTCCGCACAGGAGATGGCTTACGCGTTCTTGATCGCAAACACTTACATCGATGAGGTCGTCAAGCGCGGTTACGACGCCAAGGACTTCGCCGGTCGTATCAGCTACAACCTGAATATCTACGGCAACCTGTGGGAACAAGTTGCCAAATTCCGGGCCGGCCGCAAGGTTTGGGCGCGCAATCTGAAAGAACGCTACGGGGTGGAGAAGCGCTCAGATCTCATGCTGAAAGGGTTGTTTGCCGGTGGCGGTAGCGGCCTCATGAAGGCCGAGCCTGAGAATAACATCATGCGCGGTGCCTTCTACGGCCTGGCGGCGGCCCTCTCCGGCGCTCAGTCAACGGCACTGTGCTCGTTCGATGAGGCCTACTCCATTCCTAGCCCACGTGCTGCGCTGCTGTCCCTGCGTACGCTACAGATCATCATGGACGAAGTTGGTCTGCGCGACACCGTCGACCCGTTGGCGGGATCGTATTTCATCGAGACTATTACCAAAGAGATGGAAGAGAAAATCCTCGGCGAGATGAAGGAGATCGAGGATCGCGGCGGCATGCTGGAAAACGTCAAGAACGGGTATGTGGGTCGCAAGCTGTCTCGTCAAGCTTATGAGTGGGAGATAGGCATCGAGCGCGGCGAGCTGATCAAGGTGGGAGTCAACAAGTACGCCACTGCTCGCGAGGAAGAAGTAGAGCTGCACGAATACAACGAGAGCTGGCAGGATACCCAGATTGCCAACCTTAAGGAAGTGCGCCGCACACGTGACGATAAGCAGGTTGCCGAGCGACTGAAGGCATTGACTGATGTGGCACGCAGTGGCAAGAATGTTATGTCGGCTCTTAAGGATGCCTGCCTCGCCTACTGCACGGTGGGCGAAATGAGCGATGTATTCCTGGAAGTCTTTGGTCCCTACAAAGAGCCGAACGTAGTGTGAGAAGTGCATGTGGGGGCCTACTGCTTTGGAGCAGCAGGCCCCCACATGCAGGATGTACTCCCCCAACGTTAGTGGAGTGACAGAGCATGGCGTACAAGATCGGAGTTGACGTTGGTGGTACCTTCACGGACTTCCTTTTAGCGGAAGACGACGGCACCGCCTACATATATAAGGTCTTATCCACCCCCAAGGATCCTTCCATTGCCACCATCCGCGGCATCGAGGAGATGGCCAAGGATCGCAACATGGGCACGGACGAGTTTCTGAGCCAGGTTACAACCATTGTGCACGGGACCACTGTGACCACTAACGCCACGCTCACTTATCGTGGCGCTAAGACCGGACTTCTCACCACAGAAGGGGTTCGCGACGCTCTGGAGATGCGCCGTGGCATCAGAGAAGAACAGTACAACAACCGCTATGAGAACGCCCGTCCTGTAGTCGAGCGCTATCTGCGTCGGCCGGTGAAGGAACGTCTCAATTACAAAGGCGACGTGATCGCTCCGCTGGATGAAGCTTGGCTGCGCAAGGAAATGGAGTTTCTGAAGAGTGAAGGCTGTGAAGCCGTCGCCATTTGCTTCATGAACTCCTTTGCCAATGCCGATCACGAGAACAAAACGGCCGAGATCGTCCGCGAGTATTTGCCTGAGGCATTCCTCTCCATCTCCAGCGAGATTCTTCCCGCTATTCGTTTCTACGACCGCGTCTCCACCACTGCCCTAAACGCCTATATCGGCCCGGTACTCGATCTTTATCTGGGCCCCAAGCTGGGACTACTGAACAAGCTGTCCAAATACAACTTCCAGGGCGTCCTGCTTATCATGGCGTCCAATGGCGGAGTCATATCGCCGGAAGTGGCTATGCACATCCCGGGTCTCACTCTCCTTTCCGGCCCGGCAGGCGGTCCGGTGGCGGGCCTGGCGTATGCCGAAGGCCAGGGCTTCCCCGATGTTATTACCTGTGACATGGGTGGCACCTCTTTCGACGTTGCCCTGATCAAAGACAAGAAACCACTCACTACCACTGAGGGTGAGATCGAGCGGCTGCGTATCAGCTGGCCCATGCTGGATGTGGTTACCATTGGGGCCGGCGGCGGCTCTATCGGTTGGATCGATGAAGTGGGTCTGCTGAGGATGGGACCGCAGAGCGCAGGCGCCGACCCGGGACCTGCCTGCTACGATTTGGGCGGTGAAGAGCCCGCCTGCTCCGACGCCGACTTGGTGCTCGGCTATCTGGATCCTAACTTCTTCGCCGGCGGCAAGATGAAGCTGTCTGTGGACAAGGCACGCAAGGCCATCGAAGAGAAGGTTGGCAAGAAGCTCGGCATGACTGCGGAAGAGGCAGCCGCAGGCATGTACGAAGTCATCAACGTAAGCATGGCATCCGCCGTCCGCGAGATCGCGGTAAAGGCGGGATACGATCCGCGTGATTTCCCACTGGTTACGGCCGGTGGTGCCGGTCCCAATCATGCCTGCCAGATCGCACTGGCCCTCTCCATACCTGAGATTCTGGTACCGCGGGAATCCTCCATTTTCTGCGCCGCGGGCATGCTGCGCACCGATCTCAAACACGACTTCGTTCGCACTTACCCCACTGTTCTGGGCTCGCTGGATGTAGAGCGCTTCCGCAAGCTGTACGCGGAGATGAAAACAGAGGGCGACTCCATGCTTGAGGAAGAAGGCATTCCTGAAGATCGCATCTCATACGTGCTGCAACTAGATCTGCGCTATGTGCGTCAGTTCCATGAAGTCTCAGTGCAACTCTCCTGGGACGAAGCCAATAGTGGCGACCTTTCGGCTGTAGCCAAACGCTTCCATGCGGCTCACGATGCTCTTTACGGCTACTCGTTGGAAGATAGGAACACTCCGGTGGAACTGATCAATATGCGTCTCACTGCTATTGGCACCACCGAGAAACCAGACCTGCCAGCCCAGCCGTACACCGGTCCGGATCCATCTGCCGCCTATAAGCATGACCGCTCTGCATATGTTCCTTCCGTGAAGGCGTACCAGGAAGTCCCGGTCTACGACGGTTTCGCGCTTACGTACGGCATGCGTCTGGCCAGCCCCTGCATCATTGAGCAGGTCAACACCACCACGTTTGTCACGCCCGAGTTTGACGCGATCGTCGATCGGCTGGGCACATACACCATCTATCTCAAAGAAAACGAAGCCGATGTGCTGGCGCGAGTCCTCAAGGACGTGGAGGCCGCCTGATGAAGCAATATGAAGTGGACAAATCCATCCCCATCGACCGCATCCTGGTCTCCATTCTCCAGAAGCGGCTCAAGAGCATCACCGAAGAGATGAGTATCGCCATGGTACGGACCACGCGGTCCCCCATCCTTTGCGAGGCGCGCGACTTCGTGACCGGTCTCTACGACTACAAGGGCGATATGCTGGAGCAGAAGGAGAACCTGCCCATCCTTGCCTTCTCGCTGCAGCCGGTGTGCAAATACATCAT
>JAAYZX010000116.1 GCA_012514635.1 Actinomycetota bacterium
CCGAGGCTCACCAGCGAGTGCGGATGGAAGCGTGGCCGGTGGGCCGACTCGCCCGAGGAAGAAGACGGGACAGCGAAGAGATGAACACAGGGATCAACCTTGACAACGGCTGGCCCTCTCATGGAAGTGCCACCCGACCCTTGTAAAAGAAGAAGGACTCCCCACATTTCATCATGATACCGTCGCTCCGACTAGATACGGATTCAACAAAGACACCGGTGGCGTCCACTGCAGAGGCGGAGGCGCCGGAAGCAAGGTCGGACTCCGAACCAGGTCTGATACCGACGCCGACGCGGCTCCGGCTGCGGATCCACCGTTGGTGGTATGCCCGATCCGGACACATCAACTATTCTTGGAACACCCGCTCCGGTTGGTCCTGCGTCAGGAGTTCCCAATCCACATAACCACCGCAGAAGCGCTCCACATCCTCGGCCAGGCGACGAACCATCCGGTCACCCTCCTCCACCGGCACCGCGGTCCCCATCAGATCGAGATCCAACGCTACGGCCGTGGTGTCCTCGGTGATCTTGGTAATGTCACTGTTGCGCCAGCACCAGTAGCGGCACAGCACCACTCCGTTGACCGTGTCGATCAAGGCGAACTCGCCCGAGACGGGATGCTCGAGAGTATCGACGGCACCTAGAGCGCGGTAAGTCTCGATACCAGTAGCGGGCTGCAGACGAATTTCGTCGCCCACAGCATGTAGATCGTCACCACCGCAGGGGACGAGGTTCTCCAAGGACATTACGTTCATGAGGGCCACCAACTTGTTGATGAACGGCAAACGCCCTCCTTTGGCCACCCGCTTGACCAGTGCCGCAATCGACGGAGGTTTGGATCCGGCGGGAATACCCAACTCGCCGAAGGCGCTCAGCCACGCAGCTATCCGCGGATCCTGGCGCCATTCACGCCCGGCGAACCGTTCCACCACCGTCTGTTCGACGGTCCGCAGGCGCTCCTCAAGGACGGAGTCGGTCCCGCGATTGCTCACCCCCCGCGCCACCACCAGACCCCGGCGATAGGAGGGAAAACGCTCGAACACCGACATATCCACGCCGATACGTATCATGCCGCTATGGTAACGCACCGGGAGGACGGATGGGAGAGTTTGCCACGCGCGGTTGACAGTTCACCGAATACGGGCGACGGGCGACTCTCGGTTGGCCTGGTGATGCTTTTCCCATCCGGCACTATGGACGGTTATGAGCCCACAGGCAACGAGACACTTTGGTTCGCGGTGAACCGCCTCGGTGCCGGAGGCCGCGAGAGTGATGACCTCCTTCGGCAGAAAGGTCCTATTAGGCCGCCCGAACAAGATGCCACCATCGCCGTCACGATGGGGCGCGATAAGTGGAGGGCAGGAGAGGGGAGCGAGGCATGGCCTATGACATCGAAGAGGGGCAGCTGGAGCCGGAGGTGATCGCCTCAATCAGGGGCTGGGTCCCCATGACGGGTCGCGGAGCCGGATACTGCGCCGGCAGCGATGCACCCGGCTTCGGCGCCCCCGGCTTCGGTAGAGGCATGGGCCTGGGCGGCGGCCGTGGCCGACGCAACAGGTTCTTAGCCACGGGATTCTTTGGTTGGAGGCGTTCTGTGGATTACGGTACCCCCTACGCGGGCCCCGGTGCTTACGGCGCAGGAGATCCTGAAGTGCAGAAGCAGGGTCTCAAGAGTCAGTTGGGGTTCCTGGAGTCGGCACTTGATTTTGTGAAGAAGCGCTTGGCCGACTTGGAGAGCCAAGACAAATAATCTATGCTGAGCTCGTGGGCCGATTTCCTAGAAGAGCGGGGTAACGTTCTGCTCCAACTATCCGGCCTGGCACGAGAGCGCCTCGGCTAAACCCAACCGCCCGGAGAGAATCCCGGTCAACACAAGCGGCAGGCTACCCGGGCAGAGCACGTACCCCACGCATCACCCCACTTTCTACCCCTCCCCGCCCCGAGCCTCACTCCCCTCGTGTCACATTTGACCGGCTCGGTCCGTATGGGCATCAGAAGGTACACGTGATGGCCCGTTATTTCATCTTTTACTTCATTTGCCGTCTTGTGCGGCGCTGGAAAGAGGCAGGCCAACCCACTCTCAGCACTCCGCACATCGGTCACAGATGATGAAGAGCCACATCGCCATCTGCATTTATTAGTTAGATTAGTGCTACACATTTTACACAATCAGTTTGCTACGCCTCGTTGTCACCGTTAGAATCATTGTTTGACGAGTTCTGCATCGCACACAGGGGGAAGCGTGATGAATCTCATTGCCGGTGAGGATTGCCGTGCTCACGGAACAGACGCAGAGGCCATCGTCGAAGCTCTGGCCCCCCTAACCTTCCTGCCTCTCCAGGTGAGTATGGAGGCCCTGGAGCCGCTCCACCTGCCCCCCTTCAAAGGCAGCACCCTCCGTGGAGCCTTTGGGCTCGCCTTACGACAGACCACCTGCACCACGGGGGCTTCCTCGTGCAGGGGCTGCGCTGAAATCAACTCCTGTGTCTACCACTACATATTCGAGACACCGGTCCCCGTCGAGGCCCGCCGTATGCGCAAGTACACTGCTGCGCCCCACCCCTTTATCCTCGACCCCCCACTCCAAAGCAAACGTGACTTCAACCCGGGCGACCGGCTCAACTTCGGGATGGTTCTGGTGGGGAAGGCAATCGATCTACTGCCCCACGTTCTGATGGCCCTGCAGCGTATGGGCACCCTCGGCTTGGGGTACCAACGCGGAAAACTGCGTTTGGGGGAAGTCACGACAGGGCCGGCGCCTCGGCCCACCAACTCACTTCACGGCGTGACCACCGGAACTTATGACCACACCGGTCACGTGGTGTTCCAACACGGACAACTTCCGGCCCTCGACCGTGTGTCCACCCACAACGTCCACGATCTCACGCCTACGCAGTCCACCCTTCGCCTCAAGAAGCCGGGCGGCAACGGACGACAACATTTGCGGGTACGATTTCTTACCCCCTGCCGCCTCAAACGCGGAGGGGTGCTCACAGACCGGCCCGACTTCCACGTTGTCTTCCGCTCCATCCTGCGCAATACCGGCAGCCTCATGTATTTCCACTGCAATCGCGACCTTCAGCTGGATTTCCCGACCCTCGCCGTAGCGGCCGAACAGGTGCGGTTAACGATGAATGCGACGCAGTGGCTGGACTGGGAGCGCTATTCAAACCGCCAAAAGGCACACCTCACCATGGGCGGAATCGTAGGTGAGGCAATATACGAAGGAGACCTCGGCATCTTCATACCGTTTATGCAACTGGCTCAAGTGCTACACGTGGGCAAAGGCACATCCATGGGGCTGGGCCGCATAGAAGTCCACCCCCTTAGCGAAACGGAGGCAGTATGACAGAAGCAGCAAGCGGACCTCCAACCACGGACTGGGAAGAACTACTAAAGACCTGGCTTCACGATCCACCGGACAAAGCGCTCAGTATCCGAGGACACGAAAAGCGGGCCGTTCGCTACCAAGCCGCCGCCCTTGGCTACGAGCCCGAGGGAGCGCGTGACACCAAAGAGACCGTCACCGGCGATATCCTCTCCTCCGTCGCCGACCGCCTGCCCCTACCCAATCCAGGCAAAAACTTCGAACGGGCGGTGGACCCAGACTCCGGAGGACTGCGCATCGTACACCCTCTGTCGGGTGAACCTTCAAACCTGGATACTCCGAGCCTGGATCCCGACTTCGTGGAAGATACAATCGCCGGCATCATCACGGGTATCCCAGATCCCGACATGCGCCGGCGCTATCTGGCACTGTGGAGACTCCTCCCCGAACGCCTGGCGGCAGATCACCCGTTCTACTCTCGTCTCCCCGCCGAGACCCGCGTGCCTGATCACAGCATCTGGCAGCACCTCGATGCCGCAGCCGCCCTATCCCTAGCTCACCAAGGCGGCAAACCGGCGTTCCTGTCCTATGTATTGGGACCCGTGCAACCATTCATCGCCGCTGCACGGTCGCTTCGCGACTTGTGGACCGGAAGCGCCATTCTGTCCTGGCTCACCTTTCGCGGCCTGCAGCCGATCTTAGAAGCGCTCGGTCCCACCTCTCTGGTGTACCCCGCCCTACGGGGAGCGCCCTTGGCCGATCTATGGCTACGTGATCAAGGCCTTATAGATCTGATCAAGTCACCCGCCAAGACTAAGTTGCGCAGCCCGAGCATACCCAACCGTTTTGTGGCCGTGGTGCCGGCGGGACCGGACGGCGATTGGGCCAAGGAGCTGGGTGAAGCCTGCCGCGCTGCCACGCTGGACGCCTGGCGTGAACTCAACTCCAACGCACACGATAGCTTCAAGAGGGCGGTCGAAGATCTGACAATCCCGTGGGACGAACGATGGACCCGTAACTGGCAGGCACAGGTTGAATCGTACCTGACGGTCTCTGTCGCCGTACTGCCGTGGCAGGAGTGTGAGGAAAACACGTTGGCCGGGCTCTGGGGGAAATCCAACTTTGAGGACGCGTTCCCTCACGTGGCATCGGTCCGCAAACTGAACACCCTCATTCCCGATGGCGACCGCTACGGAACAAACGGCGGCGCCACTCACACCGGCCAGTGGCAAACACTCCTCGAGATGTCCGCGAGACTCATGGAGGAGCAACGCCGCATCCGTCACGTACCTGCCTATGCTCCGGTAGCCGACGAGCATGGACGCTACCCCGCCAAGTGCACGCTGTTCGGTACCTACGAACAGATAGGTCCGGCCGAACTCTCGGAGGCCGCCACCCACTGGAAAGCGTTAGGTGCAAACTTCAACTTCCAAGGCATTCGTCTGGATGAGAACGAGCGCTTCTGCGCCATTGCCCTCACGAAACGCTTGGCGCTGGCGGGCGTGCTCGGCAACCAACTGCATTTGAAGCCACAAGACCTTCGTTTCAGCGACACCGCCACTCTGGCAGCGGCAACTTGGCTCAAGGACCAAGAAGTCTATCCGGAGGGCTATCCGAAAGTCTGGAATGGGCAATGGCTCCACCTGCCACGGGGAGGATTCGAAGCCGAAGAGATGACGGAGGAGAAAGAGAAGGAGAGACTCGCCAATGTCATTTTGGACGCCCGTACCCGTGCAGGGCGCGGCAATGCTCCTCCCACCTACTACGCCATCATAGCCATGGACGGCGATAAGATGGGCGAGTGGCTGAGCGGGAAGAGGGCTCCCAAATTGCGGGACACATACCACCCCGTAATCCGTGACTTCTTCGTCAAGATAGAAGGGGCCGACAAAATCCTGGAGGAAAACCGCCCGGTGAGCCCGGCCCTACACTCAGCCATCTCGGAAGCCTTGGCCAACTTCGCAGTCGAGATCGCACCCAAAGTTGTGGAGGACCACGACGGGGCGCTCGTCTACTCCGGCGGCGATGACGTGCTGGCTCTGGTGCCTTGTCGGAAGGCCGCCGGCTGTGCCCGCGAACTACAAATGGCCTTCCAAAGCGAGGTGCAGGAGCGTGAAGATTCGACGCCTATCCTCATGATGGGGAGTAGAGCCACCATCTCCGCCGGTATCGCCATCGTCCACTATAAAAACGATCTGCGCGATTCGCTGGCGCATGCGCGCGCCGCGGAGAAGCGGGCGAAGGAAGCCGGGCGAAACGCAGTAGCCGTCGCAGCGGTAAGACGATCTGGAGAGCACCGCACAACGCTCTTGACCTGGGATCGTCTGGAGGAGCTCGATGCTTGGGTGAAGGCCTTCTCAGACGGAGCATCGGATCGGTGGGCGTACCAATTGATGACTGATGTGACCTCTCTTGTCCGCCTGCCGGACGGAGCTCTGGAAGCCGAGCTACGCCGACGCATTGCCCGCTCAGATGACGGCACCAAGGCGGCCGTCAAAGAGGCTTTCGGCGCAGACAAAGATACTGCTGCAGGAGAAGTCGTGGCCATGCGCTTCAGGGATTTCAAGGAAAAGCACATCGCCCACTTCGGTACGCAAACACCGGCCACCAACTACCTGGAGGAATATCTGGCGTTCGTGCAGACGGCGTCCTTCATCGCCCGAGGGAGGGAGGAAGAATGAGCAACCAGTCCGCACGGACGGGATTGGTCCTGGAGCCGTTCGATGTGCTCCTGTTCCGCGACGGGCGACCGCTCGTTGCAGGATGGCAGGTGGAGAGTGGTCTCCCTCTACCGCAAACACTCACCGGCACCATTCGCACTTGGCTGCTCAAGAAAGCCGGCTGCGACTTCGAGAAGTTTGGAGAGGCGGTGCGCAGAGGCGCAACTCCGGACGAAGCCGCCCGAGACGGCCAACCAGAGGCCGTATCAGCCGTGTTTGCTATAGAGACACGCGGTCCTTGGCTCGCCCGCCGGGAGAACACCCAGCCCAACCACTGGTCACCGCTCGTACCCATGCCGGCAAACGTAGTGAAGATGGACGACAAGGGCGACGATGACCGCTCTGACGGCGAAACTCTGCGGCGTCTGGACCCGCTCACCAGTAAGGCCCTGCCGGGATGGTGGCCGCAGCTTCCGAGCCTCCTCCCCCTCTGGCGCTACTCAGCTCATCCCGCCAAGAAGGCTGATGGATTCCTCTCCTGGGAAGGCCTCGGGCGCTTCCTGGAAGGCAAGGAGCTCAAACGACAGGACGGCATCCCAGCGGACGATCTCTTTGCAATCGACGCAAGAACAGGTATCGCCATCGATGCCGCGGGCCGCACCGTGGAGGAGGGGGCCATTTACGGGGCAGGATATCTCTCCCTCTGCTCCGATGTCGCCTTCTACGCCGAGGTCGTGGATCGCGAAGGTGTACTAGATTCGTTGGCCGTGCGTCAAACGCGGGGTGAAATCGTGCGATTCGGTGGAGATGGCAGACGATCGCGCTTAACCATAGTACCGGCCGTCCAATGGCCGAGCGCCACGCCCACTGACGGCAGAGGAGTCGCGATGCTACTAACCACCCCCTGCCCGGTAGATCCCAACGTAGCCGCGGACAACGTCTGGCTACCGGCACCGCTCCGCGAAAATCTCGTTTCCGCCGCTGTGCCCGGATACCGCGCTTTTTCGGGCTGGGACCTGGCCCGACGCGGACCTAAGCCGTCCCGTTTTGCCGTCGAGGCCGGAGCAGTTTTCTTTCTCAAACCTGATTCCGATTTCTCCGATATCAATCATCTCTGTTCGGCAGAAGATTCGGTATTCGGATGGGGTCAAGTACTGAAGGGAGTATGGAATCATGCCTGAAACCGCTTTGTTCTTTCTCCATGCCCTGACCAGCCTGCACCCAGGTTCTGGAACTGCACTGGGAGTGGTAGATCTCCCCGTGCAACGGGAGCGACACACCGGCTGGCCCATAGTGCCGGGGTCCTCACTTAAGGGCGTGCTCCGCGATGAGTGCCGTCGCGCGGTAGCAACCAGCCAGGGCGTTGGGCTGGACGAAGCCAACAACGACGGAGACGTTACCAACGCCTTTGGACCGGCGCGTGTGGATGCCGCGGATACCTCTTACGCCGGGGCGGTTTCGGTTACCGATGCCAGGGTGGCGGCCTTCCCCGTGCGCTCCATGTCGGGAGTGTTCGCCTGGGTAACCTGTCCGGCCGTTCTGCAGCGCATGAGTCGCGACCTCGCGTACCTGAAGAGTGACGGCTCCTCGCCGGTGACGGACTCCTGGCCCGCCTCCTTTCCGCAGCCGGCCGAGGACGAAGCCGTAGTGCCCACTGATACACAGTTGGTTGTGAAAACTGGGGGGAGAGAGTCGATCATCCTTGAGGAGTTCGAGTTCCAAAAGACATCCGAAACTTCGGATGCAGTAGCCCTCTGGTTTGCCGAACACGCCGTCGATGAACCCATTAAAGAGCGCATGAGAGGTTCTCTCGTGGTCCTCCACGACGACACCTTCGGCCACTTCGTACAACACGCCACGGAGATCGTGGCCCGTATTGGGCTCGACTACGCACGCAAGACTGTAAAGCAGGGCGCCCTCTTCTACGAAGAATATCTCCCGCCCGAAACCGTGCTGTACTCGCTCCTCGCCATTGAGGACGGACGGCAGGCCGATAGTCCCGTGAAACCCGCCAAAGACATACTGGAGTTCTTGCGAAACAACGTGCCACTGTACATTCAGATCGGTGCCGACGAGACCATAGGCAAGGGCCTATGCGCAGTTCGGATCGCAGAGTGAAAGAGGCCACCATGAAAACGCTGGACCAAAGACGGGCACACCATGCGTGGGAGACCGTAACATCGGCCGCCAAACACCAGGATAGCGATGACTTCAAGCGGGCTGTCATGAGCCTACCTGCTCAGATCGTGGGCTCAGGGTTGGGGCCGGCCCTCTCCTTCCTTTTGGCCAAAGGAAAGACCACACATCTCCTCCAAGCACTCAGCGACTGGGTGCTCGACAAGCACCCCAATCCCACCAGCACCCGACCCGCGCCGGCAGCCGATGCACTGCTGCAGCAGTTCAAGGAGGCGGATACCGTGTTCCTGAGGCGAGCCACAAGCGAGACCCTGGCCTACCTCCAGTGGCTCAAGCGCTTCGCAGAAGCGGAGCTGCCGGAAGCGAGCAACTGACATGGCAACCACAATAGACATGCCCACCTGGTGGTACAGTACGCGGAAGGTGGAAACCAGTCGGTCTCATCCCGGTCTGCGCCTCGACAAATACAGCTTGGCAGTCGATCAGGAACAACAGAAGGCTGAGCTCGAAGCGATAACCAAATGCATGGGCACCAAAGAAACGTTCTCTTACGCCCGGGAGCGGCGCAAGCGTATCCTGGAGACTTCCCCGGGGCAAACACGTGCCTGGAAGGCTCCGACCTCGGGTCCGCTGACCTTACACCTATCACGACCCTCTGCACTGGAGAACGCCGGCATTTGCCTCCACCCCATCTACGGGTTCGCTTACCTACCCGGGACCGGCCTCAAGGGCTTGGCCCGCGCCTACGCGGAAACGGAGTGGCTTCCCAGGCAGGAAGATCAGACTGCAGCTTGGCACGCCATTGAGCGGGTCTTCGGTTGGGCGCCTACCACCGAACGCAAGGCGCGATTGAAGAAGCACCCCGAGCAGGCTCAGACCACCACTACCGACGATGGCCGAGTGGTGGTGATAGACGAGTGCTCGGGCGGAGTAGTTTTCCACGATGCTTGGCCGACCACGTTGCCCAAGCTCACCGTGGACATCATCAACAACCACCAAAGCGAATACTACGCCGCCGGTTGGAATCAGGGCACAGAACCGGGCGACTGGGAAGAGCCGAAAATGGTCTACTTTCTGGCCGTTCCTCCCGGAACTGAGTTTGAGTTCGCCTTGTCGTTGAGGGACGCTACGACCGCGGTCGACAGTCTGGATCTGGCAGAACGCTGGCTTCGTGCCGCCCTGGCCACTCTCGGGGCCGGTGCCAAGACGGCGGCCGGTTACGGCAGGTTCAAATTTGATGCCACCGCATATGCCGATTGGCCTGCGGAAAGAGAGTATTCGACGACCGTCACGCTCGTTACCCCGGCGTTTCTGGCAGGTCCCCTTCAGACACAGGAAGACTGTGACCTACGCCCGGCCACTCTGCGCGGATTACTACGCTGGTGGTGGCGAACCCTCTACTCCAACCTAGAAGACTACAGCGAACTGCGTAGACTCGAAGGAGCCATCTGGGGATCCACCGACCGAACGGGGGCCGTAGCGCTCACGGTTGAGCCGGTGGGTAAGATCCAGTGCGCAAAATTTAGCACGCTCAGGCAAGACCACCAGAAGAAGTTCCATACTATCGGAAACAATTTCCGGAAAGAGCATGGACTACGCATGCCTGGAGAGCTCCGCTCCAGGATTAGGGCAAGCGAGGGGTTGCTCTACTTGGCATATGGTATGAACGAGAAAAAAGAAGGGGAAATTGCTAACGATCGGTACTTCGTTCACCCAGACACAAGTTGGCAAATCACATTCCGGGCAAGAGACACGGAGTATCCGCGCAAGCAGACAAGGGAAGGAAGGCCAGACTGGGAGAGCGCCGAGAAGATCAGCGCGGAACACGCTTTGATGCAGGCGCGAGCCGCTCTCTGGTTGCTGCGACGCTTCGGCGGTATTGGAGCGAAATGCCGCAAGGGTTTCGGCTCTCTGGACGACGATCCAGACACCGCACTCGATCTCAGCTGGTGCCTCGAGCAGGCACTAAAAATGAAGGAACGGCTCCGGCTCTCGACAAAACACGGCCACTCACCATACAGCGAATCCCCGCTGCGAACCGATGTCAATTTAGGCTCCACCGATTCGTGGTGTGCATTGCACGAGGCCGGCTTCGGCCTACAATTGGCCTCACGACAGATTCATCCGAAAGAACAACGGATGGCCCTTGGGGCACCCAGAGCCCTGCGAGGAACAACTAATCCGGGCTCCCCACAAAAGACCAACCGCCACGCCTCTCCGCTCCACATGCACGTGGGCAGAACAGACCAAGGCTCTATTGTATTCCGAGTGACTGCCTTCCCGCAGAAACATCTACCTGATCTTCAAACGAGTAAAAAGGTGTTAGAGCAGACGGTCAAACATCTGCAAAAACACATGGAGGGCGTGAAGCAGCAGGCCCCAAAAGTTGCACCACCGTCTCGGCCTCGTTCACCCGTCACAGAAGTTGATACAGC
Organism: Actinomycetota bacterium; assembly: GCA_012514635.1. GTDB lineage: Bacteria > Actinomycetota > Thermoleophilia > RBG-16-64-13 > RBG-16-64-13 > JAAYZX01. The sequence continues at coordinate 10,559 of JAAYZX010000116.1, forward strand.
CGCGAAGCCCACGGCCACCGTGGTACCGGCAGCACCCGACCAGTACGAGGAGTTCATCAAGTGGTTTCGCGGAGCCGGCATTGTCTCGGGGAAAAGACACAACCACAGCCGAATCATGAATGAAGTCAAGAAGGCTACTGACCCCGTTGCCCGACGCAAGATCAGATCTTTCCTCCGAGAGAAGTTCACGAGCAAAAAAAGCACTATCGATGAAGTTCGCAAATTCATGAACAGCGACGACTGAGAGACATGCCCGCACTTTACCTGACAGAGCAAGGCGCCACTCTCCGCAAGACGGGAGACCGCCTGATCGTGGAGAAGGAGAAAAAGCAGCTCCTGGAGCTCGAGTGCTTCAAGATCAGCACCGTGTTCCTGTTTGGTGGGGTGCACGTGACCACCGATGCTATGACCAAGATGCTGTCACGCGGCATCTCGTTGGTACTACTCACCAGGGACGGCCGGCTCAAAGGCCGGCTCGTCCCACCGGTGGCAAAAAACTCACCCCTTAGATTGGCTCAGTACGAGCGGCACTTAGATCCTGTCTTCAGCCTGGAATTGGCCAAAGAGCACATTTCCGCCAAAGTGGCCGGTACACGTGAACTCCTTATGCGCCACGCACGCAACCATCCAGAGCTAGAAATAAAGCCGCACACCAATGAGATGGCTCAGCTGCTGGCACGAATACCAAAGGTTAAATCTCTACCCACCCTCCTGGGAGTTGAAGGCGCCTCCGCGCGCGCCTACTACCAAGGATTCCAGAAGTGCCTTCGCAGGGATATGGGCTTCTCTGGGCGGCGTCGGCGACCGCCCACTGACCCCGTTAACGCCATGCTTTCACTAGGCTATGTCATGCTTAATTCCGAAATCATGGCACAGCTCGAAGGCATTGGTTTTGACCCGCATCTGGGTTTCTACCACCGCCCGGCCTACGGGCGCCCCTCCCTAGCACTAGATGTGCTGGAAGAATTCCGGGTCATCGTAGATCAACTTGTACTGCGACTAGTTAACATGGGGATCGTAGACGAGAAAGACTTCGAATCAACGCCCGTAGATGAAGATCATGCGGCCGACGGCGAAGAGACAAGAAGTGTGCGTCTTCGTCGAGACAGTTTCAAACTATTTCTCCAAGAGTATGGTTTGCACTTCGAGGGCACAGTCACCGAACTTACTGCCGGAAAATCCGTGAGCATTCGTTCGTTGATCCGTACACAGTGTCACCGTTTGGCCGGACATATCCAGGATAGAGAAACCTACCAAGCCTGCATGGTGCGGCCTTGAAAGACATAGATGAGAATGCAAGATCGAGGCCGGCCGGAGTGAACAAGGCTCATGACTGAAGGCTATTTCTACTTGGTCTCATATGACATAAGTCACGATCGCAGACGCACCAGAGTTGCAAAAATATTGAAGGATTTCGGTGATCGTGTTCAGTATAGTGTCTTTGAACTCATCTTATACAAACAGCAGCAACTGGAGCAGATGCAGGAGAGGCTTGTTGGTGTCATCGATCCGGAGCAGGATTCCATACGCATCTACGCACTATGCGGGCCCTGCCGGGATAGAATTGTCATCCTCGGACAGGGCGAGGTCCTACGAGACATGCCGGTCTACGTGGTGTGAAATGGCGTCAATTTCTGCGATAACCACCTCGCCTGAGGGCTCGAATTTTGTCTCAATTTACCCCAAGAGGTTAGCCATAGCTTCGGACCCCTATATATGCCGCTTTTGCAGGTACTTTTCGCTAGCATGCCTACATAACTGTCTTAACCATCGTGGAGAAGGTGCAAAATCTCGGAGGTTAGCCAAAGCCGCCGAATTTGCCGCTTTCTACAGCCAAGAAAAGGGGCCGCCCTTGGAATTGATGACCTGACGAACAAGGGATTGAGACCTAGTATACCATAAACTCCCCCACCTTTGTAGGTATCTTGGAATTGATGACCTGACGAACAAGGGATTGAGACCCGGCCTTTTTGGCATTTTCCCTTTGGACGGCTTCAAACTCTTGGAATTGATGACCTGACGAACAAGGGATTGAGACGGGTGGCCGGGGCGCAAGAGGGGAACGCACAGAATGGCGGCTTGGAATTGATGACCTGACGA
>JAAYZX010000117.1 GCA_012514635.1 Actinomycetota bacterium
AAGACCCACGGTGAGTGTCGTCTCCTTGGTGATAGCATCGCTCATAGCCAGCCTCCCTTTCTTTGGAGCCCGTTTGATTGCAACCTAACGGTACTCCGTGGAGGCTGGCCCTCTCATCCCATCTGCTGCTAGATAGCACCGCGCCCACGGGCTGACTGTGATCGAAGTGGAGGATTGGAAGGAGAAGTAGCGCAGCTCATCTGCAAGCTCATAGAAGGACTGTGGCATACTATCTAGTATACGAATGGTGTAGGCAGCAGCAGATCACGAGAATCGTACAATATTCCCAGCCTAGCCTGGGAATATTTGCCACAATTGCTCAAGCCGTCCTTCTGATCGAAAGGGCGACGTGACAGAAGATGGGTAAGAGAGCGTACCTGAGAGTGGACGACTTTCCCTATACAGGTGAGTTGTTTGCCAGGTATGGGTATTTTCGAGACTCATGGATGCGAGACCGCTTCCTTCGCATCTTGGATACCTGCACTCGATATACCGTAGTTCCCGAGTTCATGGTCAGCAGTCACGCATTGTCACGTGACGGCACCCTAGTACGCTTTGATGAGGTTATGCCGGCGACTCTTCTCGCCATGACGGAGGCCTTCCGGGATGGACTGATCAATGTCAATGCCCACGGGATGCTTCATTTGGATCCGGAGACTTATTTGGCAACCGGCAACGTGGATTCGCAAGAGTTCAGTTCGCTTTCGGAACACGATACCTATGATCATCTCAACAATGTGTGCGTGTTCATAATGGAGGTTTTCGGGAAGAAGGCGAATGGTTTTGTCGCTCCGGCTTGGGGGTATAACGAGCTGGTAACCAAACGCGTTGCCTCTCAGTTCTTCTTATATATTGCTGATTCGTATGATCGTTGGCTTCGGGGAATGTGTCTAGATTTTGGGGCAATCGATCCTGAATTTGGCTTTGTACACTTCCCGGAAACGTGGCGATACGGTTCTTACAGTAGAGCAACATCTATCACCAACTATTGGAGACATCGACTGGCCGACTTTCGGACACTGCACTTGATGCAGCACGGCCATAGAGTACCGGGTACCTGGAAGTTGGGCCTGAGTGTCAATCCTTTCAAAATGGCAAGTCATGCCCTCTGGGGAAACCTGTCTGGAATCCTCAAGACTGCGCAATCCCATGGGTTCGAGTGGCATACTCTGGAAGCTACGGCGCATCGCATCCTGGGAGTGAGGTCAAACTCTGCAACTGCTTCGGGAACTCTGACTGCCCCTGTCCAGACGAAGACGCCGAAGAGTCCCCAAGGCGCGCCTTTGCCCACCAAAAAGTCGGAGTCTCACCTTCAATAGATCGTGGCTTCTGATAGAATCGCCCGCTCGATTTGGCGGCCAACGATCCCCACATCTAAAGTCAACAGCACCCATGCGTATCTGCGGGAGTTGGTAATCTTGTGGGGAAGGAGTAACTGCATATCAGGACTCGTAAGAGCGCAGTCGTGTGGGGAGGATATTAGATGGCCACTGTCGTGCATGTTGCCGGCTTCTCGTCCCCATATGGCGGCAACTTCATTGCGTCTTTGGCGCAACTTCGCAAATCGTGCATGGAGGCCGGTTGGGATACGGCCTTTCTGTTTCCTGAGGTCGCCCGTGAGAGGGCCTGGTTCGAATTGCTGGCGCAAGACGGGTGGGACGTGCGCTGTTTTCCGACAACGGCCTCACGTATGCGGCTGGTACCCCTGCTTGCGCAGCTAGTCGCGCAGGAGGACGTGTGTCTGGTGCACACCCATTTCGTGGATTACGATCTGCCGGCACTGGCGGCGAGATGGTTGGGCATGGCGCGGAGAAGATCTCAGCGCAGGATCCCGTTGCTGTGGCATGCTCATTCTGAAATCGATGCCCTCACATCGGTTGCCTGTCTGCGCAGAGTGGCCATGCATGCTAAGTATGGGGTGCTGTCCCGGGGTGTGCATATGATTCCGGTAGGTAGGTCGGTGGCTCGACAACTGATCGCCGTTGGAGTATCTGAAGAACGCGTCCACCTGGTGGAGAACGGTATTGATCTATGTCGGGCTACTATTGCCGCCCGCAGTACCGACGAGGTTCTGGCAGATCTTAGCTTGGACGAATCCCGCCGTGTCCTACTCATGTTTGGCTGGAAACCTATTCTCAAGGGTGTAGATACGGCACTGGAGGCCATCGCTGCGGTGTACGCTCGGTTTCCGGCAGTTGCTTTGGTGATCGTGGGAACGGACGAACTCAACACCTATATCGCTGAGCAGTTCGACAAAGACCCGCCTCCCTGGCTGCGGGTTGTAGCGCCGGTTGAGGACGTGGCTTCGCTCTTCCATTCGGCTGATATCTTCCTTGCTCCGAGTCGGAGCGAAGGTTTTTCATACTCGGTATGTGAGGCCATGGCCAATAAATTGCCGGTGGTGTTGGGGGATATCCCAGGCGTCTCTTGGGCCCGACGCAGCCCGGGTGCCGTCTTCTTTCCCGCCGGAGATGCGCAGGCGTTGATGGACGTGTTGGTCGAAGTCCTGGACTGGGATGAGGAGACGAGGGCTAAGCACGGAGAAGCGAACGAACATTTGGCATATGCTGATTTCAATGTCACATCCTGGTCGGAGCGGATGATAGTGGTTTATCGTGAGGTGCTGGCACGGGCGGGCGTAGGATGCTAGATGGAGTTATTTCTCTTTTTGTACCCAATCTGGCAGGCGGGGGCGCCGAGCGCGTGATGGTGAATCTGGCCAACGGGTTGGTCGCCCGCGGTCATCGTGTGGAGATAGTGCTGCTGGAGAAAGTGGGCTCGTACTTCTCTGATCTAGACCAGCGCGTGAGTGTTGTTGGGCTTATGGCCACGAGTGTGCGCGGAGGAATAGTGCCTCTGGTCCGCCATCTTCGCCGTAGAAAACCGGCCGTTCTGCTTTCCGCGCTCGACTACGCCAACGCGGGCGCCCTGCTTGCAGCCGGGTTCTCGCGAACTGCCACGCCGGTTGTCGTCACCGTGCATTCCACTCACTCACGGGCCGCCGCCTATGCGACGGGATTGCACGAAGCGCTTGTGCGGAGGATCGTACGTTGGGTCTACCCCCGCGCTGATGCTGTTGTGGCCGTGTCCAGGGGCGCAGCCGACGACATGATGGCCGGCATACGGCTGGATCCGACACGGGTTCATGTCATCTACAACCCGGTAATCACTTCGAGACTTAGTGCTCTGGCCTCTGAGCCTCTCGATCATCCCTGGTTTGGGCCTGGACAACCTCCGGTGGTGATGGGCATGGGGCGACTGACGGAGGCGAAAGATTTCCCGACTCTCCTGCGGGCGGCGGCGATTGCCTCTATGGAACTCGACTTTCGGTTACTCATTCTGGGCGAAGGTGATAGGCGTGCAGACTTGGAACAGATGGTTGCCGAGTTGGATCTCAACGACCGGGTGGCAATGCCCGGCTTCGTGACTAATCCATTTGCCTATCTGGCCCGCTCAGCGCTTTTTGTTCTCTCGTCGGCATGGGAAGCGTTGCCGACGGTGCTGATTGAGGCATTAGCGCTTGGGCTTCCAGTGGTTTCTACCGATTGTCTTAGTGGACCGGCCGAGATACTGGCGGCCGGTCGGTACGGTCGTCTGGTGCCGGTTGGAAACCCGGAGGCACTGGCCGGTGCCATTGTGGAAGCATTGCGATCCCCGCGCCCGGTCATTCCGGAGGAGGTGATCGAAGCGTACACCGTCGACTCTTCGGTTCGTCAGTATGAAGATCTGATCGTGCGGGTGGCGAAGGTGAAAGAAAAAGGCAGATGAATCAGTTCGACCATCAATTGGCCATTTCAGTGGAAACGGAGCGTTCCACGCCGATCCGCGCCGTGGGGCTTCGTCGGGCTGTGTTTATACTGCTTTGTTTAATCACCTTTTTCATTCCCTGGGAACAGATGCTCGTCATACCTGGATTTTCGAGCGTCATATTCGCCGTGTCTTCGGTGGCGCTGGGGTTGGCGGTCTTCAGCGTTCTTTTTCGCCTTCGCCTTAAGCGGCCTCCGCTTGCCTGGTTCGTGCTTGCGCTCTATGTGTACTGGTGTTTTGTCTCCATGCTCTGGACTTCTGACGCGGCTGCTACCCAAGGGCAGGTTATAAGTTATGTTTCTCTTCTTCTCTTCGTATGGATGATGTGGGAGTTTGTAGATTCGAGACAATACTTCATGTGGGTGTTGCGTAGCTTCTTTCTCGGAGCCTGTCTCGCTACTGTTCTAATGTTCCAGGCCTACCTGACTACTCGCACTGTTGCCCTTGTGGAGGACGGCAGGTATGCGGTGGCGGGGATGGATCCTAATGAACTTGCAGCCATACTAGGCGCAGCAATTATTATTGCCACCTATTTGGCCACCAACACCTCTTCTTCGTGGAGGGTTGTTTATTGGCTCTACATTCCTCTTGCGTGTGTGGCGGTACTTCTCACAGGTTCGCGCGGTGGTGCTCTGGGATTAATGGTCTGTTTAGGCGCCACCCTACTGCTGTCCGGCTCTCGCAGTTGGAAAGCACTTGTGTTGTTCGCTCTAGCGGCTGGTCTCGCCATCTGGCTGGTTCCACAGCTTGTTCCCGAAGAGCTTCTGGAGAGGGTCACTGAAGGAACAGAGAGCCACACTTTTCAAGTGCGATACGAGCAATGGCGGCTGGGGCTACAGATGTGGAGTGAACATCCGTTCTTGGGAGTAGGGGCGGGGGCGTTCGTAGCGGCTGCGGTCGAGAGTGGTGGACTGCCGCTCGTAGCGCACAATACTTTTGTACAGACTTTGGCTGAGAATGGATTGGTGGGGATGGGGCTTCTGCTTCTAGGCTGGGCTCTGCTTATGCGAACGGTGTTGCACCTGCCTCAGCGCGAACGATTGCTCTGGTTGGGTGCTGGCTTGGCATGGGTGGTAGCGGCTGTGGCGCTTAGTCTCGAGTATGCCAAGTTCACCTGGCTTGTTTACGCGTGGATTATGGTGCAGCCAGCGTGTCTTGAGCTTACAGAAGAAGTGCAGGTGGACGATAAGCCTACCCTTGAGCTGCCTTCCGGCCATATGGTGGGTACGAACCAGCGTGCTGAGGTACCGTGACCCGCTGTAGAGAGTGATCTCGGCTGGGACAGGACTTGGGACGTGTCGATGTACCTGCAGTCAGCACACGGCGTCCTTGAGCGGGCGCCACCAGTCCGTGTTTGCTCGATACCAGTCTACGGTGTCTGCGAGGGCTTGGCGGAAGTCGCGCTCGGGTGCCCAGCCAAGTGCTTGGATGCGTTCGGTGGTCACGGAGTAGCGGCGATCGTGGCCGAGGCGGTCGGTTACGTACTCCACCATCTCTTCGCCGGCGCCCAGGAGTTCGAGGATGGTGTCGGTGATGAGGCGGTTGGTGACCTCGTTTCCGGCGCCCACGTTGTAGACAGTGGCAATCTCTCCCTGGCGCAAGACTGTGTCCAGCGCCCGGCAGTTGTCCAGCACGTAGATCCAATCGCGAACGTTGCCGCCATCTCCGTAGAGGGGCACACGTCTACCTTCCATGAGGTTGGTCACAAACAGCGGGATCAACTTCTCGGGGTATTGGTAAGGGCCGAAGTTGTTAGTGCTGCGTGTGATCATGACGGGCATCCCGTAGGTGGTGTAGTAGGAGAGGACGAGCAAATCGGCGGCTGCCTTACTGGCCGAATAGGGACTGGAAGGATCCAATAGGTCATTCTCTCCAAATGATCCTTCCAGCGTGGAGCCATACACTTCATCTGTGGATACGTGTAAGAAACGATTCACTCCCCGGAGACGCGCTTCCTCCAGGAGTCGGTGGGTGCCGAGCACGTTAGTGGTGATGAAGTCATCGGCACATGCGATAGAGCGGTCCACGTGGCTCTCAGCGGCAAAGTGGACCACGCAGTCGCAGTCGGCCATGGCGCGGGACACGGCATTGGGGTCCCGGATGTCCCCGCGGATGAAAATGTAGCGTGAAGCGGAGTCGTGGAGGCCGGGGTTGCGGTGACCGCCGAAGGCAGTCTCCACGTCACGCAAGTTCTCAGGGTTGCCGCAATAGGTGAGGGCGTCGAGGTTGACGATCTCTACCGCTGGGTCTGAGGTCAGTAGGTAACGTATAAAGTTGCTGCCGATGAAGCCGCAGCCACCGGTCACCAGCACGCGGCGAGGGGTGAAGGCAGTAGGGGTGGAGCCCATGGCGGTTGGGGTGGAGGCGCTCATCCGCTCCTCCTCTGCCAAGAATAAGGTATGTCCGGGGTGTCATGCGGCAGGCGGAACTCATCGGGGTTGGTGTAGTTGTAGAGACGATCGGGGAGGTTGACCACCATGCCCTCGTGCTCGGAGACGCACATCCAACCGTGGTAAACGCCGGGGGGAATGACCACCAGCACCGGGTTGTGATCACCCATGTAGACTTCCTGCAGCGTGCCGCGTGTGGGGGAGTCCTCGCGGGCGTCGAACAGAGCGAGGCGGAACATGCCTGAAACGGCAGCCATATGGTCGGTCTGGGTCTTGTGCATGTGCCAGGCCTTGACCACACCGGGATACGTGGTGGTCATGTAGACTTGACCAAAGCCCGCAAAGAGGGGATCATCGCTGCGCAGAATCTCCATGAGGCGGCCACGATCGTCGGGGATGACGCGTAACGCTTTCACCACCACTCCGTCGACGGTACCGGAAAACGGTTTCTCCCACTTGGCTGGAGCGCCGCCGGGTGGGACGCCAGGCTCGGTCTGCATGTGGGCATCGGTGGACCGGGCGCCGGTAGTTTCGTCTCTCATCATCCCTCCTCGCTCTCGGCGAGCACACGGCGTAGGTAGATTGCGTAGCGGTTGGTAGGGCCCATCTCCGCCGCGATCCTCTCGAGATCCGCTGTGCCAATATACCCCAGGCGGTAGGAGATCTCCTCTAAGCAGGCAATCTTGAGGCCCTGACGCTCCTCGATCACAGAGATGAAAGTGGAGGCCGCCAGAAGCGACTCGTGCGTGCCCGTATCCAGCCAGGCGATCCCGCGTCCCATCTTTTCCACTTCCAGCTTGTTCTGGTCCAGGTAGGTTTGGTTGAGATCGGTGATCTCGAGTTCGCCTCGCGCGGAGGGCCGCAGCTGTGCGGCGGCCTCGACCACTTGTCCATCATAGAAGTAAAGACCGGGGACGGCCCAGTTGGACCGCGGCTGCTCCGGTTTTTCCTCCAGGGAAAGCGCGCGGCCGTTGCCGTCGAACTCCACTACTCCGTAACGCTCCGGGTCGGAGACCCAATAGCCAAAAATGAGGCTGCCGTCGGTGAGGGCGGCGCCGCGGCGTAGATGATCTGTGAAGCCATGACCGAAAAATATGTTGTCGCCCAGCATGAGACAGGCAGGGCCCCCGGCTAGGAACTCACGTCCGATGAGGAAGGCTTGCGCCAGGCCCTCCGGCCGGGGCTGGGCGGCGTAGGAGAGGGAGATTCCTAGGCGGGTGCCGTCGCCCAAGAGCTCCTCAAAGCGCGGAAGATCCAGGGGTGTCGAGATGATGAGTATGTCTCTGAGGCCTGCCAGCATCAGGACGGAGAGTGGATAGTAGATGAGGGGTTTGTCATAGACGGGCATGAGCTGTTTGGAGACCACACGTGTGGCCGGCCACAGTCGCGTACCCGCGCCGCCCGCCAGGATGATGCCTTTCATGCTGTGGTGCCTTTCGTTTCGCCGGGGCCGGCTGCGAATTTGCTCTGGGTAGGTGCGCACCCCGCCGGTAGGTGCCTATCCCATATATCGACCGCAGAGTCGTGTTTCCTGAGTAGCCCGGTTATGTAGAGGGCCAGCCCGATTTGCCATGGGGGTAGGGTCACGCCCAGACGCGCGGCTTTGCCGCAGTCAAGGCAGCTGAAGGCGGGGCGCGGAGCCGGAGCCGGGAAGTCGATGGCTGCAGCGGGCAGGATGGGCACAGTGAAGTCGATGTCGGCGAGGCGGAAGGCCGCCGGATCTGCCGTCACGGTTCGTGCTGTGGCCAGCGTTTCGTGCGCAACCTCCCAGCGCGAAGCGCAACCATCTCCGGCAAGGTGGAACAGGCCAGTGGCATTCATCTCAAGCAGTTCGAGGATACCGGCGGCCAGGTGGGGCGCATAGGTGGGAGAGCCGAACTGGTCGGTGGCCACGCGCAGGGGACCCGGTCGGCGCGCCCACTCCAGCACTTTGAGTGGGAAGTTGGTGCCGGCCAGGCCGACGGGTCCGTAAGTCCAGCTCGTGCGTACCACGAGTGCCTGAGGCATCAGTTCACGCACGGCTTCCTCTCCTCGTAGCTTGGAGAGGCCATAGTAGTTCACGGGACGAGGTTCATCTTTTTCCGTGTACGGAACTTCTGTGGCGCCGTCAAAGACGAAGTCGGTAGAGACGTGGACCATCTCCACTTTGTGGGCTGCACAGGCTTCGGCTAAGGCACGGGGCCCCGTGGTGTTGCCCGCATCGGCGTAGGCGTGGTCAGTTTCGCAGCGGTCGACGTCTGTGGCGGCAGCGCAGTTGATGAGAGTGGTCGGTCGGTAGCGATTGAGTGCGGCGGCTACGGCGGCGTAATTGGTAATGTCGAGGTCGGCAAAAGTGAGAGCGGTGGTTTGGGTTCCCAATAACCCCGTCATTGCCCTACCCAGCATGCCGCATGCACCTGTGATGAGGAAAGTAGTGCTCTCGTTCATAGAATGATTGTGACACAATACAAGGTATAGGGATCAGGGGTGTGGTGACATGTGAACGATGGTGTGGAGGCAGGCATGGCTGTGAAGACTGTGACAGGTCCGATAAGCACATGCGATGTTAAGCCTTCGGGCCGAGGTCAAGGGCCTTACTTTCGCGCTTCAGTGATTCGCAATTGCATGATTGCCATCTCCCTCATTCTGCTGTCGCCGCTGTTCGTTGTCATCGGCCTTCTGGTCAAGCTCACCGATGGTGGGCCCATACTTCACATCGCTCGACGTATGGGGCGATACGGGAGGACCTTCGGCCTCTTCAAGTTTCGCACCATGGTGGTGGGTGCGGCGGCCGTGGGGCCGGGGGTCACGGGAGCTACGGATGCGCGGGTGACCCGCATCGGGGCCTTCCTGCGTCGCACTAAACTGGATGAACTCCCGCAACTGGTAAACGTGCTGCGCGGTGAGATGGAGTTGGTGGGGCCGCGCCCAGAAGACCCTCGCTATCTGAGCTACTACACCCGTGATCAGCTGCGTATCCTGGATGTGAGGCCCGGTATCACCAGCCCTACATCCATCGCATACGCCGATGAATCCCAAATTCTGGTGGGCGACGATTGGGAGGGTACTTACGTACGCGAGGTCCTTCCGGCCAAGCTCGACATGGAGTTGATGGCTCTGCACGAGTGCTCGTTCTGGGAAGAGGTACGGGAGGTGTTGCATACTCTGTGGGTGTTGGCGCGGCGAGATGCGTAGCCTAGGCGGTCGGCGCACGGGCGCCATCCGGAGCGAGCCGCTGTGATGAGGAGATTGATCAATGAGACAGACGTTCCTTCCCTTTGCTCAGCCGGATCTTGACGGCAGCGAGATCGAGCGGGTCGTGGAAGTACTACGGGGTGGCTGGCTGACGACGGGGCCACGGACCCGGGAATTAGAGACTCAATTTGCCGGGTTCGTCGGTAGCAGGTACGCGGTGGCCGTCAATTCCTGTACGGCGGCCATGCACCTGGCGCTGGAGGCCGTGGGTGTAGGTCCGGGCACCGAAGTGATCACCTCTCCCTATACGTTCGCGGCTACAGCAGCCGTTATCCAGCATCTTGGGGGCGCTCCGGTGTTTGCAGACGTGCTTCCGGATACGCTGACCATCGGTCCATCGGGGGTGGAGGCGGTGCTGTCGGCACGGACCAAGGCGATTGTTCCCATTCACCTGGCGGGCCACCCCGCGGAGATGGAGCCGTTGTTGTCGCTGGCGGCTGATCGTGGGTTGGCCGTGGTGGAAGACTCGGCGCACGCGTTCCCTACGAAGTATCGGGATAAGTTGGTGGGCTCCTTCTTGGGGACGCCGGAGCAGATTGGGAGGGTACCGTCGGCCTCCTGTTTCAGTTTCTATTCCACCAAGACCATCACCACCGGCGAGGGCGGCATGATCTGCACAGACGATGAAGAATTGGCCGATCGCTGCCGGTTGATGTCGCTCCACGGTATGTCCCGCAATGCCTGGGCCCGCTACACGCAACACGGTTCCTGGTTCTACGAGATCGAGGATGCGGGATTCAAGTGCAATATGACCGACGTGGCGGCCGCCATGGGCCTCGCGCAACTCGATAAGGCCGAGCGGATGCACACGCGGCGGACGGCGATCGCAGAGGCGTACAACGAGGCCTTCAAGAGTTGCTCAGCGCTGGAGATTCCCTCCGTCAGGCCAAACGTGGGCCATTCATGGCACCTATATCAACTACGGTTGAATCTAGAGCGATTGTCTATCGACAGAGACGAATTCATTCAGGAGCTGGGGCGGATGAACATCGGCACCAGCGTCCACTTCATCCCTCTTCACATCCACCCTTATTACCGACGGACTTACGGTTTTCGTCCGGAGGATTTCCCAGTAGCCCACCGGGAGTACCTACGCGAGATCTCCCTGCCCATTTTCAGCTCCATGAGCGAACAAGATGTATCTGATGTGATCGAGGCGGTATTGGAGATCGTGGAAGGTGCCGAGATCTGAGCCTCTTGCGTTAGTCAAGGGTCTGGAGACGGGCGCGCAATTCGGCGGCTCCCCGTTCCTTAGGGTTCCAATGGAGGGCGAGATCTGCGTAAGAGCGCGCAAGATCGCGCAACTCTTGGGGTGGCAACCCGCGGTAGTGCGCGGCGATCGACTCGGTTTGGGCGGTATCGGCGAGGGAGTCCGGACTCTTCCCCGTGGGCTCGACCGTCCGTTCGGCCCAGACTTCCACTTTGTTTGCCAGCATTTCAGCGGTCTCGGCTGCGGTCAATAGCACTACCCAGTTGGCGGGGTCTCGGCCGGCCGCCTGCTCTGCGGCATCGAGGGCCAGCGCCAGGTTGTCCAATCCGGCTCCAGCGTGTGTGGTGGAATCTGCGGCTGCTCGGTAGAGTTGATACTGCACCAATAGCGGCTGCGAATCGGTGGGTGCAAGGATGGCGGCCACGCGCGCCTGTTGCCGAGCGAGCGGAGGATCGGTCACCGCGTTGACTACGGCCATGTCGGTGTATTTGAGTGCTATATAGGGGAAGGTCAACCCAATGAGGGTGAACACGGCCAACCCCGTCACCGCCCACCGGTACCAGCTGAACCGATTTCGCTGCGATACATTGTTTCGGCCGCGATCCGTCTGAGACAAGGCCAGTGCTAAGCAGAGCATTGCCGGGATGGTGATGGCGGTCATCTCCCACAGCCAGTCGACGGCTGCGTGGAGCAGCCAAAAGATCACAGTGGCGACCAACGCCATGGTCCACGCTGTGTTGTGGTTGGGGAGCCTGGAGCTTCTCCCTCCATTTGACGGAGGACCCCGGCGCAGCAGCCTCCGTGTCGTTCGCCATGCTGCCGCAGCGCGCGGGGCCAGAATCGTCACCAACGCCAGGCCGAGACTCCCGAACAACAACAGGCCGCCCACCAGTCCGGTCTCGGCGAGTGTTCCCAGGGGAAGGGAGTGGACGTCGCGTCCGTAACGGTCGCGAATGCGGTCTCGATTGTAGGTAAATACGTAGTTGCCGGCACCGACTCCGCCAACGGGTGCGGTCTCGAAATCCAGCCAGGCGACCCGCCAGAGGTCCCAACGACCACTGCTTCCCGGGATGAGAAAGCGCGAAGGGTTGGCAGATTCGTCACTCGTGGTGCCGGGAGTATCGTTAGGAGTGTGACCGCGAAGATCATCGATCAAGCCGCTCCACTGTGACCGAATCGAGTCGAAGGAGGCACTCAAACCACCTCCCGCTGTCGTCAAACCGCCCAACGTTCCCCCCAGCACCAGAGCGATCGCCAGAATGCCGGCCACTGTTCGGATTCGATTTGTGATTTGCAGTCTCGGCTCGAGGAGGGCAATGACCCAGCCCACGATTACGGCCGCTATCATGCACGGAATGAGTCTCGTAAGGATCGGCGTCTGTCCGACGGCGGCCGGCCCCTCGGCCCAGTAGCGGTTGAGGCTTGGGTAGGCGAGGGCGGTCATCGCCAACGCCACCGCGAGGTGGACGAGAGATCTAAGACGTGCGGGCGTCAGCACGAAGAAGGCTATAGCCGAGAGGGCGAAGGCCCAGAAGGCACCCCTCGACTGTGTGAGGAATGCCAACATCAGAAGCGCCGTGCTCAATCCAAGAGCCGGTCCTCGTAGATACCATCTCTCGCCACGATCGACGGCCACCCACAACAGTGGCCAAAACGGTATGAGGTAGAGGGCGGCGGCGTTGTTGGGGTAGGCGACAGGGTATGCCAATCTGTCTTCTACGAACAACGCCATCAGGTCGGAAGTGGTTAGGAGCCGCCCTAAGCACATCGCGACGAGCACGAAGGCTGCTGCGACCAACCCATATCTGAGAGCGGTACGGCCGCTCCCCGCTTGGAACATGGTCAGAGCCACTACGAACACCAGGACGTACGTTGCCGAACGACCCGCCGCCATCCAGACACCGTTATCCGAGGGTGCCCATAGGGCGGTGACAATCATCCAGAGCGTGTAGCCTCCTAGGCCGCCCGCCACTACAAGAGAGATACGCCCCGGAACCCCAGGAAACGCCCCCAATCCGAACAACACCAAGGCGATGGCGGCTACTATGATTCCTGCCGGAAGCCACTGCCGGGGCAGATAGCCTCCGGAGGCGAACACCTGTAGCAACCACACGCCGATGAGTGCCAGGACCGGGACGAGCCACAAAACCGATCGGTTCACTCCTCGGCGGTCTGCTCCGTGTTCGAGTGCGGTCCTCCTGTTAGCAGACGTGTTCACGCCATTGTTGATCCGGATGGTCCTCTCATCAGCAAGAGACAGCAGCCGATTCCCAGGCGTACACTCTGTCGAGGCTGGTACGCTGTTATAGGCAAGGCATAAGATGTAGAGTTCGCAGGCCGGCAGTCATCACACAACAACATGTCGAAGGTATCTGGAGAAGGTCCCACGTGACTTCAGAGAGACCGTTCCACTTAGTATACGTTACCGCTACTATGCCTTTTGGGCCGGAGGAGCAGTTCCTGGTGGCCGAAGCGCGGGAGCTCGTAAGGCAGGGCTGCCGAATTTTAATCGTTCCTCGTTCTCCAAAAGGGCGACTATTCAATCAGGATGCGGCCGCACTCCTGCATTGTAGTCTTCGTCGGTCTCTGCTGAGTCCTTCGGTTCTTGTGCTCGGCGTGTTGGAGGGTCTCAAGCATCCGAGAGCTACTGCTCGGGTCTTGGTGTTGTTGGCGAAGAGCCGGGGCGTATCCGTCGCCGTTCGGAATGCCCTCGTGGTTGCGAAGGGATTGTGGCTCTCCCGTGTAGCCCGGCGATGGCACGCCGACCACATACACGTACATTGGGGTCGCACCACGGCCACAATGGCCCTCATTGCGAGTGAGATGAGCGGGATTCCTTGGAGTCTCACGCTGCACCGAAATGATATTGCCGAGCCCAACCTGCTGACCATCAAAATGCACAAGGCATCGTTTACCAGATTCATTTCCCGGTCGGGCATGGATATCGCCCGCTCCGTGGGTGCTTTGGGCCCCCCGGATAGGTTGTGCGTTATTCACATGGGCGTTCATCTTCCTGAGTCGTCCTCCGCCGCAATCGACGATAGAACAGAGTTCCTCGCTCTCTGTCCTGCTCATCTCTACCCTGTCAAAGGACATCGTTTTCTGATTGAAGCCATCAGCCTCCTCAAAGACCGTGGACTTGCCTGTTCCCTGTGGATTGCGGGGAGGGGTCATCTATTGGAGACACTACGACAACAGGTCGTGGCCTTAGGACTTGAGGATCGGATTAAATTCTGTGGACCGGTTCCCCACGAGCGGGTATTGGAATGGTATGCGGAACGCCGGGTAGATGTGGTTGTCCTGCCGAGCGTGGACTTAGGGCGCCATGAGCACGAAGGTATTCCCGTGTCATTGATGGAAGCCATGGCTTACGGGATACCGGTAGTCTCGACCGCAACGGGAGGTATCCCGGAACTGATCGGAGAAGGGGCGGGTTTAATGGTACGCCCAGAAGACCCCAAGGCTTTGGCCGATGCACTGGAGCAGCTCATGTTGGATCCTGGTCTGCGTCTACAGGTCGGGTCGGCGGGCAGACGACGCATACAGAGCGAGTACACTATCGAGGGGGTCACTGCCGACCTGCTGGCACGAATGCGGGCTGATCCGTCCAGGTGTATATCCGTCAGATTACCGGGCCGTGTATAGGAGTGAATATGATGCAGCGCGCGTTTGATTTCGGAGGAACTGGGTTTGGGCGGGGAGTGCCGACAGTGATTATAGAAGAAGTTCTGGTATTTGCTGCACACAGCCGGAGATTGCGCGTGGATTCTCCCGGCGGGCCAATACGATAGAGCAGCTTGGTTGATGGACAAGACTCAAAACACAAGGATCTTCAAGCGGAGGCAGCGTCTCATCATCTGGGCGCTCACTTGGACGGTCGCCGCTAAGAGTGGATGCGCCGGTCTTTCCCGACACGGGGATTTTCGACGACTATAAGCTGGGGCTGAGCGGGTATACCGTTGGACATGCTGATTTGGGGCGTCATGGTCCAATCTTTTCTTCGGCGCGGGTCTTGATCTCATCACTCGCCGCTGTCACATCTCCCTGGTTCAAGAGCCCAATCCAGAACCCCGCTCCGTAGCTGAGATGTATGGCACCAAAGGCCAGTGGCAACCTGGGAAGATGAGACCAACCTTCGCGAGACGCGATTCGTACTGATGCACAGCCTGAGGCGCCGGCATATGCCAACAAGGTCCCGATGAGCAAGGTTCGGGCGCGTCGCGAGAAGGGCGATAGGACCAAACCGACAATGATGCACAGTACTAAGGCGCCGGGCACGAATTGACGAATACTCATCTGGCGCGGGTGTTTCTTCAGTACGCGCGCCTTCCAGAACCCGTAGCCAAAATATTGGCGCCACAGGGACCTTAAACCGGCTCGACTGTAGTAACGTGAACGTACATCAGCCGCCAAGAGTAGGCGACCTCCCATTTTGCGGATGCGGTAGTTATACTCGTCGTCTTGGTTGCGAACCATGGTCTCGTCGTAGGGGCCGGCCTTCTCGATGACTCGCCGCGGATACGCGGGGAAGGGGATGGTATCCGCCGGCATGGTGCGGCCTTGAGTGGTGCGAAAGGCCGAGTTGCCCACTCCGAAGGCGGAACTCATGGCCAGGGCGATGGTCTGGGCCGTCGGCGTCTCTCCCACGGTTTGGATACTGCCGCCGACACCCTCCACTTCTCCATCGAGGAGGTGGCGTACACAGCTGGAGATGTAGTCGCGGGCGATCTCGCAATGGCCATCGATGCGCACCAAGATCTCACCCGTGGCGGCCTTGGTCGCAATGTTGAGGGCGCTCGGCGCGACTAGGCCGGGGTTGGTCAGAAGGCGCACGTTCCGGTTCCGATCTTGGATTTCGCGCACCACGTCCGCCGTTCCATCAGTAGACATACCGTCCGCTACTAATACCTCGATCAGGTCAGGGGGATAGTCTTGGCTCAGCACTGCCTCGAGGCTTCGCCGGATATAGGCGACTTCGTTTCTCACCGGCATGAGGACGCTCACACGAGGCAGCGAAGAAGCATCGGTTGCGTGTTGTTCCACGGTCACCCCTTACGCGGGAGCGCCAGAAGCTTCGCACGGATTCGGTAGTATGAGCTTCCAAGCGCTCTCTTGGCCAACTTGAGGCTGTTCCATTCCAACCACGGTGCATCCCGCCACATCGCGAGTGCGGGATATGGGCTCAGAGGTGAACAGCAATGTGATTCCGACCTCCGCGGCGAGAAGAGAGCTTTCTGCCCCATCGCCGAAGGTCATGGTCCAAAGGGTTTCATCTGTCTCTTTCTGCATGTCTACCGTCGGGGCGATAGACGATACTGCCCTCATCGCCATCACCTGCTTGACGAAGGCTTCCAGGCTCATGTTGTAGGACCGTGAGCGCCGTCCCCTGGGTTGTGGGTTTGGGAGAGGACAGGCCCCTCGTGGATGGTATCGGGAAAGCTGGTGAATTGCATTATCAGTAGCTGGTCTGCGCTCAGAGCTTAGCCTTCTGGGTGTCGAGGTCGAAAGGGTCTCCTCGAGTCTGCTCTGGGTTATCATTCTCAGTGTAACAACAGGACCCCGTCGACCGTGATACCTTTTTCTACGGATGCGAATGGCATTTGGCGTCAGCGGCTGCAATACAGCTGTGCGGAATTATGCCAAGTCTTCTGGGGCGAGGGTAGATGAAGATTCTTTATGTGACAGGCCAGAGTCCGTGTCCGTGGCCGCCTACGGTTGGCTCTCGCATGCGGAGCAACAACATAATTTGACTCTTCGTTCAGAAGCATGAAGTGATAGTTGCTTTGCTTGATGATGCGATAGGAGAAGCCACCGCTTTTTAGGAGTAGGACCCTTGTTCCTGCGAGCGTTTCCTGGTGCCCAGAGTACCGCTGTCGCGGTGGAAGTACATCCACACCATCACGCTTGAACGCTACCGCTCCATACTCCAATCCGTGAACTTAGGAACCTACCGCGACGGTCTTCGAGATCTAGTCAAGCGCGTGCAGCCGGATCTGATCTAGTTCTTCCGCCTGAATGCAGTGTGGGGCGCCGGTTGTGACCGTTATGCAGTGCTCATCATCTGCGATGTCGATGATCTCGAATTTAAGACCCGTAGACGGGCGGTCCGTCTGTTGATGGGGTTACTGCCGACCTGCTGGCACGAATGCGGACTGATTCGACCGGCTGATATACTCCTGGGGCTCGACACAAGGTCACTCTATGCCGCAGGTTGCCGGGTGCAAGATCTGAAGAAGATCAAGACCAACTCCATCATATGGCCTGAGGGCAGGCGGTTTGCGTTCTCTGTCTTTGATGACACCGACGGCACAACCATGCAAAACGGTCCACCTGTCTACGAGTTCCTGTCCGATTTAGGATTTCGTATCACAAAGTCTGTTTGGCCCATCCAGGTTAAGACCGGACGACCGAGCATGGGCGGGACCACGTGTGCCGATCCGGCCTACGCTGGGTGGGTGAACAGGCTGCAGGAGCAGGGATTCGAGATAGGACTTCACAGCGTCACGGACACTACCGCCTCGCGGGAGGAGTGGTTGGCTGGGCTGGATAAATTCTACGAGCTCTTTGGCCACTACCCGATGATCCATGCCAATCATACGGGTTGTCGAGACAGCATCTATTGGGGAGATCAGAGGGTCTCGGGAGTTAGGCGATGCGCTTACAATCTTCTCACGAAGTTCAGAAACCGCGATTTTCAAGGTCACCTACCGGGCACGGTGGGTTACTGGGGTGACCTTTGTGCGCGACACATCAAGTACGTGCGCAACTTTGTTTATGCAGACATCAATACTCTCAGCGAATGCCCATACATGCCTTACCATGATCCTGACAGACCATTCGTCAGAAGCTGGTTCGCTTCCTCAGAGGGCCCCTCTGTGGAGGCGTTCAATAGAACACTATCGGAGATCAATCAGGAACGGTTGGAAATTGAGGGTGGTGCCTGCATCATGTACACGCACTTCGCAAACGGTTTTTACGAGAACGGTAAACTCAATTCCCGTTTCGTAAGCCTAATGCACCGTCTGAGTTCGCGCCCCGGATGGTTCGTGCCGGTGTCGACGTTATTGGATTATCTCGAAGCCTACAGAGGGCATAGGTACGTAATCACTACATCCGAACGACGGAGGCTCGAGCGCCGATGGCTTATGCATAAGATCCGCCTGGGGGGCACAACGTGACTTTGGAGATGGTCATAGATTGAATGTTTTTCCGGATGAGAAACCGTGCAACGACTTCTACCACTTGTGTCTGATGCGCTTTTGACGGGAGGCTCAAGTGCTTGCTCTCGAACAGGTTGAACCCGCAGCGGCACCGCCTATTGAGTCTTTTTCGGACTGTACCGTCTTCCAAACCGACGAATGGCTCAACTTCGTTGAAGAAACGCAAGGCGCGCAGCGTGTGGTTGCCGTGGTTCGTGATGGCAACACGGTTGTGGGGCGATTCACCGGCTTGATCGTCAAGAGGTTGGGTGTGAGGCTTCTCGGCTCACCATCTCCGGGATGGACCACCGCTTACATGGGTTTCAATCTGCAGCCAGATGTATCGCGGGTTGAAGCACTGACTGCGCTAAATAGGTTCGCATTCAAGGATCTTGGTTGCATCCATTACGAAGTAATGGACAGAAGTATCACCGCAGAGCAGGTGGATGAGCTTGGTTATCGTTACCGTCCCCTTGCAGGCTTTGAAATCGATCTCACGCGCTCTGAGGATGAGTTGTTCGCGACGATGCACCGGAATATTCGCTACGAGACCCGCAGGGCAAAACGTGCGGGAGTGACAATCGAGGAAGCAGTAGATGATGGTTTTGCCGAAGACTATTACACGCAACTGATCGAGGTCTTTAAACGGCAGGGATTGAAGCCTACCTATGATATATCTCGTGTGCGCTCTCTTATCCGACACCTGTTGCCCGTAGGCAGGCTACTCCTCCTCCGCGCGAGAGAGTCGGAAGGCTCCTGCGCATCGACACTTCTTGCTTTGGGATTCAACGGTCAAGCCTATTTTTGGGGAGCAAGCAGTCGAAGACACCTGAAGGTTCCGCATCGAAATGAATCTCTATTGTGGTATGCAATGAGGTATTGGAAGACGAGAGGGATGACCGTCTTCGATATGGGTGGCGGAGGAGAATACAAACGGAGGTATGGCGGGAAAGCGATCATTGTGCCGTGGATTCGCAAGTCCAGGTATCCCGGGATGGATCTCATCCGCGAGGGCATGCGAAGGTACAGTATATTTCGCCAACGGCGGGGGGCTGATTCAGCATCTCCACCCAAACAAACCAAACCATCCGATGGATAGTCCCCGACGGGAGGGCCCAGGCGGCATAGCATTTGTACTGAGGTTTAGGTTCGTGCTGGGATGAGAGACTTAAAGGATAGTTTTGGTTTCCTTCTCACAGCGATAACACGTTGGCCGGCTTTGTACTTTGCTCGTTTCATGCGTAGATCAATTCAACCGATACATGTGCTCTTCTGCATGGTAGATCACTATGAACCGGGTGTAGGCAGAGTAGATTCTACTGTTGAGACGGCCAGAGTAGAAGAGCTTCTCACGAAATATCCTCGGTTAGCCGACAGGCACGCGGATGCCTCGGGGCGGCCGCCTCGACGAACCTGGTTCTTCCCACCGCACTATCATAGGTATGGAAATCTCGGGAAACTGGTTTCCCTATGCCAACGCGGCTACGGTGAGATTGAACTGCATCTGCATCACGGGAAGACCGCACCCGATACTGCAGATCACCTGCGCCACACTCTCCAATTATGTCTGCGCGATTATGCTCAGTTCGGCATCTTCGGGACCGAGAACGGACGGCGCCGGTATGGTTTCATCCACGGTGATTGGGCTCTGAACAATTCACTACCAGAGGGGAAATTCTGCGGTGTAAACAACGAGACCTCTGTTCTCCAGGAGACCGGTTGTTACGCCGACTTCACGTTTCCCTCGTGCCACAGAAGCAATCCGAGAAAGATTAACCGTGTGTATTATGCCAACGTTGACCTGCATTACCCTAAGTCCTATTCGTCTGGTCTCCGTGCGAGGGCCGGAACTGGATCGCAGACGGGTCTCCTCATGATCCAAGGTCCGGTGCGGCCCATATGGGTCAATGGCAGACTGACATTTAGCGACTCCATCAACAGTCGCAGACCACCTACACGTCGGCTCATCGATGCTTGGATTGGAGCATCAATTCACGTGGCAGGGAAGCGAGACTGGATCATCGTCAAGGTGCACACGCATGGAACAACCGATGCTGAGGTGGTGCTGGGCGGGGCCATGGATGAGGGGTTCAGTTACCTCGAGTCGGTCTATAACGATGGTGCGCGATACGTACTCCATTACGTAACCGCCCGCGAGTTGTACAATATCATCTGCGCCGCAGAGGCGGGGGAGGTTGGAAGCCCGGATGATTATCGCGATTACGTGATAGAACCGCCGAGCTACGACCCAACTCCTGACATAGTTGAAGCCTCGCAAGAACTGCAGGCGGCGGTAGCGAAAACCTACCGCGACTAGGGTCCCTTCAAGGGACCCTAGTCGCGGGTCTCGGTATGCCGTCTATAACCTGATCAGGTTGTGCAGGATTTGGACCGTCTCTCCCCTGGTAGCTGTGGCCCAAGGGTCCCAAGTCCTTCCGTATCTCTCGACACCGGCAAGCAGGCCGCTTGCCTCAGCGACGGCCATGGTATGTGCGTGATCTTCGCTGAATTCACCAAGCACAGATAGCGACATGTCTGGTTGAGTCAAGAGTGCGGTGGGCTCAAGTGTGTCGATCGCTCTTACGAGGACGGTGACCACTTGTGCCCTGGTTATTGGGATCCATGGCGAGAATTCCGTAGACGAGGTCCCGGTGATTGCATCTATCCCGCACAAGGCGGCCACATATCGGTGCGGATATTGATCTTTGTCTGGAGCACCGAGATCGGTGTAGGAAGCTGCAGTGACCTCATTACAATCCACGCCAAGAACAACGGACGCAATCTTTGCAAATTGAGCCCGAGTTATGGGTCGATCGAGACCGATGTGTCCATCAGAGAACCCAGAGATTGCTCCGGTCTCTATGAGGTTATTTGCAGCCTCGTAATACGGTGTGTTGGGGGTTAGGTCGGGATAGCCGGCCGTCGATCTGGCCGAAAAATACATGTGTGATGATCTCGATTGTATAGCTCCGGCAACGGTCACTTTGACGGACGTGCTCCCTATTTCCCGACTACGTTGGTCGTAGGCAACTCCCTTAATCGTGTGGGTGCTGCCTGGTTTCATCCATGCGGTATTCCATGTGAATCCATAAGGAGCTTTGTAGTCGACGCTTATTAAGCGGCCGTCGATAAAAAAGTGCACTTTTGACACCTTGACCTCCCGAGGGGCTGCGAGACGAATCTCCACTTGCCCTCTCACTGCGGCGCCATCTTCGGGAGAGATTATGGTCAGGGCGCTGGGGCCTGCGGTACGTGTGGGGTTGGTGTCAATGGAAGCAGACGTCGCTGGGACGGTGGTGGTCGTAGTCGCCCGCGCCCGAGTTGTAGTAGTTGTTCGTACAGTGGTAGTAGTCGTGGCCTTCAGTGCTTCGGTGGTTGTAGTCATGGGCGCCCTGGTAGTAGTGGTCGGCGGCGCGCTGGTGGTCGTAGTTGCCCGCGCCCGAGTTGTAGTAGTTGTCGGCACAGTGGTAGTAGTCGTGGCCTTCAGTGCTTCGGTGGTTGTAGTCATGGGCGCCCTGGTGGTCGTAGTCGGCGGCGCGCTGGCAGTCGTAGAGGTCGCTCCTGGTGCACCCACATTCTGGAAGGTCACATCATTGGCCCCCCATCCATGGGCGAGAAGAGTTCGGCCGTCAAACGTACCGTTCCTGAACATAATGTTGGATACCGGCAGATTATCATCCACTAACACCAGATAGGCCCCACCTTTGGCTTCAAATCTATCAAATACGAAATCGCGGCCTCCGTAGAACCAAATAGCTGCATCTCCCGACCTGGTATGGATAGTAGTGTTGTTCAAGCTGATATTAGAAAAGCCGCTCCCGACGACGATGGGATGATTACCATTACGAGCATCGATAACAGTATTATTAAAGATGATGTCATGGGTAGGGGAGCCTTGATCTGCCCAGAATTGTAATGCCCACCCGGCCCCTCCGGAGAATGTACAGTCATTAAATATGCAATTATTTACTTCTTGTTCTATATAGACTGTATGGTCACGATTGTTGTCCATCGCTTCACGTTCACCGTGCAGATCAAGACCATTGAAAGTCGAGTTTGTACAAGACGCTAGGAAGAAGGCAATACGACAGTTTCTCGCAACAATATTAGTTACCATCCAGTTGGAGGACATATCGCCGGCACCTAGCTTCATGCCGAACGCCAGGTCATCGAAGCGCAGGTTGTTCAGTGAGCAGTTTTTGGCACCAGTGATAGAGAGTCCGTATTCCCGACCGACAAAGGCGCCTGAACCCCGAAAGCCGATACCAGAGATGCTCGTACCAGTGAGGGTTCTACCCCACAACAGAGCGGTAGGTGAATTCTGCTTCGGCATCAACAGGACGGTCTGTCCGGCGCCGGCCCCCTTGATAGTAATCCCACTTTTGAGATACACGGTGGAGTTCAAACGGTATGTTCCGGCTGGAAAGTTGACAGTTCCTCCATTAGGGCAGCTATCGATGGCTCGTTGTATGGCTCCTCTGTCATCGGTCACGCCGTCGCCTTTGGCTCCATGATCGGTTACGCTCGAACTCTGGCATGCAGCCACGGCGGGGAAGATCAGGATCAACAAGGTAGCGGATAGAATGATGAAAAATATTCGGGAAGACGATCTAACGAGGCTTGGTGTGAGAGTATCGACTGTACACGCGGGTTTGGTGGTTTTAGTCATTACGGTGCCTCCAGAGTCTAGGCCTGACCCGACAAGGCATTAGATCTCCAACACCGAATCCGGAGACTTCGGCAACCCGGCCAACTTCCTTGAACTACTGAAGTCCCGTGGCTTTGCGGACCCACCTCACGATGGGGTTGCCCTTTCGTGTCTGGCTAACCACTTGCTGTTGTTGGTCGTAATATCGGCGGTATGCAGGAGGAACTTTAGTCGCGCGTACGGTCTC
>JAAYZX010000118.1 GCA_012514635.1 Actinomycetota bacterium
AAGCATTTGATGCGTATTTGATCATCTCGGCCGAAGCCACGTCGGTGGTGACGATGTTGGAACAAGATAGACCCTCGTATAGGCGGGTGACTCTGTCGGCAATATCGGCTGAGTCTGCGCCAACTACAATACGGTCGGGATGACGCGCATCGTCCAAGGCGCATCCCTCGCGTAGGAACTCAGGGTTAGATGCGTAATGAAGACGGTCGAACCCTCTTGCCGCCAACTCAGCCTTGACGGCGGCTCCCGTGCCCACCGGGACTGTCGATTTGGTTACGATAACGCGATCTTCACCGGTGGATAGTGGCAGGTTGTCAATCACCTGCCAGACTCGGGAGAGATCGGCATCGCCGGAGTACGTAGGGGGAGTGTCAACACAGATGAAGATGAACTCGCCATTTTCGTAAGCGACGACGGGGTCGTCGGTGAAGAGCAGGCGTGATTTGTGGGCGGTGAGCACTTCGGCCAAACCGGGTTCATAGAAGGGAACCTCGCTGCGGCGCAGGCATTCTATCTTGGCACTGTCCACGTCCATTCCGACTACCTGGTGGCCCAGTTCCGCGAGACAAGCGGCAGTCACCAGGCCTACGTAGCCTGTGCCGATGACCGTGATTTTACTCAAGACTACACCTCCCTGATGCCCCGGAATCGGAGCAGTGCATTATTCGCCTTTCAGGAAACGAACCGTGGCTTCCGCCAGCGCAACGGCAAGTTTCTGCTGGTATGTTGGGGTTGCGAGGAGTTGGTCCTCTTCGGGGTTGGTCATGAAGCCCAGCTCCGGCATGATGACAGGAACATTGGACCAATTGAAGCCCGTCATGTCTTCTCTTTCGCAAAGCCCGCGATCATTGGCGTTGGTAGCGGCCACTAGGGCGGCTTGAGCCAACTGGGCGGCACGGCGAGAGGCCAAATAGATATCGTCCGTCCACCCTTCGATACAGGCAGGATACAGGACGTGTATGCCGTGGGTCAGGCTGTTGTGGAAGGCGTCACAGTGGATGCGGATCAAGAGTCGGGCATCTGCTTCGTTGGCCATCTGGGCACGCTCAATATTAGATATGTTAACATTCTCTGACGTGCGGGTCATGATCGCTACGATGCCCCGCGCCTCCAGTTCGTCCCGCAACCTGAGCGATATTGCCAGGTTGACCTCACTTTCTGGCAGGCCCGTCACTGTGCCGTAAGTGCCCTTGCTCATTTTGTATTTGGTGGTGCTGGATCCCGGCCCGATAGGTTCATATGAAAGATCTGCAGGGCCCTGATGTCCGGGATCTATAACCACCACTGCACCACTGACGCCGGAGTCTTCGGCAAAATTCTGACACAAGGAGCTCTCCAAAGCTTGGACAGTATCCTGTTTTTGGATAGTGGTAGCGGGTCGTTTGACGGCCGTAGTGGTGGTGATGATACTGACAATGGCTGCGCGAGGAGGTGCCTGCGAAGTGGTTGTATTGTGGGCAGTAGACGTTGCGGGAGTCGTGGTGCTCTCGACTAAGGCGGATTGATTAGTCCGCTCGGCCGAGATGCCGGAGCCGGCGGCGATGCCGCCTGCGATAAGGGCGAGACAGAGGGCGGCGGAGATCAGGAGGCGGCGGCGGCGCCGTGGGCGCCGCCGCCTCAACTCCGCGATCGAGTGCTGAGTGTCTTCGGTTCGAGGAGGCCTTTTGCCCATGTTTGCAGGATCCGTCTCCACGCGATTCAAGCCTGCACAGTCTATCAGAGGTCTTTGTGGGATAAGGCCCGGTCGGATGTGGGTTACCGGCTGAGGAGGAAGTTGCCCGGAGATATGCGGCGTGTTGGTATGATGTGCCGGACGTTGGGCCACGCTTATGCAGGAGGAGAAGCATAGCTGGTGAATACACAGTCTCCGCAATTCCGCATGGGGCGGTGAATACACGGTGACCACCTCCACAACGCCCGAGAGCCTTCCTCAGATCCTGGTTGTGCAGCATGCAGAGCTGGAGCATTTGGGGACCCTGGAGCCCTGTCTGGCTTCTGTATCTCGTCTGCGGCTGATGCTCGCGTACGGTAATGTCGAGAATTATGCACGCACTGTGGATCGGATCGTGCGCGAGGGCGCATACGACGCCCTTATTGTTCTGGGCGGGGCCATGAGCCTTCTGGAGAGAGACGTGCATCAGAGCCTCAACGAGACGACGCGTCTTCTGCGTGCTTTCCTGCGACGGGATGTCCCTGTGTTGGGCATAGGTTTGGGTGCTCAGGCGTTGGCCTGGAGTTTGGGAGGACAGGTGTGGGCGGGCCGCACACGCGGCAGGTCTCGGGAGATGGGCTGGTATCCTATCAGTCTCACGCCGCGCGGCAGAGTCGACCCTGCTTTTCGTGGTTTCCGGGAGATCGATTCTGTGCTGCATTGGCACGCCGACTCTTTCGATCTTCCGTCGGGGGCATGGCGCCTGGCCGAGACGGATCTTTATGCCAATCAAGCATTTCGTTGGGGCCGCTGGGCCTATGGCGTGCAGTTCCACATGGAAGTGACGGGACAGATGGTGGCCGACTGGGTAGATTCACGCGGCGACCATCTGGCCGGCATGAAGCGGGTGGACCCAGATATATTAGTGGCCAAGGCCGTCCGCTACTGTCCACTATTGAAGCCTCGAGTAGAGACCTTGACGGCATTCTTTGTAGAGTGCGTAAATACAGCTCGGACCGAGAAACAACGTGCCTACATCAGATCTACCGGAGAAAAATAGTTAGACGAAACGAACGCTGGATTGAGTCTGGAAGGCCGGTTATAGCCGGGATCAGGAAAACCGACCTGAGCCGGGATCAGGAAGGGCGGTCTGAATCACAATGGCTCTATATCGAACAGGCCGAGGGCTTCTCTGATTTGCGCAATTGCTTCTTCTGGAGTTTCGACATACCACAGACCAGGGGTGCCCTCGTCGCGGGCGAGTCGCCAGCCGCCTAGGACCATCACAGGTCGCTCGATCTTGCGGGCCAATCCGATCTCCGAGAGCGTACCGTACCCTCCGCCCACGCTTACGACAGCGTCACCGCTACTCACCACTATCAGGTTGCGTCCGTGCCCCAAGCCCGTAGCAACAGTGGTGTCGATATAGGGGTTGGCTGCGGAGCGATCATACCCAGGCAGGATGCCCAGCGTTGTTCCCCCGCCCTCTTTTGCGCCGCGGGCGGCGGCCTCCATGACTCCCCCTAGTCCACCGCAAACCAGTACCGCCCCTAACTCTGCAATCAGACGCCCAACACGTTCGGCCATTGCATATTGAGGGGCAGTGCAGCGGCCGCCGCCGATCACCGAAATGTACGGACGGCGTGGCGCGGCAGCCCAGGAAACCTCTTCCTCAGAGGGCTGGTGAGAGAAGTCCAACATGAACGTCATGATAGCATTGAACTCAGCAGGCGAAGAGCCAGTTCTTTGTCCAGTGGCTCGTTCCAGTTGCCACACTTGGGAGATTGAATACACGAGGGACAGCCGGACTCGCAAGGGCAGCTGCGGATAAGCGCGAGGGTGTCTTTCATCCATCTCTCAAATTGATGGAAGCCGCGTCGGGCAATGCCCACACCTCCAGGGTGGCCATCGTAGACGAAGATGGTGGGAAGCTCTGTTTGTTGGTGCACCGGTGTTGAGAGGCCGCCAATATCCCAGCGGTCGCACATGGCGAGCAGCGGAAGCATTGCAATGAGCGCATGCTCCATGGCGTGCAGGGCTCCCGGCAGACGGGCCAGTGTATCGTGTGCGATCAACTCCAGTGGTACGGTGAACCAAACGGATTCGGTGACGAAATGCTGCGTCGGTAGATCGAGCTCCTCTACACCCAATACCTCGTCACTTCCGGTGCGCTTCTTCTGGAAACCTACCACTTGGCTGCTCACGGTCACTGTTCCCAAGAAGAGTCTCAGCGGCCCAAAGGTAGAATCGAGCTCGAGGGTAAGGATGTCCGTGGCGCTTTGACGTCGCGGTTGTGTGTAGTAGTTGTCATAGAAGCGGCGAACGGCCGCGACACGACCGTCTAGGTCGAGCATTGTGGCCAGATAGCTCTCACCCATATGCAGGTACACAGCTCCAGGGTGGAGAAAGGAGAAGGCCGACTCCGCTTCTTGCGTGCCTACGATGTCTCCGGTCTCCTCATCCACGATGGTGAACTGATCCGAAGAAGACGAGCGCAGACTGATATCAGCAGCAGGGTAATCGCTGCCGCGGAGAAACCAACTGCCGGCCTGGTGGCGTAGACGGCCTTGTTGCATTTGTCGGTTGGCAGCGTCGGCCAGCCCTTTGCCAAAGAAAAGTGTGTCTCCGTCCATCAACGGGGATTCATATGCGGCAGCCAGAAGATGTTTGTCGTGTATGTAGGGGTTGGTGAAGTCCACGGTGGCTGCCTCCACAGAACGGTTGAGCAGTTCCTGGGGGTGTCGAATGAAGAACTGCTCTAGGGCGTCATTTCCGGCTATGAATAAGCCTAGACTCTTGCCCTTCCCTCTGCCGGCTCGACCCCACTGCTGCCACAAACTGGCTACAGTTCCCGGGTATCCGACGGTGATTGCAACATCGAGTGCCCCTACGTCAATGCCGAGTTCCAACGCATTTGTTGCGACCACGGCAAGCAACTCGCCCGAGAACAGGCGTTCCTCGATGCCGCGGCGTTGTGCCGGAGTGTAGCCGGCGCGGTAGGGAGAGAGGCGTTTGGCGAGTTCAGGAGCAGTATCTTGTAGTAGCGCCACTGTTTTTTGGTAGACGGTTTCAGCGGAGCGACGAGATTTGGTGAAGCATATGGTGCGCACCTTGTGTCTGACCAGTTCCGCGAGAACTTCTGCGGCATCGGATGTGCTGCTGCGACGTACGTTCAGTGCGGAATCCAAGACGGGAGGGTTCCACATGATGATGCGTCTTTGACCCAGTGGGGCGCCGTCGTTGCTTACCAAGGTCATATCGAGCCCGGTAAGATTGCGGGCGTGGTCTAGAGCGTTGCTGATGGTGGCGGAGGCCAGCAGGAACTGGGGCTCGGCTCCGTAGAAACTGGAAACTCGGCGAAGACGCCGCAGAACATTAGCGACATGGCTGCCGAATACCCCTCTGTAGGCGTGCGCTTCGTCGATAACGACATATTCTAAGTTGAAGAAGAAATCTCCCCAGCGCTCGTGGTGGGGAAGCATGGCCACACTGATCATGTCGGGGTTGGTAAGCAGAGCTCTGGCCCGCTCTCTTGCCACACGACGCGCTGCGGGGGGAGTGTCACCGTCGTACACGGCCGCCTCAACCACTCCATCTGAGAGTTCCTGCAGGCGCCGCACCTGGTCTTGGGCAAGAGCTTTGGTGGGATACAGATACAAAGCGCGCCCACGTGTATGACGCAGCAGTCCGTCGAGCACGGGTAGGTTGAAGCACATGCTCTTTCCTGAAGCTGTGCCGGTAGTGACTATGAAGTGCTCCCCGCGGGCAGCGACATCCCATGCCTCGCGCTGATGGATCCAGAGGCCGGTAACGCCAGCTGCTGTGAGTTGCTCCGCCAGCACAGGATGTAGATCTGCGGGAACGCCTGCCCGCCTACCATCCCGTGAGGGCAGTGGAATATCGTTGACCACTTCCGAGAACCGTTCTGCAGTGATTATCTGAAATAGAGGTCGCTTCACCCCAAGAAACCTCGCTATCAATGCGTGCATTGTTGTCGCCTCCGCCGGGCCGCCGACTTGCAGAGCGAATTTACGCTTTGTTCGTGGCGGGCGACAGCGGACTTAGGTTGTATGTTGGTGAGGGGAGATCGTCAGAGTATACTGCGGCACACATGTTGATCGTCTGCGATTTCGACGGCACCATAACTACCCATGATTGTCTCAATCTCATTGTGCAAGACTTCGCCGCTGAGGCGTGGGCTGAGATTGAGCCTCGCCTGCGCGCAGGAGAGATAGATCTCCTCCAAGCCATCGAAGAAGAGTTCCTGCATGTTCGACTTACTGAGGAACAAGTCGTCAGACACGTTCTGAAGGGAACAGAGGTGCGCGCTGGGTTTCACGAGTTTGTCACGTGGACGGAGGACGTAGGTCACGAACTGGTGATCGTCAGCGCGGGTTTCAGGGTGTTGATCGACGCGGTGTTGGCTACCGCCGGTCTGAGTCGGCTGCGGGTCTTCTCCGGAGATGCCTGCTTCACCCCCCAAGGAACAACCATACAGTATCCTCCCAGCGCGCAGGAATGTGCATCGCGCTGTGGTATGTGCAAAGCGGACGCGGTGAGGGAGGTGGTGGCCGCTTCGGTGGCGCCTTCGCCACTGGTTCACGTAGGTGACGGGCTGTCCGATCTCTGCGTGGCCCGGACTGCGGACATAGTTTTTGCGCGCGCCGGTCTTGCCCGTCTTTTGCAACGAGAACACATACAGTTCTACCCATTTGAAGACTTCTTCGAGGTTCGTCGGGTCCTGGAAGCGCTGACGCCGATCTGATTCTTAAGGTACGCGGATCAAGTTCTTCTGAACCAGCAATTCAGCCACTTGAACGGCGTTCAGAGCGGCGCCCTTGCGTAGGTTGTCGGCGACGACCCATAGGTTTAGTCCGTGTCTCACGGTGGGGTCCCGGCGAATACGGCCCACGTAGACCGGATCAGTACCGGACGCGCGGATGGGCAGAGGATAGAGGTACGTCTCTGGATTGTCCTCCACCACTATACCGGGTGTTCTTGCCAGGAGGTCACGTGCCTGGTCAGGGGTGATCTCGCGTTCAAACTCCAGGTTGACGGCCTCCGAATGACCGTCGTAGACAGGCACGCGTACGCAGGTGGCAGAGACGGCGATGGAGGTATCTCCCAGTATTTTCTTGGTCTCGTCCACCATCTTCTGCTCTTCCTTAGTGCTGCCGTCATCCAGGAATACATCTATATGAGGTAGGCAGTTGAAGGCAATTTGATGCGGGTACACGGCGACTTGGGCCCCACGGCCCTCGCTGATGTCTTTCACTTGACGCTGCAGCTCGGTTACAGCCTCGACGCCGGTGCCGGATACGGCTTGATAGGTGGATACGACCACTCGCTTGATCTGGACCGCGTCGTGCAGCGGCTTCAGGGCCACCACCATTTGTATGGTGGAGCAGTTGGGGTTGGCGATAATGCCGCTATGCCATTCTGCGTCGTGCGGATTGACCTCGGGGACGATGAGCGGTACTGCCGGATCCATCCGCCATGATGAAGAGTTGTCAACGACTACGCAGCCGCTATCGCGGGCGATGGGAGCAAACTTTGCGGAGATGGATCCCCCGGCAGAGAAGAGCGCCAGATCGATGTCTGCGAAGCTGTCCTCGCGGAGCTCGCGACAAACAATGTTCTGGTCACCAAATGCCAGCTCCTTACCGGCGGAACGGGCGGAGGCCAATGCGGTGAGCTCAGAGACCGGGAAACCACGCTCCGCGAGCGTCCGGCGCATCTCTTCTCCCACGGCCCCTGTTGCTCCCACCACAGCCACACGGTACTGCCGGCTCACTCCAACCTCCTTTTTAACGGGCCGCCATTGTAGCATTGAGGCGGCTCGGATCCGGTATGAGCGAAACCATGGCCGGGGTAATCTGGGCGGCAAGTACCAGGCGATCGTCCGGAGAATCAGGCCGGTCATGAAAAGCGCCGGCGGCGCGGCAGATGTCGCGGGCCAGCACCCCCAGGTCAGCAGCGCGTCGTGCCGCCCACACTCCAGCGATGCCGCTGACACCAAAGAAATCACCATGGCGTCGCGCCTCAGTTACGCCGTCCGTGTACAGAAGGAGTACGTCGCTGTGCTGCAGTTGGAACAACGCCTCCGTGTAGATCGTTTCTGCGAAGGCCCCGAGGGGAGGACGTCTCGCCATGTTGAGTTCCTCCACGTCGCCCACCTCCTTCAGAAAGAGTGGTGCAGGGTGGCCGGCAAGGGCCATGCGCAGTTCACCGCTGGCAGGCCGGATGAGGCATGCAACGGCAGATACAAAGCGGTCGTGCGGGAGCATCGTGGCCAGGCGGTCGTTAGCCCGATCGAAGAGGTCGGCAGGGCTTTGGGCCTGAACGGCAAGTGAGGAGAGGGTGTAGCGGGCGCGGGTTGCCATACCGGCCGCTTCGAGACCCTTGCCTGAGTAGTCGCCCACGATTAGAAGAACCTCACCCGGGTTCGGCTCCAGTACGTCATAGAAATCTCCGCCTATCTGCGAAGCCTCCGCCGCGGAAGCGAAGTATGCACCGATATCAAGCCCTCTGGTGCGCGGCGGCTGGTTCGGGAGTAGGGCGGCCTGGATGGCATCGGTCACTGAGCGCTGAAACTCGGTGGTCTGGTGCTTGAGCAATAGGCTCCCGGCCTGCTCGCAGATTTCTTCGATCAGGTCTGCGGAATCTTGGAAATGATCCGGCTTTCGGTCGGCCAGGTGTAGAACCCCTACCGGGCGTCCCTGGTCAAGGATGGCGAAGATGGCCAAGGATTCGAAACCTTCGTCCACACAGCGGCCCCGCATAGGGCCGATCTGTTCTGGACTGAAGCGGGATCCCAAGCTGGACACGCGACCCCATACGAAGGAGCCTCTGGGGGTGAAAAAAGGCAGTTCAACGTTGACATCGCGAAGCATCACGCGACCACACATACATTCCCGCGCTGCTACGAAGGTCTCGTCACGACGAAAAGTGGGTGTAGCGCCCTGCTGACCGCAGACGGGTATCCACGGTCCTCCCTCGCCACTTTCTCCTCCCTCGGCCGCCATACGTACGAGGGCTACATCGCATAGTGCGTAGCCGCGTGCCCATTCCGCGAGGAAATCCACTGCTTCGGCGAAAGTGGCGCATGTGGCGAGCCGCTCGATCACTCTGGTGAGTTCGGTGGCGGAGTACATGGCCGGCATTTTAGGGGTTTGTGCTCGGGTTCTCAACCCGCGTGCGGAAACCGGACGGCTGTTTGCGGTGAGTCTGTCTTAAACCGGCGCTGTACCAAGGGCGGTTACGCCCGCCCCTCTACTCGAAGCGAAACCGCCAGAGGGCGATCCCAAGAAAGACCACGGTGTATCCCCAGGCGGCCCCTAGATAAGGGAGGATTTGGCCTACACTCCAACCTCGTAGGATGATTGCGCGCAGGGCGTCAAGGACCCAAGCGGCCGGTGACAGGTGGCCTATGGCAGCGAAAGTTGGGCCCGTCACTTCCAGGGGGAACCAGGCTCCCCCCAGGGCGGCGAGCACCATCGATACGATCACCAGGGCTGCGATGAGGGCGGCTTCCGACCGAAGCAGAGTTGCCAGCATCAGGCCCAGAGCGGCCGACATCACGGACAGCGTAATCATGGTGAGCGCGAGTGCCCCGGGGCTTCGTAGATAATGGACTCCAAAAGCAAACTGGCCCAGCCCGATGAGAACTACCTGTTGCGCCAGGGTCATCGTGATCATGGCGCCGCCTTTTCCCGCAATGATCTGCCAAGGGCGCACACGGGTGGTGAGGAGTCGACGCAGCGCTCCATTCTGTCGCTCTATCACCATAGTTATGGCGGAACCCAGCAATCCAAAGAGTATCCAGTTGATGAGCATGCCCGGCGAGGACATGTCGAACCCGCGTGGAATTTCGCCAGCGCGGGCGCCTGAGCTCTGTAGGTCGATGCTGAGAGCCGGTTTGGCCATGGCTGCGTTGGCCGCATTAAGGGCGCGGGACCAACGCTGGGGGTCATCTGTGGGGTCTATTCCTGGAAACAATGCCGCAAGGGCCGTCTGTGCCGCCAAACGTCCTCCGTTCACGCGCCCGACTGCCTGCCGGACGGCCGAACAGGCCGTCCGGCCTCCCGACGATTCGGGGTTGCGCACTATGTTCACCGAGGTCGTTTCTTGGGAGCTGGTGTTACTCGAGAATCCGCGAGGGATTATCAGAGCTGCTGCCACTCGATTGTCTGCTACAGCGCGTTCTGCCTCTTTCGCATCGTATTGCACCAGCATCACTACGTCCGAGTTCTCCAAGATCTTTAACAACTGAGCGGCGGTACCACCGGATGGATCCTGGTTGACCACGGCAACAGGCAGAGAAGATCCCTCCACGCCTCCGAAGAGGAAACCGAAAAACATGGTGAACACCACAGGCAGCAGGAAGGTGAAAAGAAGAGAGAGTTTGTCCCTATACGTTTGCAGCAGATCTTTCTGTATGAGTGCACAGATCCAGCGCATGGCTTACGAGAACCTTCGCCTGAAAATGAGAGAACCGGCCACGAAGGTAACCGCTGCAAACGCCATAGCCACCGATAGCTGCAAAAGGATGTCATGTGCTTCCGCTCCGCGTAAAACCTTATCCCATCCCTCCAGCAGCCACCCATTGGGTGTGAGCCGTCTTATGGTGGAGAAGAGGCCGCCAATGGGCATACTTCCCACGAAGTTTCCGCCCAGCAGGGCTAGGGTGACGAATACGCCCGAGGTAATTGCTCCGGCCTGTGCGGGTGTCTTCATCAACGACACCAGAAACACCGCCAAGCCTGCCGACACCAGTGCCGTGTTGAGAGTGAGCAGGGCCACCGGTACGACGCCTCCCCAGTCGATGCCAAATAAGAGGCCGCCCGCCAACAGCAGGATAATTGCCTGAGTGAGCACCGTCAGAAAAACCGAAACCATCTTACCCCCCAGTATCACACTGCGCCGTGTAGGTGTAGTGAAAAGTCGTGGCAGTGTGCCCTGAGCGTCTTCGTCGATGATGCTGCGGGCGATGTTGGCTCCGCCGATGAACATGAAGAACACCATCATGCCCGACAGGACTAATCCTTCGATACCCGGGTCTTTGGCTTGGTGGTCAACCTGGGGCCCCCGCGCCGTGGTACCGGAGAAGCCCTCTTCCTGGGTTGCTTGTATGTATGCGCTGGTGGTCTGCAGGATTATTTTCTCCATGTCCTCCGTGGTGACGTTTGAGTTTGGTCCGTTCTGACCGGGTGGCGGTCCGGCGTCGGCAGCGAGATGGAGCATCACCGCCGAAACGGCTCGCGAGCCGTTGAAGGCGTCGGCCACTTCCTGGGTGATTCCGCGAACAATAGCGGGACCTAGTGTCTGTGTGGGATCTGCGTACAGAATGATCGAAGAGGTCGCAGACGGATCGGGACTCGTGATTGACGCGGTGAAATCGGGTGGGATCACAACGGCCACAGCGGCTTTGCCCTTGTCGACCGAGGCGCGGGCGTCGGCCGGGCTGGTGAACACTGTGATGGCCAGAAGGTTTTTCAGATCCGGGCTGTGCAGGATATCGCACAGGAGTGTGCCCAGAGCGATGGGTCCTCGGGTGGAATCCCGGCCTTCATCCTGGTTGACGAAGGCCACACGAGTTATAGGCACCGAGTAGCCGGAGTCGTTTCCTCCAAATGCCAGGCCCAGCAAGGCGGCTAGGGCCAGTGGCGCAGCGAGCATCATCACCAACGCCGTTACGTTGCGGTAGGTACTGGTAACGTCCTTTAGGGCTATGGCGATTATCTTACGCACAATCACGTGCCACGGGGGGATGACCTCAGTCGCGAAGGGCTCGTCCGGTCAGGTGCAGGAAGACCATCTCTAAATTGGGTTCCATTACGCTGATCTCGGTTATACGCGCGCCTTCGCGCTGTGCCGTTTCGAAAAGGTAAGGGAGGGTGCTTGTGGCGTCGTGTACCAGTAGCGTTATCTTCCCATTCTCGGCAGAAACCGTACCTACTCCGTCCAATGTAGGCCAAACGTTCATCAGCGCCTCTAGGTTGCGGTCGACACTGAGCTGCACGTGGGCATCCTCTCCTACAATGCGCACCAGCTCCTCGTGGGTGCCCTCAGCGATCATGCGGCCGTGATCCATGATCCCTATTCGGTCCGACAACTCTTGGGCTTCGGCCATGTAGTGCGTGGTATAAAGAATAGTCATTCCCTGGTTGCGAAATTCCAAGATGGCGTCCAGGATGGCTCTTCGACTCTGCGGATCGATCCCCACAGTAGGTTCGTCTAGGTAGAGGGCTTGGGGTCTGTGCAGGAGGGCCACTCCAATATTGACCCTCCGTTTCATACCGCCCGAGTACTTATCTACTCGTTCTCTCTGGCGATCCTTGAGGTCAATCAACTCCAGCACCTCGTCGACTCGGCGGTTCAACTCGGCACCCACCATTCCATACATCTTGCCCCAGAAGACAAGGTTTTCACGAGCGCTGAGATCCATGTACAGGGCTATGTCTTGCGGGACCATGCCGATGAGGCTTTTCACGGCGGCGGCTTGATGGACCACCGAGTTGCCGCCCACACGGGCATCGCCTTCAGTGGGGCGTAGCAGGCACGACAGGATGGATATGACGGTGGTCTTACCCGCTCCGTTTGGACCCAAGAGGCTGTAGATTTCCCCCGCTTCAATGGCGAAGGACACGCCGTCAACGGCTATGACGCCGCGCGGAGGATCAAACTGTTTACGAAGGTTGTCAGCCTCGATGAAACCCATGTGCCCCCTGGCCGATGCGCGCCGGATCAAGACACCGATGTCGACCGACGTCGGGTATCGGTGTCTCTATATCTACTTTGCTCACGTATTCCACGAATGCTAAGTGTCAACGGATAACGAAGCGCTCCATTGAGTGCGCTCCTGGGGTCGGGGAGGTTGGATGGTGGCTCGCGTCTCACAGCTCAGTTTCCCGCACCGGCCCTCGTGTGGACTCTTATCCCTAGTCTTCCTCGCTGCGTCGCACCATAGAAACATCAAGACCGAAAGCGGTGTGGAGGGCCCTCACAGCATCTTCGATAAAGGCTCGGCGAATGACGCACGAGATCTTGATAGAGCTGGTAGAGATCATCTCAATATTGACGCCATTTGAAGCCATGGTCTCGAACATTTTGGCAGCGACACCAGGATGCGTTTTCATGCCCGCACCTATGAGCGAGATCTTGGCCATGTCGGTGTCTGTGACGATGTGGTCGAACTTCAGTTCGTCCCTCATGTCTTCGAGGATCTGGCGGATGGTGGGCAGGTCTTCTTGGTCGGCCGTGAAGGAGATATCAGTAATCCCACCCTCTGAGACGTTTTGGATGATCATATCCACGTTGACGTTGGCATGGGCAAGTGCGGTGAATGCCTTGGCCGCGATTCCCGGTTTGTCCGGAAGATTGTGGATGGTGACTTTGGCGTCTTCGAGGGCGTAGGTTACGCCCGAGACGATGGCCTGTTCCATCGGTTGATCCTCTCCCTGGATGATCCATGTGCCCGGTGTGTCTGTGAAGCTGCAGCGTACGTGGATGTCCACGCCATAACGGCGGCCGAATTCAACGCAGCGGAGCATGAGTATTTTGGCGCCTGTGGCGGCCATCTCCAGCATCTCTTCAAAGGAGATGGTCTCCAGCTTCCGTGCTTCCGGGACAATGCGCGGGTCTGCAGTGTAGATGCCGTCGACATCCGTGTAGATTTCGCACACTTGGGCATTGAGTGCTGCCGCCAGTGCCACGGCGGTGGTGTCCGACCCTCCGCGACCTAAGGTTGTGACGTCGTTATCCACGGAGAGACCTTGGAAACCGGCCACCAGCACGATCTTCCCCTGATCCAGGGCCGTCTGTACTCGCTCCGGTTTGAGATCGATAATACGGGCCCGTGTATGAGCTGTGTCGGTGACAATGCCCGCCTGCGGTCCGGTCAGAGAGATGGCATCATGTCCAAGCTCGCTGATGGCCATGGTGACCAGAGCAGCCGAAATGCGCTCTCCTGCGGAGAGCAACATGTCCATCTCCCGCTCAAGCGGCTGGTGGGAGATCTCGTGTGCCAGTTCGATCAGCTCGTCGGTGGTGTCTCCCCGAGCGGACACCACGGCTACCACTGGGTGTCCGGCCTCGTATGTATCCACGATACGGCGCGCCACCCGCATAATACATTCGGCGTCGGCCACAGAAGTCCCGCCGAATTTCATGACCACCACGTTTGAATGTTCCGTGCGGCGCTCTTGGGGGCCGAGTACCATAACCGGCCTACCCGCGATGTCTACTGCTTCTCCCCCGTTGGAAGTCCGGGGATTCGTGCGCGCGCCCAAAAGGTCTCAACCTCGCTCTCAGAATGACGATATATATATCCAAAGAGAAGATTCTAGCGGACGAGGCAACATATGTGAATGTAAACAGGGATCCGTTTCGTCCGGGGCGACGTCTCCTCAAATCCGCAATGCGCGGACTGTTCTGGGGTAGCCTCGTTCCCTTCACCGGTCTTCTGGCGGTGAGCACCGGCATCATGGTGTACTTCGCGGGGCTTTGGTTGCTTGGGGTGCGGGGCCGAGAACCGGCGTTGCTTGCGTGCCTTGCCGGTGGGACGGTGTTGCTTCTGGGTGTCGCGGTGCAATGGTACGTAATGACCACGCGCATCCGGCGTCCACTACTCCTTTTGGACTTGGAGCTACGGGGTGAGCGACCATGGGTGCCCGAGAAGGACGTCTTGTTGGGTTCGTTGCGGTTGTCGGTTGAAGAGGTGCGGGCCGCCGGTCTGCAGGCCAGGGCCGAACAGAGAGCGGAAGCCGAGCAGCATTTGGAGTGCCGCCGTCGTCTTGGGGAGAGAGTGGCCGTTGACCGTTTTCTGTCGACGGCCGCAGAAGCTCTGCTCGATGTTGGGGAGCTGCAGGAGTTTGGAGAGCGTTCAGCGCGGCTGGTTGCGGAGTGGTGGCCTGCGGCGTCCGTGACGATCTTCCGCAGGGAGGAGGCACAGAGCGAGGTGGAGATACTGGCTCAGGCGGGCACCCAGAAGGAAGTGACGATCACCAACGAGGCGGACGTTACTTCTTCATCCCCGGGTTCGCCGTACACAAAATTGGCGCTGCCGTTTCCCGTGAAAGAGGCGTTCAACAGAGCAAGCTACGTTGGGCTGGGTCTACCTGTCAGCCAGGATAAACAGTTCCCTCACGGACACAACTTCCTGGCTCTGGGATTGCAGCATCGAGGTGTGTTTTCTATGGTGGTCTACGCCGTCTCGGAGGAGATGGAGGCTCCAAGAGTATCTGCTCTGGTTCGCGTGCAACCGTTCTTGAGCCTGGCCTATTCGCGTGTCATGTATGCGCGAGAAATGGAAGAAGCACAGATTAGAGATACTCTCACGGGCGCGTTCACTCAAAGCCATTTCCTGGGGCTGCTGCGGGCGGAGATCGCGCGGGCCAATCGTTATGCCCACCAGGTGACGTGTGCATTGATGGATATCGATGATCTGCGTCGTATCAATGATCGCTACGGAGCTCATTTTGGGGATACGGTGATTGCGGAGACCGCCAGGCTCATTCTGGAAGAGGTGCGTTCTTCGGATGTCGTGGCGAGAATCTCTGGGGGGACCTTTGTGCTTCTCTTTCCGGAATCGACTTCCGACATGGCGCGAATAGCCATGGAACGGATCCGAACGCGCATAGAAGGACACATGTATCTCGTTCAGCGGAAAGATGTGGAACGAATGACCGTCAGCACCGGGATCGCTTCCCACCCACCTCACGGAGTGACGCCGCTGTCGCTTATGGATGTAGCGCGTGTGGCTATGGAAACAGCGAAACGAGCGGGAAAGAATCGAGCTGTGATGGCAGAGGAGTGATGGTAGATACCCGCCCCGGCGTGGAGCCGGGGCGGGTATCTACGTGCGGCGCCGCGCCTGTGGCGCGGCGCCGCCTCACCGATTTACTCCGTTGTTGCCCCTGGGTTCGGAAGAGAGGCCAAAGCTTTTAGGCGCTCCCATTCCCGGTCCACGTAGTCCTGAAGCTCTTGGACCAAGTGTTGTGACTCCGGTTTGAACAAATGACTGAAACGCCCCTGAAGCTTCATCCAGTCGGCTACCGGAATCTTGCGCTTCTTGGGGTCGTAATTGATGACGTACTTGCCGTCTATGACTTCATAGAGCGGCCAGTAGCAGGATTGGACCATCATGCGGGCCATGTTCACGCTCTGTGCCACGTCGCAGCGCCAGCCTCGAGGGCAGGTGGATAGAACTACGAGCACGGCCGGCCCCTCGGTATCGAAAGCGACCTCGGCTTTGGAGATGAGATCGCGGAAATCGTGAATGGAGGCCTGTGCTACATACGGAACGTTGTGTGCCGCAGCGATCTGCGTGAGGTTCTTGCGCTGCTGCGGTTTGCCGGGCTGCACCTTGCCGGTAGGCGTGGTGGTGGTCCAAGCTCCCAACGGCGTGGCTCCAGAACGTTGGAAGCCGGTATTCATGTAGGCGCCGTTGTCGTAGCAGACATAGACGAAGTCGTGCCCACGCTCCAGCGCGCCGGAGAGTGACTGGATGCCGATGTCATAGGTTCCACCGTCGCCGCCGAAGGCGACGAACTTGAACGGCTTGTCGATCTTGCCCTGCTTCTTCAGGCTCTGGTAGGCGGCCTCGACGCCGCTGACGGTAGCGGCCACATTCTCGAAAGCGGTGTGAATGTAGGCGTCTTCCCAGGCCGTATAGGGATACAGAGAAGTTGACACTTCGAGACATCCGGTAGCCGCACCAACGACGACCGGGTGATCTTTGGCCCCCTTCAACACGTTACGGGCTACGATGGAGGCGCCGCAACCGGCACACAGACGATGTCCGCCGGTGAGCCTATCCCCCCGTTTGACGTATTCCTTGGGTGAGAGCTTGGTGGCCATGGGCTCAGGCTCCCTTCATGTTGAGGTAGACACGGCTCTTGGGCAGATCAGCGCCTTCGGCCGCCGCCTGTAGTAAACGAAAACCGGTTTCGACGTCCTGCGGGAAGATATCCCGACCGCCGAGTCCGTAGATGAAATTGGCGGTCTTGGCTCGAATATCGTACTGGTACAGGGCGGACAGCAACTCCATGTAAAGTGGGCCACCGACCCCTCCAAAGGAGTCGGCACGATCCATGACGCCGACGGCCTTGACGTTGGCGAGAGCCTTGGCGTATTCGGCAGTAGGGAAGGGGCGGAAGGTGCGGAGCTTGATGACACCGGCCTTTACGCCTTCGGCACGCAGCTGGTCTGCCACAATGCGCGCGTTTCCCGCCGCAGAGTTGGCGACCACCATGGCGATATCTGCATCTTCCATGCAATAGGTCATGAGATGGTTGTACTGCCGTCCGGTGACGGCTGCGAAACGATCGTAGACACCTTGGATCACATTGAGGGCGCGATCCATGGCACGTTGTTGGGCGATCTTGTGCTCGAAGTAGAAACCGTGAAGACCGTCGAACGGCCCAAAGGTCATGGGTTCATCGGTGTTGAGGAGATTGGGATACGTAGGTGCATCGCCGATGAAGGCTTTGACCTCGTCGTCCGTAAGGGCCTGCAGCGGCCCGATGGCGCCGGAGATGATGAACCCATCATACATGTTCATAACCGGGAGACGAACATCGGCGTGCTCGGCTATGGGGAAGCCCATAATGGTGGCATCGTAGGCCTCTTGGGCGTCCTCGTTGTAGATTTGGACCCAACCGCTGTCGCGGCCACCCATGGAGTCCGAGTGATCGCAGTGAATGTTGATAGGACCGGAAAGAGCGCGGTTCACCGTGGTCATGACGATGGGGCAGCGCATGGACGCCGCGATGTAAAGCATTTCCCACATCAGCGCGAAACCGGCGGAGCTGGTAGCGGTCATGGTGCGCG
Organism: Actinomycetota bacterium; assembly: GCA_012514635.1. Taxonomy (GTDB): domain Bacteria; phylum Actinomycetota; class Thermoleophilia; order RBG-16-64-13; family RBG-16-64-13; genus JAAYZX01. The sequence continues at coordinate 17,483 of JAAYZX010000118.1, forward strand.
CCCCGGCAGACGCTGAGCCTATGCAGGCGCTCATAGCGGAGTGTTCGCTCTCAACCGTGACGAAGTTGGCTTTGACTGAGCCTGCCGCCACGTACTCGGCGAACTCCTGCACAACGTCTGTCTGGGGAGTAATGGGATAGGCGGCCACCACGTCCGGGTCGATCTGCTTCATAGCCATGGCGACGGCCTGATTGCCGGTAACCGCCTGGATGAGGTGCTGGGTATCTGTTGTGGCGCTCATCAGCAACCCCCTTCAAACTCTGTCTCGGGGTGCATGGTGATGGCATCGACCGGACATTCGGTTGCACAGACACCGCAGCCCTTGCAGTGATCGTAGTCGAATGCCACAACCTTGCCGTCTTCCACGAGCACTGCCGTATCCGGGCAGTAGAAGTAGCAGAAAAGACACTGCGTACACTTCTCTTCATCCCGAACGGGTCGCTCGCTGCGCCAACCACCCGTCTTATAGAGTGTTGCGTTGCCGGCCTCAGGAATGACGGCCCCCAACTCATGTTCCTCCGGCGACCACTTCTGGATGTCCTTGATATCCCACGTCATTCCTGGACCTCCTCGAACCCCATGTGCGCAGCCTCCACATTGGCTTCCACCACTTTGGGCGGGAACTTCTTGCCGAAGGTGTGCCGCAGATGGTCTTCGATCTCACCAAGGGAGAATTGTCCCGTGATCTTGGAAAGAGCACTCACCATAGGAGTGTTGGGGATGGCCCGACCCAGGGTTTGCTTAGCGATCTTGGTCGCGGGAATCGTATACACTCTGCGTTTTCCGAAATCGAACACCTTTTTGATTTCAGATGGTGACTTTTCCGTATTGACAATGACTGCAGCATCCGCCGGTGCTCCATCGGTCACGTCGACCACCGATAGCAAGGTTTCATCGAGCACAAGAACGATAGCGGGATGCTCGACGGCGGAGTAGCATTGAATAGGGTCGTCGCTCAGGCGCGTGAATGCGACGATGGGGGCCCCTGAGCGTTCGGGGCCATACTCGGGGAAGGCCTGGAAGCATTTGCCGTGCTCGGCCGCGATCTCGGCTACCATCTTGGCGGCCGTCACTGCGCCTTGACCACCCCGTCCGTGCCAACGGATTTCGGTGAGACTCGAGCTCAAGCTGCACCTCTCCTTACGCGATGCCAACGATGTCCGGCTTTGCGCGGCCGTGCCGGGGCTGTATTTGCAAGACTACAGCTGCGTGCCGCAAAGTCACCGGTGCCCCTAGGTGAGTCTGGCCGCCGCGATCATGGGGATGGAGCGGTGACTGGTATGCACCACATTCAGCTGCAGTTGCCTGCCGTAATAGGGTGCCATTTTAGCATAGGCTTCGGCGGGCTCTACACGGCGGTTTTGGTGGAGAATAAGTCTGTGTCCAACCGGCGACGGATGGCCGCCTAGTCGGGCATAGCTTTGGATTCGAATTGGCCAACGTATCGGGCTCAACTGCCGTGTCGGCCTTCCATATGCGACTACAAATCTCGGCGGCCGCTCAGGGCTCTTCCCAATGTGACTTCGTCCGCGTATTCCAGATCCGCGCCCATAGGAAGTCCGGCCGCCGGTCTGGTGACCCGAAGACGTCCGGACGCGACTTGTTTGGTCAACTGTTCGGCAATATACAAGGCCGTGGCTTCTCCCATGAGGTTGGGATTAGTGGCCACAATTATCTCTTTTACCGGCTCCGCCTCTACACGCTCGAACAGTTCTTGCAGGTGTATCTTCTCCGGCCCAATCCCATCCAACGGTGATAACGCTCCACCCAGGACGTGATAGAGGCCGCGGTATTCGTGAGTGCGCTCAATAGAGAGGATGTCCGAGGGCTCTTCCACAACACAGATGACCTGCTGATCTCTCCGAGGATCTCTGCACACCGCGCACAGTTCCTGCTCCGTGAGATTGAAGCAGCGGGCACAGAACCGCATGGTTTCCTTCACCTCGACGATGGCATGGGCAAGAGGTAATGCCTCCTCGACCGGCACACGTAGCAGGTAGAAGGTGAGGCGTTGTGCGGTCTTGGGTCCTATGCCCGGTAGCTTGGCCAGCTCGTCCATGAGTCGCTGGACGGCAGGGCTGAAGAGAGGGGACCGCACGGTAACGCGAAGACTTGAGAGTTAACTAGAAGCCTAGGCCGGGGAGGTTCAGTCCGCCCAGGTCGAGGCCGGATGTGAGGCCCCCCATGCGTTTCTGTGCCAGCTCCTGGGCCATGCGCATCGCTTCGTTCACGGCGGCTAGGACCAGATCTTCCAGCATCTCCGCGTCGTCGGGGTCGATAGCGGCAGGGTCGATCTTGATGGACTGCACAACTAGATCTCCCGTCACGCGTGCCGAAACCATGCCGCCGCCTGCGGAAGCCTCCACTACCTCATTAGCCAGTTCCTCTTGGGCTTTGGCCATGTCCGCCTGCATCTTCTGGACCTGCTTGAGCATTTTCTGATATTTGGGGTTCATGGCCCTCCTCGAGAGGTCAAGTCTGTTTTTGTTCTTCGATCAGCGTGGCGCCGAATTCCCGTTGCAGGTGCTGGAGCAGTTCGCTCGTTTTCAGAATTCTAGCATCCTCTTCCAAGGTTTCCGGTTCAGCACCGGGCTCAGGAAGGCTTCCCACCTGTGTCACTATCTGGAGATGCGCTCCCGCCAGCGCGCGCAGTTCTTGTTCAAGCGCCGCTTTGTTGTCGGGGACCTGCACCTGGGCTTCCTGCAGCTCACTGCCGTGGGGCAGACGGATTACCAGAGTGGTCCCCTCGAGGCTCTCTGGTCGGGCCGTCTCCAGGGCGGCATACAGTCGCGGTTTGCCTTGATTGCGGAGACGTTCCAAGAGTACCGGCCACGCACCGCGAAGAGAGTCCAGCGAAAGTCGGGCAAGGGATTCTGTATCGACATCTGCGGAATCGTTGGAAGGTGAGACAGGGGTAGATACTGCGGTCTCATTCTGCGGCGGCGCAGCAGCAACACTTGTAGGTGGGTCGTCTGGCACTGGTACAAGAGAGCCGGCTTCCAGGAGTTGCTCGAGTCGCTCCAAACGTACGGCCAGGCTCTGTGGCGATAGATCGAGAGCGGGTCGAGTCATCTTGATGAGGGCCAGCTCCAATTCCAGGCGTGGGTCGGCTCCTTGGCGGATGGCCCGCTGCACTTCTCCCAGCAGGTCAATGAATTGGGTGAGGTCAGACGTAGCCGTGCGATTCGCTTGGCTGCGCAACCCGTGCAGATGCTCCTCAGTGGTGACGATGCTGGCCGGAGGTTCTTCCGTATGCTGAACCACGTAGAGGTCGCGAAGATGCCCGAGAAGATCTCGCAGGAATTGATTGAGATCGGAACCGTTCTGGGCGAGCCTCTCGATAAACAGTAGGGCGCCGCGTGTATCGCGTTCGGTCACAATATCGACGAGTTCGAATAGCAGGTCTTGCTCAGCCAGTCCCAACACGGCAAGCGCGTCCTGCATGCCCACCATGCCCTCGCAGTATGTGGCCAACTGATCTAGTGTGCCGATGGCGTCGCGGAAGCTTCCGGCACCGGCACGGGCAATGACGGTCAGTGTCGCTTCGCTGATCTCTATCTGCTCCTTTGCTGCGACATTCTTCAGCACACGAGTGATCTCGATCAAAGAAGGACGACGGAAATCGAAACGTTGACAACGCGACAAGATGGTCGGCAGTACCTTGTGTGGCTCGGTGGTAGCCAGCACGAAGACCGCGTGCACCGGAGGCTCTTCCAGCATCTTGAGGAGGGCGTTGAAGGCCTCGGTGGTGAGCATGTGCACCTCGTCCACGATGTAGACCTTCATGCGGCCCTCGACCGGCGCAAAGCTGACCTTGTCTCTTATCTCGCGTATATCATCGATGCCGCGGTTGGATGCCGCGTCGATCTCGAGGACATCGAGAGATTGGCCGCGGCGGATGGCTCTGCACTGGGGACAGGTGCCGTCCGGGCTGATGGTAGCTTTTCCCTCTCCCGTCTGACAATTGAGAGCCATGGCCAAGATCTTGGCTGTGGTTGTCTTACCGGTACCGCGCGGCCCGGCAAAGAGATAGGCGTGACTTACCCGGTCTTGTCTTATGGCGTTGACCAAGGTGCGCGTGATGTGGTCTTGGCCCACGACGTCCTCGAAGCGGACGGGCCGGTATTTGCGATACAGAGATACCGTCACCAGGCGGCTCCGATCCTTCCGAGCGTCCCTGTGAAATGGAAAAACGACCGTGCACCCACCGTCGAATACGGGCCTCCAAGCGCCCTCCGGCAGCCTGCTCCGGCCGGGCCGCCCTGCGGCACATGAGAGTGTCCGCTTAGGGCTGCTACCTCCCGGTCCTGACCCGGTTCACAGATTCTCATTGCGCAGGACCCGGCCCTCAACGCTACTTACCGGCCTCAGACCTTACAAGCACGCTCCTCGAGTGGGAATTCAGTCCCGCTATAGCGGATTGCGGGTGCAGGGCACCGCTACCTCCCCACCTAGCACGGTCAGACTGAGTATACCAGCCCTTCATGTTGTACCGGTGCAGAGCGGCCTTGGGCCGCCGTGTCATCAGGATCCCGAGGCGGCGGCCGCCGCCTCGTCGAGCAAAGGTGCGAGATCATTGATTACGGCATCGAGCACGGCGGCGGCCTCTTGGGAGTGTGTTGAGGGCTCGGCGATGTCGGTGCTGGTTGCGAGTGCCGTCTCAATAATCTCGAGGACGGGCGGTTGACCGATGGTCTGTGCCTGTGTCAGTAGTTTCCTCAGTTGCTGTGTGGACTCGTTGGCCAGCTCATAGTTTCCGTCCACCATGGCGCGGCGGGCGGTGATGGCCTGTGCTCGTGCTCGTAGTGCGTATATCGCGGCTGCGTCAGGGTCTGTGACGGATGCTCCACGACTCTCCAGAGTGCGGGAAAGCTCATTGGTTGCATCGTATGTCTGCTTGAGCATGTCTAGGTACTTCTTGCTCTCGGGGTGAGTCGTTGGCGGAGCGACGGTGGTTCCCGTAGGGAGGGGCAGTGCAAGAGATACCGCGGTGGATCCGGTGGTATGTATCGCAGTGCCGGCAGGAGAAGTGCAGGCGCATGCGAACAGAGCGAAGGCGAGAAGGACAAGTATTGATAATAAGGTATTGAGGGCCCTAGCGCGGATCTGTTGCGCTGTGCGCTGGAAACGCATCACCCATCTCCTTTGTCACGAAAGCTACTAAAGGGAGGTGGCGGAGAGGGGGGGATTCGAACCCCCGAGGCGAGTTGCCCTCACCTACACGATTTCCAGTCGTGCTCCTTAAGCCAGCTCGGACACCTCTCCGTGATGCCACTGGAGCCGGAACCGCCTGAGTATAGCAGAGGACTACCAGGGCCAATTGGGGCGTCCGCCGATCACCAATCCCCATGTTATGAGGATGATGGTGGCGGCGAGGTTCCCGGGGATGACGAGCAGACCTATTGGATCTTGTGTGGTCTCGTACGGACCCATCGTCCATAGTCCTAGTATGGCCAAGACAGAGGCGGCCAATACGGCGGGGATGAACATGGATCCCTGGGTGGCTACGTAGACAATGGCGTATCCGTAGGTGACGATAGACCCCAGTGCCAGCAGTGGTCTCTCCGGCCCAAACACGGGAGGCGCTGCTCCTCTGCCCACGACGAGGATCACAGCCGTAGCTCCGAAGAACCCTGCGCCCACCAAGAGCAGGGTCAGTGTCTCGTTGAAGAAAAGAAGAGAAGCTGCAAATTCCCCATTTCTTACGACGTCAGGAAGCAGGTTCAACAGCACGGAGGCCGTGACGTGCGAGCCATATCCCACCATGGCCACAGCAAACGAAAGCCAGAAGACGATCGCCCAGGGACTGGACGTAAGTGTGTAGGTGTTGAGTGAACCGCTGGCCGATTGGATGACGGCCAGGAACAAGCGGATAAGGGCGAAGCCGGTAAGTGCCGGCATGACCGTGAGCACCAGCAACTCAAAAAGCGTGATGGGCCAGGAGCCAAGCGTGGGCGGACCCACATCACGGAGAAGCCTCATGAGGATCCACGCCACCATAGCTACAATCAGCCAGCGAACGCTGCTTGCTACGGGAGCCGACCCTCGCCCTATGCGCATGGTTCCCATGGCAACGATTATAACGTCTATTACATTTCGAGAAACCGTGTGCGATATGCGCTACTATGCGAATGCCCGGCGGCGCCAGGGGCGTCGGCGGCCACAAGGCACCTCCGATCTGACCGGCAAGACCGGCAGGCCAGGCAGATAGGCCGAGTTTCAAGGAGAATAAAGGCAGCATGAGACGCTACGTGCGGGCAAAGATCCACGGTCTTCGAGTCACCAACTCCGCCCTCCGTTACCACGGCTCCGTCGGCATAGACGACGAGTTGCTGAAAGCAGCGGGCATCGATCAGTTTGAGGCCGTTGACGTGGTCAATCTCAACACGGGGAGTCGCTGGCAAACATACGCGCTCTCGGCAGGGAAGGGTGAATTCTGTCTCAATGGCGGAAGCGCTCGACTGGGATGCGTGGGTGACGAATGCCTCGTCATCGTATACGGCTATGGCGATCGCTTCGAGGGCGCTAAGGTCTTGATGATGAGTGCGGACAACAATGTCGCGGATTCCTTTGACTACAAGGACGGCGTGCCGCCCAATAAGTAGCGGGCTGGGCACGCTGCAGGTAAAAAAATAGGTAGGGCGGCCAAGCGGTTCGCCGCTTGGCCGCCGCCTACTGCGATTCGCCGCCCTGCAGGGCGGCGAATCGCCGCACCACAGCTCACAGCACTATCTTGTTGAGCGGGTACTCCACAATACCCTGCGCACCTGCTTCCTTCAGCCGCGGAATTATGTTACGGACTGTGGACTCGTCCAGAATAGTGTTGACGGCGAGCCACTGGGTGTCACTCAGAGTCGAGACGGTTGGGTTGCGCAGTGCAGGCAGCACAGCCAGTACTGCCGGAAGATTATCGCATTGCACGTTTAGCATGAGGCCCACCTTGTCGAGCGCGTTGATAGCTCCTTCAAGCAACATGCGGATATCTTCCAACTTGCGCTGTTTATCGGGATCCTTCCAGGAGACTTTGTTTGCGATAAGTTGCGTATTCGACTCCATGACGGTTTCGATGATCCGCAGCTTGTTGGCCCGCAATGAAGAGCCCGTCTCAGTGACCTCCACAATGGCGTCGGCCAACTCGGGAGGTTTAACTTCAGTTGCCCCCCAACTGAATTCCACTCTGGCGTTGACGTTGTTCTTCTGTAGATAGCGTTTGGTGATGGACACCAATTCCGTGGCGATCACCTTTCCTTCGAGGTCTTGAATCGAATGGTACGGTGAGGCTTCGGGAGCCGCCAGTACCCAGCGAACTTTGCCAAAACTCTGCTTGGCATAGACTAGGTCGGTGACAACCTGCACTTCTGCGTCGTTTTCCATGATCCAGTCTGAGCCGGTCAGGCCTGCGTCAAGCACGCCGTCCTCCACGTAACGCGCCATCTCCTGAGCTCGGATCAGCATGCACTCGATCTCGGGATCATCGAT
>JAAYZX010000119.1 GCA_012514635.1 Actinomycetota bacterium
AACGTATGACAATCTTCTCTCCATACACTGTGGGCAATGACGCCACACGCATGTCTATAGGCTTTCCCCCTACCATGAGCCCAATGCGACCGTCTTGCGGAATACGGTGCTCCGCGATATCCAGATCGGCCATAATCTTGACACGCGATAGCACTCCGGCCTGCATGCGTCTAGGAATGGACATCACTTCATGCAGTACACCGTCGTGCCGGAAGCGTACCAGCATCTCCTTAGCCTGGGGCTCGAAGTGGATATCAGAGGCTTCATCTTCTACGGCCTGTGCGATGACACCGTTGACCAGTTTGACCACCGGCGCTTCATCAACCTGCTCCAAAATATCGCGCACTTCTTCAGCCGAAGCCCGCTGATCGGCGGTGTGTTCTTCTTCGATGTTTGCGCCAACTTTGTCTTCCAGTTTGCTCAGTTTGGCGATGATTTCGAAGATATCTTCTTCTGTAGCTATGGCCGGTTCTACGTCGTAGCCGGTGAGGATGCGTAGATCGTCAATTGCGAAGATGTTGGCGGGATCGACCATTGCTACAAGAAGAGTGTGGTCGTTCAGGAAGCTGACGGGTAGAGCGGCGTAACGCCGAGCATCGCGCTCTGTAATTAGGTTGGTCGCCGCCGGATCTATCCTTGTGTCATGAAGATCTATGAATCGCACACCCAAGCGTCGCCCGAGAGCCTCTGCCAATTCGTGGGTCTTGATGCAACCATGCGCTACCAGGATCTCGCCTATGCGGCTATGGGTATTCTTCTGTTCCTCCAGCGCTTCGGCGAGCTGTTGAGGTGTGACGAGTCCCATCTCCACCAGAATTTCGCCCGTGCGTTTCTCACTGGGTCTGCGAAGCGGAAGGTCTTCACTAGGTAACTGCATGGTTTTCCCGTCGCCGTTATCTGTAGGCTACGGCCGCCGCCGACCGCATAGTGTGCTCCGGCCCGGGGAGACCGGTCCACAACTCAAAGGCAAGCGCTGCCTGCCTCACCAGCATCTCCAAACCATCGACCGCCCTCATTCCTCGTGCCAATGCCGCCTCAACAACCGTGCTGCGTCCGTACTGCAGGTCCATTAGAAATGTCTCACTCCCAAAGACATCGACATTCAGAGGCGCTTTCTTGACACCTTTTCCCCATCCTGCCGAAGTAGCGTGAACAACGACATCCACCGCAGACGCAATCTGCGATTCCACACTGTCTATGACGCAACACCGTGAAATTCCCCAGGCCAAAGCATCACGGGCCAGATCTGCAGCCTTGTTCTTAGTTCGGTTCCAGATAAGTAACTCCTTGACACTGCGGCGTGCAAGCCCCGCCGTAACGGCGCGTGCTGCTCCTCCTGCCCCAAACAGAAGCACAGTGGATTCCCTAAGATCACCGCTCCAAACACCTTCCAGCGCGGCCAAAAAACCAGGTGCATCGGTATTGTGCCCCCGCAGCCGGCCCTCAATATTAACGATGACATTGACCGCACCGATACGCGCAGCCTCTTCATCAAGTTCATCGAGCAGAGGCAGAACGGCCGTCTTGTGGGGAACTGTTATATTTGCGCCTATTAGGCCCAAAGCGCGCATGCCGGCGATGGCGGCAGGAAGTGACGGCGGAGTGACATCTGCAGCGAGATAAGCTACAGGCAGGCCGAATTCTTCAAACGCTTGGTTAAGCATGAGCGGCGATAGAGATTGCTGTACAGGATGCCCCAAAAGTAACACGAGCTTGGTAGTAGCATCTATGTCCATTGCCCCTCCCCCCTTAACCATAGTGCAATATTGTGACAGGAGCCTACCAGTAATGGGAGAAGCTGCCTATCAGTCTTCAGTTGCAGTCGCTAAGTGAAGTTACTCCTGGGACGGCATGTTCTTCGTGGCCTCAAGGAACTCTTCGTAGGAAGCGGTGAAGAAATGGTGGCCATCGTCCGGCGTCAAAACATAGTAGAGATAGTCTACGTCTGCAGGTTCCAGTGCCGCTCTCAAGGCCGCGACTCCCGGACTACAGATGGGACCCGGAGGAATGCCCTTGAATTTACGGGTATTGTAGGGAGAATCAACATCTAGATCAGACTTGGTAAGGTCACCCATCCACTTCTTAATAGCAAAACGCACAGTGGCATCAATATCTAGACGCATGTCCTCCGCGATGCGGTTGTAGATGACCGCCGCCACCAAAGGACGCTCCTCAGCAACAGCCGTTTCCTTCTCTATCATAGAGGCCACGATGACGATTTGATACGGAGACAGCTCCAGTTCCGCAGCCCTTTCCCACGGAAGATCGGCCGTTTGAGCGGTGAAGGCCATCAACTGGGCTTCGATCAAAGCTCCTGCCCTGTTCCGGGTGGTGAGAAAGTAGGTGCTGGGAAAGAGGAGGCCCTCCAGATCGTCCACCCGTGGCACCTGATCACCAATGCGCGGAACGGTGAAGGCAGATGGGCTTCTGGCGAGCTCATCGTACTCGGAGCCATCAAGCAGGCCTGCATCGCTTAGGCGCGCCACCACCTGATCGATAGAAAGCCCTTCCGGGATGGTTACCTTACCGGATCCGGACTGGAGACCTTTGGTGAGCTTGTTGAGAATGGAGTCGATATGTTCACCAGGAGCGAACTCGTACGTTCCTGGTTTCAACTCCGTCTCTGCTCCTCGATTTCGCATCTCTGTCAGGAAACTCTTGGTTGATTCAATGATGCCCGCTTCAAACAGTAACGTTGCGATCTTGTCGCCGGACGCACCGTTTGGTATTACCACCTCCCGCGGGTTCGGGTCGATGGTAGTGGTGGTGCCGGAGTTGTGGGTCGCGGACATGAGTGTGGAGCCAACAATTACTGCAGCCACGACAACCAACAAGAAACCCAACAGCAGGAGAAGACGCTGCCGGCCTCTCATGATCGCCTCTCCTGCGCGTCGAGATAGTTTTGCAGCATGAACGCCGCAGCCACTGCGTCTACCTCATCACCGGAACGCACCAGACGACGAGCCATCTTGGTGGTGTAACGCTCATCCCACGTATGCACTGGGATAAACACAGTGTGCCTCAAGAGCTTTATCACGGTCTCTGTGTGGGCCAACTGTTGGTTGGGTGTTCCACGCAGGGAGCGTGGAACACCAACCACTATCGCCTCCACCTCATGTTCCTGCACTGCTGTGATAATGTGCCGCACTATATCCTTCGTATCATTGGCTCTGAACACCATCAGCGGCCTGCAGGTGATACCGAGCACATCAGAGATGGCCAGACCGGTACGACGTGTGCCCACATCGACTCCGAGCACTCGTCCCACCGCTCCGTCTCCGTCTCACGCGCATCCTAGAATGCGCATTACTTCAGCGCGCACGCTATCGAGGGCCTCCACAAGGCGGACGGGGTCGCCTCCTCCTGCGCGGCCTAGAGTGGGACTGCCGCCGCCGCCACCGCCCAATATCTGCGCAGCCGACTTGACCAGGTTTCCGGCATGCAACCTATCGGTGGCCTGCCTGCTGACCGTCACCCCAAACAGCGCTTTGCCCTGCACCTCCGCCCCGAGCGCTACCACGGCCGGGGAGAGTTTGTCACGCACGTGGTCCAGCATCGATAGCAACTGATCCATATCTCGTGCTTGAATCGACGCCGTCACCACAGCGACACCATCAGCGCGCTCCGCGACGTCGGTGAGTTTCTGAACTATGTCGCCCGCTTTGCCGGAACGCAGCTCTTTAACCTCCGTGCTGAGAGCGGCGATCTGCTCCTGAAGCTTGCGAATACCGGTCACCAGCTGGTCATCCTGGCTGAGCTGGAGCGTTTGGGCCGCCTCCCTCACCAATGCGTCACGCCGACGAAAATACTCCACAGCCTCACGGCCGGTCACGGCCTCTATGCGGCGCACATTGGCTCCCACACTGCTTTCGGAGAGGATTTTGAAGAGGCCTATCTCACTGGTACGTCCCACGTGAGTACCACCGCACAGCTCTCGACTGAACTCGTCAATCTCCACTACGCGTACGAAATCACCGTACTTCTCATCGAACAGAATCATGGCTCCCAGCTCACGTGCATGATCGATCGTGGTGGTGAATGTGCGCACCTGATGATCTTCGACTATCTTGCGGTTGACTATCTCCTCCACGGTGGCCAGCCGCTCGCTTCCCACAGGCTCTTGGAAAGCAAAGTCAAAACGGAACTTATCCGGACGCACCGCAGAGCCGGCCTGCCGTACTTCGTTGCCCAGCACGGCCTGCAATCCATACTGTAAGAGGTGAGTACCGGTATGGTTGGCGGCCACCGAGTGCCGGTGGGTGGTCGAGATGACCGCCTTTACCCGAGTGCCTTCCTGGATGGTTCCCTCCAGGATCCTTGCCACCAGCACGTGCACCTCGCCGTGCTCCTGTACGTCCAGGACCTCAGCGCGGCCGTCCTCTGATTCTATCCAGCCGATATCCGCTGTTTGACCGCCCTTCTCCGCGTAGAAAGGACTCTCCCGCAGCGCTACCAATATCTGATCTTCTTCGTCTAAGGGCAGGACCTTCTCCACCACCGTGAAGAGCTCATCGCGTTCGTATCCCAAAAATTCAGTGGGGCATTCCGCAGCGCGTGCGAAATCAGCAGCAAACTGCTGCGTTTGTGTCTCGCCTCGCTGCGATACGCGGGCACGTGCCCTCTGTCCCTCCATGGCCGTCTCGAAACCCTCGAGGTCGAGCACGAGGTCTGCCTCGGTCACCAGTTCACGCGTGACTTCCACCGGGAAACCGTAAGTGTCGTGCAGAGTGAAGGCTATGTGTCCCGGCAGCACAGCAGAGCCCTGATCCTTGGCACGAGCTATCTCCTGCTCCAGTAACACCAGTCCTTGATCCAAGGTACGGTTGAAACGTTGCTCCTCTGTCTCCACGATCCGAATGATGGTATCGCGCTTCTCTCTCAGCTCCGGATACTGATCACCCAAGATGTCTATGACCCGCTGTGAAAACTGCGCCAGGAACGGCGGCTCTAGATGAAAACTTCTTCCCATTCGTGCCGCCCGACGTATCACTCTACGAAGGACGTAGCTCCTACCCTCATTGCCCGGCAGTACGCCATCGGCGATGAGGAAGGCCATACCGCGGCTGTGGTCGGCAAGCACGCGGAGCACGATATCCGTGCTTGGATCCTGTCCGTACTTATGACCGGACATCTCCTGTCCCAGCTCAATCAACGGGAGGAACATGTCCGTATAGAACACCGACTCAACGTTTTGCGTGAGGGCGACCGCCCGTTCGAGGCCCATGCCGGTATCGATGTTGTTGAAGGGCAGGGCCGACAGCGCACCGGAGACATCCATATTGTATTCAGTGAACACCAAATTCCAATACTCGAGGAACCTCTCGCATTCACAGCCTGGTTTGCAGTCCGTGCTTCCGCAACCATGCTCCGGTCCCTGATCATAGTAGAGTTCCGAACACGGCCCACACGGACCGGAGTTGCCCGTTGGGCCCCAGAAGTTGTCGCTGCGAGGCAATCCCACCATGCGCTCGCGAGGGATGCCCACTGTCTCCCAAGCTTCTATGGCCTGAGTGTCCGCCGGCACCTGCTCATCGCCCATGAAATACGAGATCCAAATACGGTTCTTCTCCAAACCCAGATACTCGATAGAAAATTCGTAACCGAAGCGAATGGCCTCTTTCTTGAAGTAATCACCAACGGAGAAGTTCCCAAGCATTTCAAAGAACGTGCAGTGGCGACCCGTATGGCCGACCTGATCGATATCGGTGGTGCGAAAGCATTTCTGCACACTCGCGAGTCGCCGCGACGGCGGCTCAGCAATCCCCATGAAATAGGGCTTGAACTGCTGCATGCCGGCCGTCGTTAGAAGCACCGACGGATCCCGGTGCGGAACCAGCGACGAGCTCGGAACGACGAGATGTTCCTGAGCGGCGAAGTAGTCCAGAAAGAGTGTACGAACTTCAGATGTTTTCAATGCGCGCGTCCTCTCGCTGACGACTGCTCGTTACTCATAGAAAGGGAAGCAGATAAATGGGGCACGAGTGCTTACGCAGCTACCCCACCGGAAGACTGTTCTGTCTCCGGCACCATCTCCTGACGCAGAACCTCGATGGCCTTGCGTATCAATCGCGACACGTGCATCTGCGATATGCCCACTCTTGCTGCGATCTGCGTCTGTGTCATGCCTTCAAAGAAGCGCAGATGCAGGATGAGCCGCTCCCGTTCCTCCAACCGTTCCATGGCCGGTGCCAGAAAACGGCGTTGTTCAACCACTTCGTAGGCGCCTTCTTCGTTACCCAGATAGTCTAGGATCTCGAAGGAGTCGTCCTCGTCTCCGGAACCGCCGACATAGAGCGACAACGAATTATATGCCCTTCCGCTCTCCAGTGCCTCAAGGACTTCTTCTTCGCTGACTTCGCAGGCGGCAGCCATATCTGCAATGGTGGGCGATCGGTTCAGCTCCGCAGTAAGACGCTCGATGACCCTGTTAAGCTTCACATTCAGGTCTTGGAGGGCTCGTGGGACCTTCACAGCCCAGCCTTTGTCGCGGAAGTATCGTTTGATTTCTCCCATGATGGTGGGGGTGGCGTATGTGGAAAGCTCGACGCCGCGCTCCGAATCGAAACGATCGATAGCCTTGATCAGGCCTATGGAGCCCACCTGGATCAGGTCCTCCACAGGCTGGCCGCGCGACGCAAAACGTCGTGCTAAGCCACGTACGAGAGGGAGATAACGTGTGATCAGCTCCTCTCGTGCCTCTTGGTCGTGTTCCACATGGATACGACGCAACAGCTCTTTTTCGCTCAGCTCACTCAGCTGCGGCTGCAGCGGATCCCACCGCGGCTTAGTGTCGACAGGCCGTCCCCATGTTTCGCTCAACCGCATGTCTTTGTCATCCGTATCGAGTATCGTCCGGCCGACAGCTCCTGCACTTCATACCCGTCCATGAGCGAGTGCAGGAGCCTGCACGTATCCAGTACGGCGGGTTCTTCTTCGGTGGCCGTTTCTACAGAGGCCACCTCGAGACGTTTGCACAGTTCGTCATCGATGACGGCTTCCACTGTAATGTCCAATTGACACCCTTCTACGCGGACGGTCATGCAAATCTGCCCTCCGTTGGGACGCCGATTGGCCAACAAGTCATCCACGGCCAGCTGCAGGTCGTCCAAATCGTCATAGCACACATTCTTCCGCATGGCCATGCCACCCAACACCAACCGCAGCAGGGGGATGAATACTTCTTTATCGGGTATGCAAATGCAGACGGTATCGCTGTCCAAGAGCTATCTCCGGAAACGAATCGGCTGCCGTGTGCAGCTAGTTATTGCCGTTCAACAACGTCTGGATCTCCGTCTGTTTCTCTCCCGCCGCCTCGCGTCCGGCTGCGACCGCCTCTTTTATGCGCTCCACGGCCTGGTCCATCACACGACGAGCGTCCCCGGGTACCTCAGGGCACACTTCCAAGAAGCACCTACCGGTCTCTTTGGCACGCTTATGGGCAAGATACACTGCTCCTCCAACCGCGACACCGAGGAGTATCAGAATCGACCTACGAAACATCACACGACCTCCTTATGTTTGGGTTGGAAAAGCGTGCTCACTGCTCGACTCACCCCGGCGGCAAAACCTGCCGCCTTCTTGACCGGTCCGGCAATGGCATGCGTAACGGCCACTGTGGTTTGTTCCACAGCCCCCACCGCCGTATTGGCACTCTGCGTCATCTCTCCTACGGTGCTGAGTTCGGCATTGATCTCATCCATGGTGGTTTGGAGACGATTGAGTACCGGGACGATCTGTCTATCTACATTTTGGACCAAAACGGACGCAGCACTAAAGAATCCCGCCAGACGTAAAAACATGTAGATGAGGCCGGCTCCGAACAGCAGGAAGAAAACCCCGATGGCGATCCTCATGAAGTCTCCGGAATCCACTCTCATCTCCCTTCATTGAAGTGCTTCGTCTCACTTCAGCACACAGCGCGTCTTTTAACAGGTAGAGTCTCAGTATAACCGAATACTACTCATTCAGGTTTCGAGGTCGCGATGATTCCTCCACACACAACAGCATCCCCGGAGTAGAGCACCGCAGCCTGTCCGGGCGCCGCTGCGCGTTCACGGCACTCCAGATCCAACTCCAACACTTCTTCCTCATAGTGAATCACATGCACGGGGACTGCGCGTCCCATGGAACGAATCTGGACCGTTAGGCCACTCATGGAAACAGGGCGCCGGTGCCACACCAACTCACGAACCGTGAGTCTTCTCACAGCCAAAAACTCGGCTGCTCCCACAATTACGACGCCATCGCCTTGGCGGATCTCCAACACATACAGCGGTTCGGTGGCGGCCACACCCAGGCCTCTTCTCTGCCCTATAGTGAATCTGTGGATGCCGTCGTGTTTGCCGATTTCGCGACCGTAGTGATCAAGTATAAGTCCCGGTTTGGGTGTCAATCTCGTAGCCAGGAAACGACGGTGATCGTTGTCCGGTATGAAGCAAATCTCTTGGCTCTCGGCCTGCGCCCCTACATCAAGTCCGGCCTGGAGGGCGAGAGATCGCACCTGCGCCTTGGTGAGATCACCCAGCGGGAACAGGAGCCGCTCAAGAAGGGCAGGTTGCACTCCGGCAAGCACGTACGATTGATCTTTGGCCTGTGAACGGCCTCTGTGAAGACGAGGCGGTGTTCCCTGCATACGCGCGTAATGACCTGTGGCCACCAGACGATATCCCATCTCGTCGGCCTTTCTCAATAACGCCGGCACACGCACGTAGGCATTGCACGCCACGCACGGATTGGGCGTACAACCCCTCGCGTACCCCTCAACAAAAGGCCGCACCACGTCGGCGTAGAAGTCGGCGGAGAGATCTACCACTTCATGGGTAATTCCTAGATCTTCGGCGATACGTTCTGCGGCCAGTAAGGTGTCGGAGGAACAGCAGAGATTCTGGCCCCGGCAATCCGGATCCGTCCACAGAGAAAACGTGACACCACACACCCGGTGGCCTGCCCGCACAAGCAGCATAGCCGCTACCGCACTGTCGACACCGCCACTCAGTCCTACGAGGACGGACGTCTTACTCTCAGGCAATCCCACTGCCGCCGGTGAAGGCGCTAAGTCTCCGGTTTCGCGAGTGTTCTTTGGGTTCAGAGTTGACGTATGTTGACCACGTACTGGTTGATAACGGCCTCATCAACATACCCTGTGGTGAGGTAACGCACCACGTTGTTTTTGTCGACAAAAGCTACAAAGGGCGGATACTGCACCCCCAGCAGACGCGCGATATCGCCGTACTCTTTGGGATTGTTGTAATTGTATGTGAGGAAGCTGACATCGGAGTACTTGGGAGCAATCTTGGCCAGGGATTTGCGCACAGATTCATCCTCAGCACCCCCAGCCACGTAAATCATGATCACCACAGGTGTCTTGGTACTCAGGGCCTGCGACAATTCGGTGGGCGTTTCGTCGGACGCAACCAGTATTTCATCGATAAGTCCTTGGCCGCCGGTCTTGACCGTGGTTGTGGTAGTGGGCAAAACCGTGGTTGTGGTGGAGTCGCCACAACCGGCTGCGACAAGAACTGTGGCTATCAACAAAACAACCGTTACCAGCAATGCCAGCTTGATGCAGCACCATGAGCGATGCAGTTTAAGTGGCGTATTCATAACGTCTTCACCCCCACAAAGAAAGTGCTCCACCTTGCCGTGTCTGTGTGATCTTGAACCTGCCGTAGCAGGTGGGTGGCAGCCCCCGGAAAACATATCCAAACGGGCATATGTCGACCGGACAAACCTGCCTCCCGATCAGGGTGTGTTGGCTCAAGATGAGAGCAGATCACGCACAAGGTCGAGCGCCATAATTCTAGCACAGCCCTCTTTGGCCAACAACGCACCTTACCTCCGCTGTATCCGTCCGCTTACCACGAACCTCAGATGGTCTTGAGCCTAAGCTCTTTCATTTGATCGTTCGACACAACGGACGGTGCTCCTGTTAGTGGACAAGATCCACTCTGGGTTTTAGGGAACGCAATAACTTCTCTAATAGAGTCCTCGCCGGCCATCAACATCACCAAACGATCCAATCCTAAAGCTATACCGCCATACGGAGGTA
The DNA here is from genome assembly GCA_012514635.1 of Actinomycetota bacterium. Taxonomy (GTDB): domain Bacteria; phylum Actinomycetota; class Thermoleophilia; order RBG-16-64-13; family RBG-16-64-13; genus JAAYZX01. The sequence goes on from JAAYZX010000119.1 coordinate 10,049, forward strand.
CACCGTAATCCATAGCCTCAACCAGGAAGCCGAACTTTGTCCGGATCTCTTCCTCGCCCAGGCCAAGGGTCTGGAATATCGCCTCCTGCATCTTCGGGTCTGATACGCGCAGAGAACCACTGCCCAGTTCTACACCGTTCAGAACGAGATCATAGGCATAGGTCCCCAACTCGGCGGGCCGTGTGGTCAGTTCCGTATGATCAATCGTCCGGGGACGCGTGAACGGGTGATGCTGAGCTTTATACCGTGTCTCTTTTGCATCCCACTCGAACATGGGAAAGTCTAGAACCCACAAAAAAGACCAACCCTGTCGCTCAACTTTCAGCCTATCGGCCAAATGGGAGCGCAATGCTCCAAGAGCAGTAGCGGCTACGGACTCCGTATCAGCAACAAGAAGCAACAGATCTCCCGGTTGCGCCTCCATACGGGTAAGGATGGCATCCACAACTTCCGGCGCCAGGAACTTAGCCAGGGGCGAACGGATACCCGCCTCCTCCACCCAGATGGCAGATACCCCTCGTGCCCCGAAAGGCGCTGCGACGGCGGCCAGCCCGTCGACATCTTTGCGTGAGGACGAACCCGCGCCGGCAGCTCTGAGACCGCGGACAACTCCTCCCGACACCAGTGTCTCGGCAAAAACCCGGAACTCCGCCTGCGCGGCAAGATCCGAGATATCCACTATTTCCATGCCGAAACGCATATCCGGTTTGTCGCTTCCGAACCGACGCATGGCCTCAGCGTACGTCAATCGCGGAAACGGGCAGGGCAGGTCCACACTCAAGGTCTCGGCGAATACCCGGCGGATCATCGCTTCAATAACGTTCTGTATGTCCTCCTCTTCGATGAAGCTCATCTCCACGTCGATCTGCGTGTGTTCCGGTTGGCGATCCGCCCGAAGATCTTCGTCACGAAAAGCCCGCGCGATCTGATAATAGCGTTCGTATCCGGCGATCATGAGTAGCTGTTTGAACAACTGCGGCGACTGAGGCAAAGCGTAGAAGCGGCCGGGCTGCAGCCGGCTGGGAACAAGGAAATCCCGCGCCCCCTCGGGGGTGCTTTTGGTGAGGATGGGGGTCTCCACTTCTATGAAGCCTTCGGATTCGAGATGGCGGCGCACCGCTTGAACCGTACGGTCCCGTAGTCGCAGGTTCTCGTGCATGCGACTGCGCCGCAGATCAATATAGCGGTACTTCAGGCGAATGGCCTCATCCACTTCATCATGGTCGTCGGGAAGGAAGGGCAGAGGCTTTGCCTCTGCCAATATTGTCAGTTCATCTACTATCACTTCTACATGACCGGTGGCCAGGTTTGGATTGATGCGCTCCTGATCACGCATAACCACCGTACCCATGACGGTTATCACGAACTCGTTGCGCAGTGAGTGAGAGGCGGCGTGCGCCGCCACCTGCCGAGTGGGATCAAAGACCAGCTGCAGTAGGCCGGTACGGTCACGAAGATCAATGAAGACCAGGTTTCCCAGATCCCGCCGGCGATGCACCCAGCCGGCCAGCTGCACACGGCTGCCCGCCATGGTTTCTATAACTTCTCCGCACCACTGGGTCCTGTAGCTCATTTTGGGCCCTCTTCCGCTTCGGCTATGACCTCCGTTGCCTCATCCATGGAGACGCGCCGTTCTTCTCCGTGTGCGAGATCGCGGAGGGTAACCCGGTCGGCGGCCAGTTCCTCCTCCCCCACGATCACGGCATAACGCGCTTCGCTGCGATTTGCCTGCTTCATCTGTCCTTTTACACTACGTCCTTGGAAGTCCAACTCCGCAGCCAATCCGCGGCGCCGAAGCCGGTCCGCCAACAGGAACACGGTCTCCCGTGCCTCCTGTATCAACGCCACCAAGTAGGCCGCGGGCGGGCGGGCCTGCGGTAGATCGGTTTGCAGACGACTGAGGGCCAAGAGGATACGCTCCACTCCACTTCCCCACCCCACTCCAGGGGTAGGAGGACCCCCAATCGCCTCCACCAGATTGTCGTAACGGCCTCCGCCTCCCACGCCTGATTGGGCGCCCAGTGCGGCAGATTGGAACTCAAAGGTGGTCCTCGTGTAATAGTCCATACCGCGTACTAGACGATGATCCTCGATATAAGTGATTCCCTGCAGCTGCAGATAGCGTCTCACCACCTCGTGGTGGGCGGTGCAGCCGGGGCATAGATCGTCTACAAGTCGTGGGGCCCCTTCCAATACTTCACGACAGAACGGCACTTTGCAGTCGAACGTGCGTAGGGGATTGAGCTCGGTGCGTTCGCGACATTCTCCGCACAATTCTTCTTCATGGTCACGCAGAAAGACACGCAGTCGCTGAGTGTATGGTCCACGGCAAACGCGGCAGCCCATAGAGTTAAGGCGCAGATCTACACCTTCCAGCCCAATAGCCCGATACAGGGCCGCAAGAACACCTATAACCTCAGCGTCCAACTCCGGTGAATCCGAACCAAACGCCTCCACGCCCAGTTGGTGATGCTGGCGGTAGCGACCGCTTTGCGGGCTCTCGTACCTGAACATAGGCCAGTGATACCACACCTTCACGGGCAGGGGCCGCGTGTGCATACCATGCTCCACGAAGACGCGCGCCGCAGGGGCCGTGCCCTCCGGACGCAGGGTCATGCTGCGACCACCATAATCGAGGAACGTATACATCTCTTTGCGAACGATGTCGGTTGACTCGCCCACGCCTCTGCTGAAAAGCCGGGTCTCCTCGAACATGGGAGTGTCAAGCCGACCATAGCCGTAGCAACGAAAGACTTCTTCGGCCGTGCCCAACAGCCATCGGCGTACCGCCTGATTTTCGGGAAGGATGTCGTATGTGCCTTTGGGAGCGAGGATTGGTTCAGACGAAACGTCAGACACGGTCGGCAATACCTCGTAGGAATGGGTTGAACTCCCGTTCTTCGCCCAACGTTGTGGACTGCATATGGCCTGGATGGACCGGAGTTTCCGGTGGAAAACGCCGCATCAACTTGGCCACCGAGTTCAGCAGCGTATCGAAGTCTCCTCCGGGGAAGTCGGTACGTCCTATGGATCGATAGAACAGCAGATCTCCACAGAAAAGGTGTCCGCCGATCTCGAACGTCATATCCCCGGGCGAGTGGCCGGGCGTCTCGATTGCGAGGACGCGAAGGTTGCCAACCGTCAAGACATCATCTTCATAGAGTGCGCGATCCGGCTCCCTCCCGGGTGTACCTTCGAACCCTGGAAAGGGTATATAGCGATCAGGATCGCGAAGCATAGGAGCCGTGTCCGGCGAACAGGCGATGGGAGCACCCGTGAGCTGCGCCAGTTCTGCAGCGCCTCCCATATGGTCGAAGTGGCCGTGGGTGAGTAGTATTTGCTTCACCATCAAGCCTCTTTTTTCCGCCACCTGCACAAGGTGATCCGCCTCTCCGCCGGGATCGATGACGCAGGTG
>JAAYZX010000120.1 GCA_012514635.1 Actinomycetota bacterium
CATGGAAAATGAACTACCGTTGCTGATTGCCGTGTCCAATAGGTGGCGAGACTGCTGTGGGCATGGGAAGCAGCGTGGTGGTGTAGGTACAGTGCAGATATGGATCTGCCACGGCTCGGATAGCCTCAACTTTATGGCGATCTCCGACAACAGCAAAATCCAGACGCCGCAGCCGCTTTTCGGTGGTTACCAACCCTGCACGGTGCCAGGCGTCAGCGTCCGCAACGCGGATATCATAGAGCAGTTCAGGGACGGTGCACCAGATCTCACCCTAGATGGTCCGGACATCCTCGCCGCAAAGGAAGCTGCGATCAAAGGTGACTGGGAGTTCGAGTTCTTCGGTAGAGTCATTCGCCCCTACAACAGGGGTGATATCGTTACTTTTGGCTTCGCAACAGGTGGTTCAGGTTATGGGGATGTCCTGGACCGCAATTCGGAAGCAGTCATGGAGGACCTGCGAAACGATATCATCTCCCATTGGACCGCCGAGAATATCTACCTTGTTCGGTATGATCACACTACCCTGAGGGTCGATGTCGCCGCCACTGAGGAGGCGCGCCATCAGGAAAGACAGCGGCGGATAGCACGTGGAAAGAGCCACGATGAATTCATGCGTGAGTGGAGCAGCCTTACGGTTGATGAATCACTGCTGAAATTCTACGGCTCGTATCCTGATGCAAAGTGCGTTACGCCTGTGTATCGTCCGTAGCGGCGGGTTGCCATGCCATCGAAGATGAAGAAGAAGCGACTACGGGCGGGTGGCCTTTTCGCCCCCACTCTTATGGGTATGGGAGCATCGGTGGACAACCTCTCACTAGTCGAGTTTATGTCAAATGCCACCAAAATGGCCAACGGCCTGCGAAGCCTCCAGAGCTTCTATGATCTCGAAGCGATCGTCTGCTACCGGGATCCCGTGGTTATTGCCGAGGCTGTTGGTTGCCCGATCGACCAGGAGCAATGCCGAGTGATGGGTCCGCCGCGATCATGGGCTGAAATAGGGAAGATAACGTGGGATCCGGAACAGTCGTTGACTGAAAGTAGACTTTCAGTATCGATTGACGTCGTAAGTCGATTGTCAACTATGCTCCCCGAAACCATCCTGGTTGGGTATGTGACGGGACCCTTGAGCGCAACTCTGCTGATATCGGCACGAGACGAAGATGCGGCCGTCTCGTGGACGGATAATGGAGAAAGCATGACCAGGCTGTTGGTAAGCTACTGCAAAGGCCTGGGAGAAGCTGGTCTAGACCTGCTGGTGATCGAAGAATCTGCCGCAGTTATCAAGACGGCAGCAGAAGTGGGCGTTGCCTCTTCTCTCCTGGCTCCTTTGTGGAACACGGCCAGCTTCTACGGCTTGAATCCTCTGTTGTCCGTTAAGGACTGGGGTGAACTGTCCTCCCAATCGTTGCCTCGCTTCGTAGACGGTCTCTGTGTGCGCGCAGACGTTTGGTCATCGAATCGAGACATTGTGAAGAGAACGGGCATCTTGCTTCCTCCTGATATCGTGCTGACTGACACCGCTGCTATTCATAGTGTGCTGCGGCAAAATGAAGTCGTCGGCAGCAACCGTGGGAAGTATCCGTTCTTGGTTGCTACAGAGAATGACGTGCCGGTAGCGGGCGAGAAGGATCTAACCATCAATGCGCTGAGAGAACTTCGTCACATCTTCTCGGTGTGAGTTACTAGACTGCCCGGGGCCAACGGCCCCGGGCAGTCTA
>JAAYZX010000121.1 GCA_012514635.1 Actinomycetota bacterium
CATAGCTCCCGCCACTTTGGCGCGGCAGGATAAGTTGTCACCATCTCGTTCGATTGCTGTCAGTTCGATCAGTGCCTTTCCGTCCTTGCTGGATAGTCTCACCGTATTACTCGCCCAGGGCTCTTAGTCCAGCATGTTTGTCACGTGGAACGGAGAGCGCGCTTTTCAGTTTGGAATCTGCCGACAGGCCCATGATGCATCCTCAGGCTAGGAGTACTTCAGCACGACGCCCGTTCCCGACTCTAAATAAAAAAGGATGCGCCTGCGAAGGAGAACTAGGGGGGCGAGCGACTACCTTGGCTCGGGGGGCAGGTGCCTCCCTAAGAAATGCTTGGCTTTGGGAGCCCCTACAAAGCCCACCAGACAGTGTGTGCCGTTGAGCTCGTCGTAGATCAGTTCCGGCACAATGCGGAAGCCCTCGATTTCGGCTGTGTTGGAGAGGTGGATACGCGGCCCGCTGCAGGGAAACCGGTCGGCGCCCACGCTGATGTGGTCTTCATCTGTGTAACAGACGGGGAGGGCGGCGTTGATGATCTCGCGGACCTTGGCCTCCAACTCATCGAGACGGAGGTTCGGCGGCGCCTCGTCGAATTCCATGACGAAGCCACGGGGAATATCGCTGTGGATCTGCGGATGCGGGTAGGCGAAGTCCTGTTCAAGCACCATCGCCGTGATGTCCTCGGCGGTGTGGGCCATGCGCCGAAATACGGCTGTCCCCCGTACGGCTTGAAAGAGGTCCTCTGGGAACGGCCCGAAGAGATCCGGACGCACCACGATGATCTCCTCGCCGATTCCGGCCATGATCTGCGCGTTGATACCCAGCGCTGGATAGATGGCGTCGAAGTTTTCTACCACTACGCGGCGATTGTCGCGTAGTGCGGCGCGGACGGCGTCGACCAGTTCGAAGGTCTGAGTAAAGGCCATCTCGAAACGGGCGTCGAGGTGGAAGGTCTGGGCGCGGAAGCGGCCCTCGCGATACATCTGGACAAGAGGGAGAGGTCGGACATTGACGCCGGCATCGTCGTTGGTGAGCTCTAGACCCGGGAACATACCTCTGATGAGTGACGACTTACCCGTCCCCGGCTCACCGATGACGCCGATGAGGTGATCGGTGGGCTCGAGGTAGCGTTGGGCGATGGTCTCGCCGAGAAGAAGCAACCGAGGACGCCCGCGGGGCGCATAGTACACAGCATAGGAGAGACATTCTCGCCATGCCGGGCGTTTCACGGGAGACCTTCCTCCGGAGGCGCGCCTGTCCAATACACTAAGGCATCGGCGAGAGGCATGTGCTGCTGCGCCCCATAGACGTCTGTGTCTGCCGGTGATCCCGACGAAGCCGGACGGGCCATAGTCACCTTCACGGCCAGGGCGGCGTCGTAATAGACGATCTCAAGGATTTGGTTGGTGTCGATTCCGTAGAGATGTCCGATGAGTTCTTTGGAGATGATGTGTTGTTCTTTGGCGGCCCCATAGATCTCCGCAGAGCGAAAGAAAACGTCGAGAGTAAGCTCAAAGGGCCCTGAGTTCTTGCTGCGGATGACGTCGGCCAGGGTGTGCAGGGGGACCGTCCCTGAGCCTGTGGATCCTATGGCGGTTGACATTGCCGGATTGAGATCGGATGTCGTCATTGTCTGCGTCCTGTGGAGTGGTGCTGAGCGCCCATTACCAGATAGGTGGCAGGGAAGAGGGAGACCGGGTCCTCTACCTCCATGATGTGGTACACGCCGAATTCAAAGACAGGGCCCGCGTCCACGTCGGAAGGGCTGAACGGGAACGCCAAGTTTCCTGCTGTGCTGATGCGGCCGGGAAAGCCGAGATGCAGAGCGGCAGTGCGCACGAAACCGCAGACGGCTGCAGCCTGCTTCTGGGTGGGAGCCACAACATCTATTACCAGGCCCACCTCATGACCGGCCGGTCTAGTTTCTGGTTCGAGCGGCCCCATCACTCCGTTGTGGCCGTAAACGCGGAAGCGAAGTTCGACATCAGTTTGGAGTGTTTTTTTGCCGAAATTGTCGGCCACCGCCTGACGGAGCGTGGCGAATATATCGTCGAGCTGAGAAATCATGCCGCCGTCACGAATACCACAAATGCAGAAGGTACGGTATCCCACACACACGGCCCCTTCCAGCTTCACTGTGGGCGGGCCGGGTCTGAACTCGCTGCCGCGAACCTCCACCGTCCGTTCGTCGAGTTGGGTGAAGCGGACCCGAGAAAGATCGAGTTGGCCACCGGGGCCGGGCAGGAGGAAGGGGTGAGACTTCTCGTACATAGTATGGGCGGCCACGGACTGCACGGTGAAGCGCCGCTCGGCGGACAGAGTGGTGACCGAGAAACCGCAGCTGTTGATGGTACCAAGCACGCAGTCGCGGCCGCTGCCGGGCGAAGTGGCGATGGCGGCGCACTCCAGGATCTTCCCCAGGTGTAGGGCCGGTCCCGCCTGGAAGCCCCGAAGGAGCATAGGAGCGGCGAATACCGCCGGATCATAGCAGCGGCCGGCCAGGACTACGTCCGGGCCGGCGCTCAGAGCCGCTATGAGCGGCTCCATACCCATTTGCGCCACTAGATGCGTGCATCGGTCCAGGGTTTCTTCAGTGAGTTCCGGCACGAAAGAGAGCGGCTGCATGCGGCCGGCGGCCAAGGCGGCCTTGGCCGCTGCCACGGGCACGTCACCGTGGATAACGGCTACGTCCAGGCGCAGATCGTGGTCGCTGACCACCCGCTCCAGCAGGGAGAGACACCAAGCAACATGTGGCGCAGCGCCGCTTCCCCCCGCCGTGCCGATCACCAGCGGAATGCCGGCGGCCTTGGCGGCGGGAACCAAAAGGGAGAGATCGCGCAATACGGCTTCTGCATTGACGAACGATTGGCCGGTGCCGAGGTAGTACGGACCTGGATCAGTGCTCCCGGCGTCTACTCCGATAACATCCGGTTTACGCCCCATCCCCTCCTGGAAGGACTCAATGGGAAAACCGTACCCTAGAATAGCCGTGGGGCTGAGTATGCGCATCTGGTTCACATGCGCCCTCCACAGCGTGCCAACAGTGCCTGCGTGCGTAGCATCTCGTTTTTCACGATCATGAATCCCTCGTCCATACCCATACCCGGCTTGGCCAGCATTTGATACGGGTGTGTGGCCAGTGCCACGTGTACGCACAGCTGGGCGCTGCGCTCGGTCTCGTTGCAGGTGCCGCCGAGGTAGGCCTTGAGGCCGTATTCGCGGCACAGTGACACGGCCTCAATAGAGTTGTTGAGCCCGCCTAGCACCGGCGTCTTGATTTGGATCATGTCCACCGCCTGCATCTCGGCAAGTGTGCGGATATCGTCGAGGCTATTGCACCACTCATCGGCTACGATCTCCACAGGGATGTCGCGGCGGTGTAGCTCTTCGCGCAGAGCGCGCAGGGTTTCGTAGTGGAGGTGGCGATCTTCCATGTCCACCGGTCCCTCGATGCGCAGGGTCAGTGGTTCCGCGGCGTGAGCCAGACGGCTTAAGTAGGAAGCTATCTGGGACACGTCGGCGTCGAAGATGAGGCCGAGGGTCCCGTAGACGTCCACGTGGAGTTCCGGCCGGTAGCCGGGAGAGGATCGCATGGTGAGAACGCGTTGTCGCAGCCAGGTGACGAAATCGAGGAGGCGACCGCCGTCGGCGCCGAGCTTGTCCGGGATGTTGTTGATTAGGCCGTGGGGCAGTACGTCCACCTGTTTTAGGATCATCTTGTCGACATTAGTGTAACGGTCGTCGCCGGTCTGCGCGAAGATGCGGATGGGATTGAGGGTGGGCTCGGTTCCATATTCGTCGGCCAGCACGCGGCAGGGGAGGAGGTGCTTGGCTAGAGCCACGGCATCGAGCCACGCCTGCGTGGCGCCGTAACGCAGGGCGGCGTGCAACCGGTCGCCGTTGAACTCAAGGCCGTCCAGTTCCTCCGCCGCTGGACGGAAGCGATCCACCCGGCGTCCGATAAGGTGCTCGCGGAGGATGCTCTCAAGCACTGGGCTGTAGGTCTCAGCCAGGAAGAGTGGGTCGCGTCCACCGGCGCCTGGATACTGTATGTAGCAGCAATCGCCGGAAGCGATGTGGCCGTTGCTAAGATGCAGCAGGATAGAGATACTCTCTCCTGCCTGGCGGATAGTGCGAAAGCCTGGGGTGAGCGGGCTGCCTTCATAGAGGAAACCGTCGTTTGCCACACCGGTCTTGATCGCCCGCTGGTCGTCGAAAAAGAAACCCGCCACGCCTGGGACGCACAATACGTCTGTCACGTGGGTCACGGCATTCTCCGGCCCATGGTTGATCTCTGACTGCGCGGTTTTCCTACGAGACGGCCTTTGCTTACCGCGTAGATGTCATCGGTTACCATCTGGAAGGTTACCGCTCTTCCCTCCGCCTGCGCCCGTTCCTCTAGGAAGGCTCGGTGTATGGCTTTGATTTCACTGTCCACCGCCAGGTTCCCGAACTCGAGTATACGAATGGCTCCGTGAAGGTCGCGCACAGGTATGACGGCACCCCGTGCCTCGCGGCTGGGCGCAAACGGTACGTCCAGAGCGCCGGACTGGAACGCTCTGACCGTCCCAACGGCCAGATCGCCAGCGCCCAAACGCTCCACAGCATTCAGCAGTTGCCTCGTTTCGAGTGTGATGAGGTCGTGCTCGCGGTCGATCTCGAGTGTGGCCAACGGCTGCTGCTCCTTGAACATACTGAGCACCTGGCGTGTGCAGCGGAGGCCGCGGATGTTGGCTTCGGCCGTAGGAACTCCCAGCGCTTCCTGCGGTGATTTGGAAATGATCTTGGTGGCGCCGGAAAAAGCCGCTGCTACGGTGCCCCAGGAAATCACTCCAAACGCCTGCGCCTCATCCGGCGGGAATCCTCCCATCCACTGGTGGAATACGGTGGAGAGATGGACGGCTCCGTGGCCTCTGCTCTCGAGAAGCTCGCCACACAGTTGTCGTAGAGAGCACAACGCCGCCACGTCTTGGTACAGGTTGCCGCACTGTCCATAGCCTACGGTGATGCTGGTGACACCCTGTTCTGCTGCCAGCAAGGCCTCGATGATGGCCACGACGTTCGAGATGCACGGGGGAACCATGGTTCCCGTCAGAGGACCGAAAGGTTCGCGGTTGATCTCGATCCCCTGCTCGGCATAAAGACCGACCAACCGATCCACGTACTGCCAGTGAAGCAGGCTGCGTTCGAGCGGTACGCTCTTGGCGTAAGGAATGTTGTAAGAGATACCCCCGCCTTCGAAAGCCGTAAATCCCCCCGCCAATGTGATCTCAGCCAGCAGGCGGGCGTCCGGTGTGCCATGACGGACTTCGATGGGCCTCTCCACGGCCTCTGTCACCATACGACACGCATGCACGCCGAGATTCACGGCCGGAAACCCGTTCAGATGGGAATGACCGCTGTGGGTGCTCTCCTCGATCCCGGCCTGCGCGTCGGCGTAGCGGTTGTGACGAGTGTAGCTATCGATGGTGGTGGGGAGAAGATCGGCCTGACCTTCTTGCTCCAGAGCCTGTAGCAAATTGATGTGCTCCTTGACCAGGCACACGCCTGCCCGGGGTTGTACCAGTGTTTCTCCTGCTGGATCGGCGACGCGCAGGGCGATGCTGAAACGTTTGGCCTGAGGTATGGCGGCCTGGTAGGCGATGGCCTCTTCCAGATCCTCGACCTGGCGGCCGGTCTTCCATCCGTCCAGGACCTCGGGACGGGATGCCAGCAGCCGCGCCGCCGGCCAGCGAGTATTGGATAGGGTGCTCATGCGCGCACCAGGTGATCGGCGGCAAGTGCGGCGGCGCAGTCGGGTAGATCGGCCGCCACCAACAGCCCCAGGCCCCAGAGGATGTATCCGCGGTCCATCATGATGCGGGGGTTGCGCGGCAGGAGGCCGGTCTCCCCGGGACGACGGACGGCCGCCCGCGGGACGGCTCCCGGAGGAACGTCGTGCGCTGCGGGTCCACCTGTTCCAGCCACGAGGGCGGCGTGAGTCAGATCCTTGCCCTGTTGGACCAGGGTGCGGCCCTGCGGCGTCCACACTTCTTCCAGATTTCCACAGTGCCGCACTACGGCCAAGTGGCAGGCTGCGCGGGCCAATGCGGTATCGGCGGTCTGCTCAACGGGGGATGCGGGTAGACGGGAGGGATTTCCCGAGACGACGGATACCCAGTGTTCCAGTTGGGCAATCGTCAGGCCGCCGTCGCGGATCACGTACTCCGTATCCATATGTTCGGCGAGACCGGCCAGCGTGTATCTCACTCCTAGATCAGCCTCCACGGTGCGCTTTTCGAGTGGTTCGGGAAGGCCGCGGTAGACAATGTCGGGCGAAGCCGGCCTACCGAAGCCATACGAGTATACGTCGGTGGTAGCGCCTCCCACATCGACGACCATTAGGCAGTCCTCGTCGGCTGGGGCTGTGGTCGGCTCAGGGGTGCGTGTCGTAGCCGCGGACGCCGGTGCTGTGGCCCAGGCATCCCGTAAGGCGCTCAGAGACCTCATCACGGCGTCGGGTGTAGGCAGCAAGAGGTCCGCGCGCATCCTGACATGCCCCATGCCTTTGGCGACCACGATGCGCTCCAAGAACAACTCACGAATGCAGGTGCGGGCGGGCTCGAGATCCAGACGGCCGAGTTCGGGCATGACGTTGGCGGTTGCGCGCACAGGTGCGTTCCAGGTTTGAAGGATGGTGTCCAGTTCGTCGTGTGCGGCTCGGTTGCCGGCGACCACCAAAGGGGTATCCGCAAAGACGTCTGCCAGGGTCCGTGCATTCGAGACGATGTGCTCGGTGTCTCCCCCATCGGTTCCGCCGGTTAGCAGTATGAGATCAGGAGAGAGATGCTCCAGTTGCGAGAGATCGTTGCGAGTGAGCAGAAATGGAAAGACACCGACCACTTTGGCACCGGCACCCAGTGCGGCCATCTCGGCCGCTTTGGCCGTAAGGCTGGGCACCAGGCCTACCGCGGCGATGCTTAGCCCGCCGGCGGCACTGGAGCAGGCCAGAAGCCGCATGCCTGCATTGTTTTCCAGATCGACATCGATCTCGTGGCAGGCACGTTCCAGTCCCTCCATTACGTCTGTGGAGACGGTTGTGGGAGAGGAGGCGGTGGCTGTCAGGCGTGAGTTCTCCACATCCACCCGACAGACCTTGGTGAAGGTGCTGCCGATGTCTGCCAACAGCAGATCAGACATCGGGTATCTCCAGCTCCAGGCCTCGTCCGCGCAGGTCGGCACGCAGGGCGTCGATGCCGTCTTCGGGCATGATTCCGGGCGGGAAGATGCGGTCGAAACCCATGTCGGTGAACTTCTGTTTCACCTCAGCGAAGTCGGATTCGCCGACTGTGAGATTGCCGCCTAAGTAGAGCAGGATGTCACCTATGCCGGCCTCTATGCAGCGTTCGCGTAGCCCTCGACAGTCGATCTCAGCGTGCCCGCATAGAGAAGAGATGAGCAGGGCCTCGGCGTTGGTTTCGATGGCCGCGGCGATGAATTCTTCCTGCGACACCATGACGCCTAGATTATGGACGATGAAGCCGGCGTCGCGGAAGGCGATCTCTAAGATCTTGTTTCCCACGGCGTGGCAGTCTGTCCCGATGACTCCCAGCACGACGTTGACCATACTCTTCGTATACCATATCGAGGTTAATCCTGGTCGGGTTCGTTCCCTGGACGGTTTCGGCGGTTTCGGATTAGCGTCACCCTGCGAGGGGGTGGGAACGTCAGACAATGGCGGCCACAAGGTTCCAGATCCAGTTGACCAGCGCGCCCAGCGCCAGTGCTACAACGACCTCACCGGCAGAGACGAGTGCAGCTATCTTGGCGCCGTACTCCCGACGCATCACCGCTATGGTGCTGACGCAGGGTACGTACAGCATCACGATGAGAGCGAAGACGAACATCTCCCGGGCGGAGAGGACAAGGCCGAAATTGGTGGTGCCCAGAACGGTGGCCAGCATGATGAGGGCCAGCTCTTTACGCAGCACGCCAAAGACCAGCACGATGAGCGTCACTGCGGGCAGACCCAGTACGGTTTCCGTGAAGGGAGCGAGGGCAGAGGCCACAGGATCCAGCCAGCCCAGACGTTCGAGGCCCCAGAGTACCAGGCTTCCCGCCACAATGATGGGGAAGGCGAATATGACGAAGTCTTTCAGCCGGAACCAAGTCTGTTTCAGAGACACCCGCCACGCGGGGGTGCGAAGCTTGGGCATCTCCATGATGAGGCCGACATTGTCCCCCGGCAGATACTTGTTGAGAATCCGGCCCACGATGAACACAATGATGAGGTTGATGATGTAGAGGGAGATTGCCGCCCAGAAGCCCACAAAAGCACCCACCAGGCCTAGGATCACCACGGTCCGGGCGGAGCACGGAATAAGTGTGGCCAAAATACCGGCAATCAGGCGATCGCGGTCGCGTTCCATGATACGGGTGCCCAGAACGGCAGGCACTGTACACCCGTACCCTAGAAAGATGGGGATGAACGCTTTGCCATGCAGCCCCAACCGGTGCATGATTGAGTCCGTAAGAAAGGCCATCCGTGCCAGATAGCCGGAGTTCTCCAAGAAAGAGAGAATAAGATAAAACGGCACCAGGTATGGAAGGGCTATCGAGACACCGGCCAGCACGCCATGTACGATACCCCGCCACAGGAAGTCCGACCATCCGGGGTGCAGACCGAGTGCGAAGAACGCTTCCTCCCACCACTCGAATAATTCTTCGAGCAGGCCTGCGAACTTATCACCAACGATGAATATGATGCCGAACATGGCGAAGAGCGCCACCGCCAGCGCAAACCAACCAAGCACCTTGTGCAACAGAAAGGAGTCAAGGCGCTCTCCGGTGCTGCGGCCCGTCACGTCTACCCTACGCACCGCCTCCGCTGATATGCGTCCGGCAACCGCGTAGCGCTCAGAAGCGATGACACCCGCCGCGTCGTGCCCGTGAACGGCCTCGAGTTTGCCGGCCACAGTGTGTGCGATCTGCACTACGTCTCCCAAGGACGTGAGTTGGTGCTCCATCTCCTCGTCGCCTTCGAGAAGCTTGATGGCTATGAAGCGGGTTGGGACGCCGGCGTACTCGTCGGGGAAACCCGATGCCGTTACAGGATCCGCTATGGCTGCTGCCAGAGCTTCTTCCACCTGCAGCACAGCTTCTTCCACCTCACGTCCGTAACGCGGTCCGGGTCCCGGTCTCCCCAAAGAGCAGGTAAGGGCTACAGCCACAAGCTCCTCGAGGCCTTTGCCCGATGCGGCGGCGGTCTTCACCACAGGTACACCCAATTCCATAGACAGCACGTCCGCGTCGATCTCCAGCCCTTCCTTGGAGGCAAGATCCGTCAGGTTGAGAGCCAACACGAGCGGCACCTGCAGTTCGCGCAACTGCAGAGCTAGATAGAGATTGCGTTCCAGTACGGTGGAGTCGACAACGTCGATTACAACGTCGGCCATGCGACCCGCCAAGAAGTCGCGGGCTACCAACTCCTCCTGAGAATAAGCGGAGAGCGAGTAAATGCCGGGGAGGTCGATTACGCGAAGACGCTTGCCACGAAAGAGGAAGGCGCCCTGAGCCAGCTCCACAGTCTTGCCGGGCCAGTTGCCAATGGTCTGGTTCATTCCGGTAAGGGCGTTGAAGATGACGCTCTTACCGACGTTGGCATTGCCCACCAAGGCGAAAGTGGTCTCGGCGGCAGCGGGGCCGCCGTTGGCGAAGGCGCCGCCGGCCGCAGTTGCAGTCAGGGGATCCTTCACTCTAGGAATCTAATTGCGTGTCCGAGTTGGAGTTCAGATGGGGCGCCACAAGGATCTTGGTGGCGACTCCGCGTCCGAGCGCTAAGCGGGCGCCGTGGGCTTCTACCTCTACGGGCCCCCGCGGCTGTTTGCGCCATACGCGCAGTTGAGCGCCTTGGCCTATGCCCATATCCTCCAGACGTCGTCGCTGAGTGCGACCGGTAGCCAGGAAGGCTACGTGGTACTCGCCGGGGCTTGCGTCGGCGAGGCGTTGTACGCCACTGTCAAGCATGGTTTCGAAACGGTCGAGACGTTTTGTTGCCTCGGCTACCGCTTCGTCGTCCAGTATGTGTTCCATACGGCAGGCTTCTTCGTGGGCGCATGACTCTCGGAGCCCGAGCGCGCGCAGCAACCTTTCCGCCAATATGTGCCGTGAGTAGATGCGGTGCCCTATGTCGCGGCCGCGTGGCGTCAGTGACACGGAGTCTCCTGATAGTTCCACCTGGCCGTTGAGCGCAAGCTCCATAACGATGTCGGCCACCGGTCGCCCATCAAGGTCCGGCTCCTGCATGAGGTCCGAGAGGGTGGCCGTGCGGCCATCCCGCTCGAAGCGATAGAGTGCCTCCATAGCCTCTTCGCAATCCTCGCGACAGATGTCTCTTGTTTCGTCCTGCATCAACGTTTCAATCCGCCCGCAGGTTGATATACGAGTCAGTGTGACACGGTAGGATAGAGTATGTGCCTTCATACGGCAAACCCTCGGCTTGTTCTCTGCCCGATGCAGAGCGTATCCTTCATGCATTATCAAGATCCGGACTATGGCTGGAGTGACGACTTCCATTTGTGCTACGTGGCCAAAGTGACAATCGGACTTGTTAACGCATTACCGCCGCGAGCGTGGGGGTGCGGCTCGTGGTGGCGGCCGGTCCCAAACGAGCGAAGGCGGTCTAGTGTTGTTTGACCATCCTGTGCTAGACATGCACGTCCACCCACCGTTCTTGTCCGCGTACACTGCGGAGGGCTTGTCATACGCAATGCAGGTGAATCCGGGGGCCCTGGAGACCACTATGCGGCTTAACGAGCCGCAGCCCTTTCTAGACCATTTCCGAACCAACGGCGTGGACCATATCGTGTTGCTGGCGGAGGAAGCCCCCCTGGTTAGTGGTATGGTCAAAAGTGAAGACGTTGTTCGGTTTGCTGCGGGTACAGAGGGGCTTCACGCGTTTGTGTCCATTAATCCGTGGATCGATCTTGACCCGGTTGCGCGCCTGGAGCAGCTGCGTTCCATGGGTCCGGTAGCAGGAGCCAAGTTCCTCCCCTCATATCAGCACTTCTGGCCTCACGAGGAAAGGCTTTTCCCACTGTACGCCCGTTTAG
The DNA here is from genome assembly GCA_012514635.1 of Actinomycetota bacterium. Taxonomy (GTDB): domain Bacteria; phylum Actinomycetota; class Thermoleophilia; order RBG-16-64-13; family RBG-16-64-13; genus JAAYZX01. The sequence continues at coordinate 11,089 of JAAYZX010000121.1, forward strand.
AGGAGCTGCGCCTTCCGGTTACGTTCCACACCGGTCTGTCCCGTTTTCGGGGCACGAGGCTCAAGTTTGCGCAACCACTGCTTCTGGATGATATCGCCTCGGCTTTCCCCGAGCTGCCTATTCTGTTGGCCCATGCAGGCAGGGGAGTTTGGTATGACGAGGCGGCACTTCTCGCCACGCTTCATGCCAATGTCTACCTAGAGCTATCCGGTCTGCCTCCTCGCAATCTGCCGCAGTACTTCCCGCGTTGGCCGGAGCTGGTCGACAAGATGGTTTTCGGCACCGATTTCCCGGGTGTCCCGTCGATCAAAGGCAATATCGAGACGCTGGTTGAAGTCATTGGGGTTGAGGCAGCCCGCAAAGTTCTATGGGAGAACGGGGCGCGCCTGCTGAGGATAGCTCAGTCATGAGATAGAGAAACGTGAGCTCGTGTCTTCGCGACGGATGAAGTCATGCGCATCGTAATTGCACTGGGAGGAAATGCACTTCTCAGGCGCGGCGAACCAATGACTCCGGATGTCCAGCGCGCGAATGTGAGACTGGCCGCTCAAGCGCTGGCTCCTGTCGCTGTTGGACACGAAGTCGTGCTGTCACACGGGAATGGACCGCAGGTTGGGCTGCTTGCTCTGCAGGCGGCCGCGTGCCAGGAGGCCGAGCCGTATCCTCTGGACGTGCTGGGGGCGCAGAGCGAAGGCATGATTGGTTACTTGATTGAGCAAGAGCTGGGCAATCTCATGGCGCCTGCACAGCCGTTTGCCACTATTCTGACAATGGTGCAGGTGGATCCCGCCGATCCGGCTTTCCGGGAACCCACTAAGTTCATTGGACCACTCTACCTGCATGAGGAGGCGGCAAGTCTGGGTCGTGCGAAGAGATGGTCGTTCAAGAAAGACGGTGCAGGGTGGCGCAGAGTGGTGCCGTCACCGGCTCCACGCCGTATCTTCGAAATCCGACCCATTAAGTGGCTTATTGAAAAAGGCGTGATTGTTATCTGTGCGGGAGGGGGAGGCATCCCCACTATTATTGACGAGAATGGTGACCTACGGGGAGTAGAGGCCGTGATCGACAAGGATCTGGCCGGTTCCCTGCTTGCAAGAGAATTGGATGCCGATCTGTTCGTCATGGCCACGGATGTGGCCGGAGTCTATCTTGATTGGGGATCCGCGCATCCGCAGCTGTTGCGTGATGTCACCCCTCAGGATCTGCGTACCCATGTCTTCCCGGCGGGTTCCATGGGTCCCAAGGTGGAGGCGGCATGCCGGTTTGTGGAAAGAACCGGACACCGTGCCGTCATCGGTGCCATTGGAGACATTGAGGATATGGTTCAGGGCATTGCAGGCACGCAGGTGCGTGCTGTAAGGGGGTCGGCGTAGAGGGAGACAACGGCGCCGTTTGCGCCATAGAACGCCGATCTTCGCTTGTAATGTTCCAGGTTCATCAGCGCCAAGCCGGCTGTTCCCGGCCCGTGGTGTCACGCCGCATCGGTATCCACGTCAACGCAAAGAACCGCACGCTGATATCCATCCTTCTCGGTCTCAACTCGATCTGGTCGAAACCCTCGCGCCAGGTGTCGATTTCGGCTTCGAGTGCGATCAGGGCGTCGTTGAACTCTTGGTCCAGCTCAGTTCGCGTTTGACGTAGCGTCTCCAGAGTCTGTTTGGCACGCGCCACATCCCCCGCCTGATCCATCGATTTGCTCACGCCTCGAGCGGCGGTGGTAGCGCGGCCCAGGTTGCCGGTACTGGTAAGCTTGCGGCCCGTGAAGGCCCCTAGAAGCGTGGCGCCGAAGGATATAGCTGTCTGCAGTTTCTGGCTACGTGCCCGCTCCTCCGTTTTGTCCACCATCTGTTGCGCGCGGCGCACGCGCTCGTCCAAGGTTGCCAGCTTGGGAGCATAGGAGCGGCGTAGTTTTTTGACCATCTGATCGCGTTTCTCCCGTTGCCCGTGCCGTACGCGGGCTCGGAACTGATTTTCCGGCTCCCCTACATCTGCTACCAGCCCCAGTGAAGGGTAGCTGAGAAGACTGAGGCTTTGGTTGCGATATACCCAGTCGGCGAAGTCCTTCTGCCATTTCTTATAACCGGAGGGCTTGGTGGCAGACGGGGGCAGAGGCTGGAATACGGCGCCTGCCGGTGCTGTGACGGAGAGATGGTCGGGATCTAGGTCTAACAAGTCTGCCTCATCCCAGTTGACGGCCCCGGCCGACTCACTAAGAGGCACGAGTGCTGCGACGGTTTGGTCTGTGGTTATTCTTCGCTTGGCGTCGCGGAAGTGCACATCGGCTACGGCTCCTAATCCCGGTCGCAATATGATAGTGCCGTCGCCTGTTGGCGTATAGGCAACAGGTAAATAGAAAAAGGGGATATCCGGTGGAAGCAGCGGTGCTGAGTCCAAGACGGGTGCGGCGCCCGCGGAGATGGGCGTATTGGTCGATGTCGGTTCAGAGAGAGATGTGCCGGCCACGGCGGCAGCCACGCTTCCCGCGGCTGCCGCCGTGGGCGGCACATCTAGGTCGGCGGTATGCGGCGAGGACAGCCGCCGGATTTGCGCGCGGGTTAGTGGGCCTGCCAAATAGGAGAGGGTCCACCTAGTTTGGAAGATGACGGGGCCGTCCTCGTGCACGTTGTACATGAGAAAAACCCTGCTTCCCAGACCCGCAAGAGTTGTTTCCATGGCGGCCTTGTCGAAAGGGGTGGTTGCTCCGGCGGCTACGCCTTCCAGTCCTTGCAGGACCCGGGCTTTGTCGCGTTCGGTCTGCAGGCGGCCTATGAACCAAGTTCCGGTATTGCTCAGACCTTTATAGTCGAGGTCCACGGGGTTCTGAGTGGCCAGCACTATACCTACCCCGAACGCCCTCGCCTGTTTGAGGAGGGTGAGAAGCGGGGCCTTGGAGGGCGGATTGGCGACGGGCGGGAAGTAACCGAATATCTCATCCATATAAACTATGGCGCGAAGGCTACTTGTGCCGGCCTGTGTTCGGGTCCAGCTAAGAACTTCGTTGAGCAGCAGTGTGACGAAGAACATGCGCTCGTTGTCACTGAGATGAGCAATGGACATGATTGAGACTCGGGGCCGACCTTCCGGCGTGTAGAGTAGGCGTTCGATGTCCAATGGGTCGCCCTCCAGCCAAGTGGCAAAGCCGGGAGCGGCCAATAGATTGTTGAAGAGCATTGCCAGGTCAAAGCGATCCTTGCCGGGATAGAAGGACTCTATGTCCATAACGCCTATGTTGGAGACCGGTGGAGTTTGGATCAGCCGGATGAGCGACGGCAGGTCGAGATGCATACCGTTCGACCAAGCGTGATACAGAATGGTGGATAAGAGGATGTGTTCGCGACTGCGTATAGGATCGGGATCGATGCCCAGCAGAACAAGAAGGCCCGAGGTTGTACCGGCGACACGATCCCGTATAAGTTCGTGATCCAAGCGCTCTGCAGCGGGTGGACAGGCAAGGGAGCTCAGGATGGATATGGGATGTCCCGCTGTGCTTCCCGGTGTGTATACGGTGAAGTTTGCAGCTGCTCTTAAGCGGGCTATACGATCCCCGTCTTGTTCCCATTCAGCCAGGCCGTTCTTCCATAGCTCCGCCTGTTCTATCGCCAACTCATCGGGAGTGAGGTTCTTACGGGCCGCTTCCTGCTCGTTCACCCAAGGCCTGAAGTCCTGAGGCGTGAGATTGGGGAAGTTCAACATGAGATTGGGCAGATCACCCTTGGGGTCGATGATCAGTGCGGGCATGCCGTCGAGGGCGGCCTCTTCCAGCAACGCAATGCACAACCCGGTCTTTCCGCTACCGGTCATGCCCATGCATACGGCGTGGGTGACCAGGTCTTTAGCATCGTAGAGAAGGAGGTTGTTCTGTCTCTGCTTTGTTGCAAGATCGTATTTCTTACCGAGATAGAACACGCCGAGCTTATCGAAGTCCACCATTCTTCGGCCTCCTGCCCAGTTCCCTACCCTTTAGAGGATATGCCAGACTGTATCTCAGTGCCAGACTGTATCTTAGGCAAGATCAAGTCTACCCGTACCAAGTCGATCCGGCCGGAGGTGCCGGCTTGACCGAGTCGGTGCTTTCGCCTAGGATACCTTGGCAGCCAATGAGGGCCTCGAGACGTGGAGGCCTGGAGAGATATTCATGACTACTCGAGCAGTCATCTTCGATATGGATGGCATCCTGGTTGACACCGAGGAGATATGGCACCAGGTGCGGCACGATTTTGTGGCGTCGTTTGGGGGTGTGTGGACGGCACAACACCAACGGGACTGTATGGGGGCTAATTCCGCGCAGTGGTCACGCTACATTCGCCGGACATTTAGAGCCCCCATGACAGAGCAAGAGATCTTGGCCGGAGTTGTCTCCATGTTGCGGGATAGCTATGCAGCCGATCTTCCGGTAATACCCGGGGCGTCGGAGGCGGTGCGGGCGCTGGCGGGCGCTGGGTTATCTCTGGCGGTGGCTTCGTCATCACCGCTGTCCATCATTGAGTTCTTGATGGAGCGCATGGGTTTGACGGAATCTTTCCAGGCCCTCGTCTCATCTGATGCCGTCGAACACGGTAAGCCGTCGCCGGATGTGTACGCGTTTGCTTGCGCACAATTGCAGGTACGTCCGGAAGAGGCCGTCGCCGTCGAAGATTCCGGTAACGGCATCGTGGCGGCAGCCGATGCAGGACTCTTTGTGATCGCTATTCCGAACAAGTTGTTTCCGCCCGAAACGGCGGCGCTCGCGCGGGCATCACGGGTGCTCGACTCCATTAGAGAGCTGACACCAGAAGTTCTACCATAAAGACGCTGCGACGTATGGGTCAGGTCGCTTCTGGAGGAGATGCCTTCTGCGAAGTGTGGGCTGTGGTCTACCGAGCAGCCGGACGGCCGGAGACCATGCCGCGGATGGCGAGCGCAAAGAGAGTCAAGTACCCAAGAACGCTGAGCGCAAATATCCATGGGTCCGCCGCAAAACTGCGGCCGTAGTACGTGCCGCTGAGCCCGATGATGGGGCGGAATCCCTCCAGCATGTGTCTGACCAGAAGGTAGACAGTCAATAGGCCGCCCAGGAAGGCCAGGATACGGCGGGCCGCACCCACCAGAAGAGAGGCAACGACCACCAAGAGACCCGCTAAGAAGAGCGGTCTCCAGAGGTCGTCAAGGTCAAAATCGTACCATACCGTGGCAAGGAGACAGGCAGCCACGGCTGCTACGGCCCAGAGTATTCGGAAAATAAGCGCTCTGCCTGATTCGCGCTTTTGCGCCGGAGTGGGCTGCTCTGCAACAGGGGGTGTCCAATATGTGCGTATCATCGCCTCGGCGGTAGCCCACAAATGGTCGGGAACGTGGAGGCGAAGAACCGGACGCCACGAATTGCTCAGCGTGATAACTCTGAGGCTGGGGAACGTTGTGATCTTGTGGATATTGCGCCATGGGATTCCACCGGTTTCTCCCGATACAGCCAGCATTGACGCTCCTGCCGCTCCCGGCCTGCCGACCAGCATGGCCAATATCATCCCCACTCGATTGATCCTCTTCTGCCTTGATCCCATATCCCAGGTTATTCCTTCCGGGGACAGGGTAAACTGCATGGAGATTCGATTTCGGAGAACGACACCAGCAGCGATCAAAAACAAGACGATCAGGATTCCAATCACTATCCCGACAATTGGTAACGGTATCCATACGACTTCTTCTCCCAGGAAAAAGCTCATGCCCGCCACCAGTAGTTCCATGATGACGATAGAGATACCGTAGACGACCGCCATGTCCTTGAGCATGAAGCGGTTGTTGATCAGCGGTATGTTGTGGGTCCACTCCGCTACCAGGAGTTGCCCACACTTCTTACAGTGCACGGCTGATCTAGAGTTGGTCTGTGCGCAGTGCGGGCAGTTGGCCACAGGTCTCCGTTCGGTGGCATGTTAAGGCAGATTCTATCGTATGCTCATGAACTCGCTATAATTCGATGAACTTCAGCCCACGTAAGGGGGAGTATGTGTCAGCGCAAGTAGATCATCGTTCGCTATACCGCCTGCCGTGGAATCTGGCCGACAATGCTATAACTTGGCTGGAGCCGACCACCAAATGCAACCTCTATTGTGAGGGTTGTTATCGAGAAAATGATCCTCAGGGACACAAGCCACTCAAGGTCGTGATCGAAGAACTGGAGACCGTGAAGCGGTTACGCAATACGGACGGCATCTCCATCGCCGGCGGGGAACCCCTGATCTATCCTCAAATCGTGGAGCTTGTGCGTTACGTGGCGGACCAGGGGTGGAAGCCTATCGTAAACACCAACGGCAGGGCGCTTACTCCTGAGCTTATAAGACGGTTACTCGATGCGGGGATCGCCGGGTTCACGTTTCACGTGGATTCGCATCAGATTCGCCCTGGGTGGAGGGGTAAGACTGAGCAGGAGCTCAATGAACTGCGGTTGAAGATGGCCCGCATGGTCTACAAGCATGGGCGGGGAAGGATAGCCGTGGCGTTCAATGCCACTATCTACCGCGACACTCTCAACGAAGTTCCGGCCCTTGTGCAGTGGGCACAGGAGCACATAGAGTTTGTCAATACTATGGTGTTCATACTCTTTCGGTCTGCCAAGAAGAAGGCCAGCTACGAGGGGTGGGTGCACGGCAAGAAGATCGATATCGGTGATCTCGTATACCACCTTGAGCACCAGGAAGGTCATCAGGACATCCTTTCTCAGGAAGTCATGGACCAGATCCGCACCGTGTTTCCCGAGTACCATCCCTGTGGCTACCTCAACGGTACGGAGGATGCCTCCGCCTTCAAATGGCTCGTGGGACTGCGCTTTGGCAATCCCAAGAAGATGTTCGGCTGCACAGATGCGCAGTTCATCGAATTGGCGCAGATCGCTCATCACGCTGCGCGCGGTACGTATCTGGCATACACGAGCCCACGTCTAATGCGCAGAGCGGGCGCCATCATGCCACTGGCGTTGATCAATAAGAGCATTGCCAGGATTGCGCGCAGTTATCTGACCTCGACGGCCAACTGGGGAGAACCTATGCGCATGCAGTCACTCATGATCATCCAGCCCTGCGACATATTGCCTGACGGTCGTCAAAGCATGTGCGACGGTTGTCCCGACATCCTTCCCTACAAAGGTCGTCTGGTGTGGAGTTGCCGGGTGGATGAACTGGACAAACTGGGAGGGTTTGTTTCGTTTGGCCCAAAAGGGACTATAGACCCAGTGGAGTAGATCTGTGGTTTCGGGAACGTACTCAACCAGAAAAATAAAGAATTCATAAAGATGCTGTTATACTAGTTGGGTGAGTTGTGAAGTTGTGCCGGTGTGGGGGCCGGGTTTGGGGGGGTTCGCGTCTGCGTTATCCATCTTCCTGTACCCCTTAACGAGTTGCTATACCGGCACCGGCGGTGCCGAGCGGCCGTGCCTCTATCTGTAGCCGCCCAACCGTCCGCGAGGAGAGGAGGCCTTCATGGCCAAGGTCCAGTACGTCACCTCGCTAGACCAGGTGGCGGATTTGGCTCCAGCAGAACGGGACCAACTCAGAAGTGTAGGCGAACGGTTTGTATTTCGGTCCAACACCTACTATCTCAGTCTTATTGACTGGAGCGATCCCGAGGACCCCATCAGACGCATCATTATTCCCGACAGACACGAGGTTGAACCTTGGGGCC
>JAAYZX010000122.1 GCA_012514635.1 Actinomycetota bacterium
GGATGGTGGAGGCGGCGGGAATCGAACCCGCGTCCGAAACTCGTCTGGAGAAGGCTTCTACGGGTGTAGCCCCTACTACAGTGTCTCGCTCCGCGCCCCCGTAGGAGCTGGGTGCGCTCGGCCAGCCACCTTAATGTCCCTCGGGCGCCGGTGACCCTCGCCTGTGGTAAGTCCACCTAGCTGATGCCGCGACCCTCCCCGGCGGACACGGGAGGCGCGACAGGCGCCTAAACTAGGTTAGGCGGCCAGAGCAAGTTCTTGCTTGCCAATTGTGTTTTTCCAGCCTGTTTAACGAGAACGGCCGGGATCTCGACCCGCTACCCTCACTCAGACCTGAGCCCCGTCGAAGCCATGTCGCCCCCACGAAGGTGGCAACCCAGATGCGACACCCACGTCACAGAGAGGTTGCACTAAATAGTATACGCGGTTTTCATGGCGGCGGCCTCCCGTAGGCCGCCGCTTAACGCTTCACATCCGGCGCCGCAGACCGATGTCTGCGGCGCCTCGTCGTTATAACGGGAGCGGATTCCCCACTCTGTCCAGGAAACACACCTCCACGATCGCCTTCCGAGGACGGGGGCTTTTGTTATATTCACCCTCCAGCGGATAGCCGATGGGGAAGATGCCCACACACTCCCAGCCGGCGGGAGCTTCCAGGGCACGGCACACGGCGGGCCCGTCTACGAGAGCCACCCACACCGACGCCAGACCCAATTCCACCACCTGCAGGAATAGATTCTGGCCGGCGATGCCGCAATCCACCAGATAGAACGCTTTGTCCTGGTGCACCTCCCCTTCGGCAGGCACGCCCAGCATGACGATCACCACGGAAGCCGACGCAATTGCTTTGCGCGCCGGATTGTCTTCAGGGACGGCGGACACGATCTTGTCTTTCATCGCTGCGGACCGCACCGCAACAAAACGCCATGGTTGGTTGTTCTTCCACGAAGGAGCCCGGCGGGCCGCTTCCAGAACAGCTGCCACGTCTTCATCGCTGACGGGCCGGGCAGAGTCGAACCTGCGCACACTGCGGCGCGTCTGAATGGCGGTTCTCACATCCATTTGCTCATCCTCTGTTGATCGACACCGTCATGGTTGTGTTTCTGTGCCCACCGCTTCGTCTCGGAAGACGCGCTCCGCCCGACGCAGCTTAACGGCGCACGATATTTCGTAGTTGATGGTCCCCGCCCAACGGGCGACTTCTTCTGTACTGATGTTGGCAGCACCCTCGCTTCCAATGAGGGTGACGATATCGCCGGGCTTCACCATGTCGGCGTTGTCTCCCAGATCCACAGCAAAGGAGTCCATAGAAACTCGACCCACCATGGGTCGGCGCTTTCCCCGAATGATCACCTCTCCACAATTGCTCAATGCCCGCAACACCCCGTCTCCATAGCCTATAGGCACCAGAGCCACTACATGATCTTCGGTGGGACGGAAGGTTAGACCGTAACCCACTCCCTCGCCTGTAGTCACGCGTTTGATCATCGCCACACGCGACGTCCGGCTCATAGCCGGCCTCAGCCCCTCCACCCTTGCATCACCCTGGAACGGAGATAATCCGTACACGGCAATACCACACCTTACCATATCGAAATAGCTCTCCGGATGGTGCATGGTGGCCGCGCTGTTTGCTGCATGCGCCGGGACTTGCGGCCATTCGCGACGCACACGTTCTACCCCCGGTCGAAATCGCTCCAGCTGCCATCCGACAGAATCCGGCTCTTCGGATGAGCAGGCGAAATGCGTCATGATTCCGGCCATCGTGATACTGGGGGCGGAACGAACCACGTCCATCAAGGCTTCCACCTCCGGCCCCGGCAGCAGCCCCTGGCGGTTCATCCCTGTATCAAGCTTGATGTGAATTCTAAGAGCAGGCAAAGATTTGGAAGCTTTCTGCAGCAGACGAACCATCTCCGGTGACACCACCGAAACCTCAATATCCCGACCGGCCATCTCCACCAGCTGCCCTTCAGTGTAGACAGGACCCATGACCAGCACCGGCGCCTCCACGCCGGCGTCGCGCAATTCCGCAGCTTCCTCGGCTGTGGCCACCGCCAGACCCCATGCGCCGGCCTCCAGCACAGCTCGTGCCACCGGTACGGCACCATGACCGTAAGCATCGGCTTTGACGGCTGCCGTGAAGCGCGTATGGACTGGTAGAAGTGAACGAAGGAACCGTACGTTGTGACGAACGGCATCCAGATCAATGGTTATTCGGTTGGCAATGAAACGATCCACTTATCAAGATATATGCGGTGATGAGTGATACCAACTGCACGACCGCCCCCGGATCTTCCGGTTACTCACCCCGGTCTCGCTCCCGGCCGCGGCTCTTCACAGCCCGCTCGATCTCACGCTGCGCATCCTTCTTAGCCAGGGCCTGGCGCTTGTCATACTGAGCCTTACCGCGCGCCACCGCGATCTCGACTTTGGCTCGGCCACCACGAAAATACATGCGGGTGGGAACCAACGTATACCCAGTGGCTTTGATCTTGTTGGCCAGCTTACGCAGTTCGCGGGCGTGGACCAGCAGCTTGCGATCGCGCAGGGGGTCGTGGTTGAAAATATTGCCGGCGGTGTAGGGGCTGATGTGCATCCCGATCAGGTACAGCTCGCCGTCTTTGACAGCGGCGTAGGAATCGCGCAGATTGGCCCGTCCTTCACGCAGAGACTTGACCTCCGTTCCCACCAAGGCGATACCGGCCTCCAGCCGATCCTCAATGAAATAGTCGTGGAAGGCCTTCTTGTTCTGCGCGATGAGCTTTATGCCGGTCTCTTTCATAGTTAGTTGAGTATATCCGCTGTGGCGGACACCCGACGCGCGGGTTCCACCGGATCATCTTCGTTCATCCGCCGGACAACTCGGTCCAGGTAACATCAGATGAAACGCTTGACCTGTTCATCCACTATCTCGTCGATGTTGGTCGGCGTCGCCCCCAAACGTCGTACCAGACGCTCGGCTTGCGCCAGGCGCTGTGGGTCCCACATATCTACCACACCCGCAAAGATCCCCCAGCGTCGACCCACCTGGTACAACACCCGACGCTCGGGATCCATCTCCAAGAACGCACGGGGTATCGAGGCCATATGTTCCTTATCCTCGGGCAGGCGACCTTCCAGATCCTGGAAGAGATTGAGAATGTGATCGCTGCGAACAAAACTGGTGATACCATCTAGGCTCTCTACAAAAAGTAGTATCTCCCTGGCCATCAACTCATCGTTGGGACGCCGGAACGAGCCTATGCGTAGATCGTCCGCAAGAGGGACGTGGTCCGGCACCGCCAGGCTGCGGAGCCTTATGTAGTCGGGGTCCACCTGATTCATGACATCGGCCGTCTCACGGGCGTTCTCTTCCCAGAGATCCTCACCACCTAATCCGGGCATGTAATAAGCGCTGAGCTCGATACCACTGCGCTTGACCCGTTGCCCGGCCTCGATATGCATAGCCTTGGTGGCACCCTTGTCCACCATGGCCAAAACTTGGTTCGACCCCGATTCAAACCCCACATGGATACGATTAAGACCGGCGGCTTCCATGGCGCTCAGATCCTCGTCGTTGAGATGGGTGGCTAGGGTGTGTGATCGCGCATACGTGGTGATCCGCTCTATCCACGGAAACCGCATGCGCATATGCTGTAGGATGCGTATCATGTCGGCTGCTCGGATGGCCAGGCTGTTGGCATCCTGTAGAAACACGGACTTCATCCCCGTCTGGTACCAGCTCCACGCGATACCTGCTGCCAAGACATCCTCTTGGGGAAGATCGGGGAATGATTGGCGCCGCTCTTGCGCTATAGCCTCTGCCTCATCCACGCGACCCATCGCCGCATACACGTGTTGAGCAACGGCATCGATATCCGCCAGTACATGCTCGACAGGTCTCCGCGAAAACCGAGTTCCCTTATATACAGGGCAGAAGCTGCACTTGTTCCACGGACAGTTCCGCGTGACCCGCACGAGGAGACTGGCGGCCTCACTCGGCGGTCTGATGGGCCCCTGTTCTACTCCCCGATACGCCTGCACAGATCTCGCCATTGTCAGCAGCCGTCCTCCGCCAACACCGGCCCCTCTTCTTCGTCCTTCTCCTGAATCTCGTAACGAACGCCATCTTCCGGCACTTCGGGGAACTCGGGGCTCCGCGAACGAAGTGTACTCCACGCCTGGACGCGCAACGGTACATTGCAGTCCTGGTAGGCACAGCGCGCCCGCATCATAACAGCGTCGGCCAGACGGTCCAGATTGGGGCTGCCGCCCACATACATCGTAGCCTTATCGAAAGTAGCGTCGTCAATGGCAACGTCATCTTCTACAAACGTCCTGTGACACTCCTCGCACCACAAGTGCTTCGTGCCTCCTAGGCGCGTGCTCAGAGCCTCGGGCAGATCCTTGACCGGTCTCATGCTCGTCCTCCTACGTACGCAAAGGGCGATCCGCCGAGATCATCCCTCGTCCTTGTGTTCTCCTGCCAACTCTACATCTATCTTGCCACGAGCCTCGTCAACATTCTTGACCCGCACCGTAACGAGGTCCGCCAATCTGTATGCACCACCCGATCGTCGCCCCACCAAGGCGGTCTCCATATCGTTCAACTCATAGTAATCTCCTGGTAGATCGCGGGCGGCCAAGAAGCCCTGATACAGGCCATCGAAGAGGACGAACGCTCCGCTCCGCACCAAGCCCAGGATCTCGCCTGCGAACACCCGATCCTTCCCCTCCCGTTCCAGCCGTGCGGTGAGCAGGTGCGCCAGAGCGATATCATCCGCCACGAGCTCCACCTTGGCCGCCTCCCGCTCCATCCGCGAACAGTGTTCCGCCCACTCGGTCAGCGAATACGTGGTGGGCTTGGGTCCCAGCCCCAGTTCCCCCAACAGGCCGCGATGCACCAGGAGATCCGGATATCTACGGATAGGCGAAGTGAAATGGCAGTAGGCGGAGGACGCCAGACCGAAATGCCCGATGTTTTTGGTCTGATATACGGCGCGTGACTGGGCCCGCAGTACTTGATTCATGAGCGCCGCCTTGCCACGACCGGGAGGCGTAATGCGCTCTACCCATCCTGCGACATCTACCATAGTCCGCCGAATGTCTGCAGGTGTGGCTACCACGGGATCAAAGGGCGGTGTGGGCAGATCCAGGGATGCAAGAACATCCAGCAGGTGATCCAAGTGAAATGGGTCGGGCAGATCGTGGACCCGGTACACGGTGGGCGTCCGTTGGCGCTCGAGGAAGACGGCCACCTGTTCATTGGTCAGCACCATGAAGTCCTCGATAAACAGATGGCTTTCCAAGTCCTGTGCCACATGCGCGCGGATGAGGCGCCCCCGATCATCCCAGTGGAAGTCGGGCTCCAAAGACATGATGTCGATCTTGCCCCGCTCCGCCCGACGACGACGCAGGGCGGCCGCCAGGGACCTGCCCAGAGCCAGGGCGGCAGCCAACTCCGGAATCGGATGCACACACCCCTCGAAAATGTCCTGAACCTGCTCGTACTCCAAGCGTGCATCATTACGCACGAGGGAACGATAGAAGTCCACACTCTGCGGACAACCGTCGTCATCCACCACCATTTCCACCGTGACGGTCTTTCGGTCGACCCCAGGCATGAGCGAGCAGACGCCGCTGGATAGCTGGACCGGCAGCATGGGCTCAACACCCGTGGGTACGTAAACGGAGGTAGCACGGCTGAACGCCTCTTGATCGATCACCGATCCCTCGTGTACAAAGTACGACACATCGGCGATATGCACATAGACCCGTACCGCGCCGCCGGCCGCCTTCTCGAAGGATAGTGCGTCATCAAAGTCACGTGCCGTTTCCGGATCGATGGTGAACGTGAACAGGCTCCGGAGGTCCACCCGCCCCTCGTCGCACACGGAATCACGTTGCGCCACCTCCGCAGCTTCGGCCAACGCCCGCGGCGCGAAACCGCGCTGCGGCACGCTGTCCAGTAGCAACGCCTCCAACACATCCTGGACATCGCCCTTGCGTCCGATGACCTTGAGTATCTTGACCCGTCGCCCATGTGAGTATGTGTATAGAACGAGGTCTCCGAGGTGCGGTTTGACCCCTTCCCGAGCCACCAGCAGCGACGTGCCCTTCTGGAACAGCGGCTCCACTTCTAGATGCCTGCCGCTGCGCGTCACCAGGCCGGCGGTAGGTCGCGACTGCTCCACAAATGCGCGTCCCGCAGCACGGGACACGGCTTGAGCCGACGCGTGGCGACGGGCGCTTCGGCTGAGGCGTTTGGGTCCGGACACGACGACAGCCTACACTGCGCCTACGAACCCGCAGGCCACAGCTCGAGCGAAACCCACTCTCCCTCATGGTACGAATCCACCACTGAGAATCCGGCGGCCGCACCAACCGCACTAACTCTCTGTTCCTGGGGGCCGATCAGTATGCCCGCCAACAGCAGGCGGCGCGGCCGCGCGGGGGCCGCTTCGCCGGAGGCGAAGCGGCCCAGCAGTTGCAACACCGCTCCCTCGGTCAGGTTGGCCAACACTACCGAATCATGAAAGATGCTCACCGGTGCCTCAGCCAAATCCACGCCGTACACCTCAAACGACACACCGTTAGCCGTGGCATTTGACTCCGCCGCCTCCACTGCCATAGGGTCTATATCGAAGGCAGTCACCGGGCCATATCCCAATCTCACGGCAGCAATGGCCAATATCCCCGAACCGGTCCCTACATCCACCAACGGGCCGCCTACCGACTCTGTGTCCGTAAACCCGCTACGACGCTGCAGCAGGGCCAACACTCCCTTTGTGGTGGGATGAAGCCCGGTTCCAAATGCAAGTCCCGGATTGATCATCACGTCGTGAAGATCGAACGGGGCCGGTTCGGCCCAAGGTGGACGCACATAGACTTCACCCACCACGAGCGGACGGAAGTGGTCTCGCCAGCCCTCTTCCCAATCCCGCGACACCCGGCGCCATTTCACGACCACGCCATCACGCAACCCCCCTTCCGCCGGCAGCAGAGCAGACACCGTAGATTCGGTTGCGTGCGGGGAGCCGTGACAGGCCGGGAAGAAGATCAGTGTAGAACGCCCAATCCGGTCGCTGCGTTCCTCATACGGGCCTAAGCTATCCATGAGCAGCGCCCCCACGGCATCGGCGTGCGCCGCCGGCAGAGAAATGTAGAGCGCTCTATCGTTGGCAATCGTCTCGCGGCGTGCGCCGCCGGCCACGGGCATGTGCCGCATCACCCCGTGAAGAGCTGCTTGAACTTATGGAAGAAGCCTTCCGTCTTATGGTTATAGTGTTCTTCGCCGCAACACTCGTCAAAAGCCTGCAGAAAATCTCTCTGCCGCTCGTCCAGATTGCGCGGCACCACAACATTGATGAGGATTCTCTGTGCACCGCGTCCCGTCTGTCGCAAACGTGGGACCCCCCGCGAACGCAACGTGATCACGTCACCGGGCTGAGTGCCGGCAGCGAAATGAACCTCTTCTTCTCCATCCAACGTAGGCACGTTGAGATCTACACCAAGCGCCGCCTGAATCATAGTCAAATCCTGACGATACAGAATGTCATCCCCATCCCGTTGGAACAGAGGATGCGGAGCCACCCGCACCTGCACATATAGATCTCCCGGCTGCCCACCCCGTTCTCCGACACCGCCGCGTCCCGTCAACCTAACACGCTGGCCGTCTGCGATCCCCGCTGGAATGTCCACCGACAGCGTGCGCGCGCGCAGGGACCTGCCCGCTCCTCCACACGCGGCGCAGGGTTCACCGATAATGCGTCCTTCACCACGACAGGCGGTGCAGGGACCCGTCTGCACAAGCCGGCCGAGCAAGGACTGCCTAACCGTTTGCGAAACTCCACTACCTCCACACACCGAGCACGTGGTAACCGACGACGGATCGGCCGTGCCCGCTCCTCCGCACTCCGGGCAGGTATCCAGCGCTTCGATCTCTACATCCTTGGTGACTCCAAAGGCCGCCTCCTCGAGATCCAGCACAACTTCTACCAGAAGGTCCTGTCCGCGTGCCGGCTCTGCCCGCTTTTGAGCTCCTCCACCAAACCACGAGCCGAAGAAACTCTGGAAAATATCGTCGAAGTCGCCGAAGGGACCGTTGAACCCACCAAAACCAGATCCGCCCGCGCCCCGCCGGAAGGCATCCGGCCCGTAGGTGTCGTACAACCGCCGCTTCTCAGCATCGCAGAGCACCTCGTAGGCCCGCGTGGCTTCTTTGAACTTTTCTTCGCAATCCGGATCGTGGTTGTTGACATCAGGGTGGAGCTCGCGCGCGAGCCGCCGGTAGGCTTTCTTGATGGTCTGTGTGTCGGCGTCACGTGGCACACCGAGCACTTCGTAGTAATCACGCGTCATTCGTAACGATCCTCTAGGAATTCTGACAGGAGGTGTGCAGTGCCCCGCACAGTGGCAATGGCAGATTCATAATCCATGCGGGTGGGTCCCACTAGGCTCACAGTGCCCAACGTCCGCTGCGGCAGACCGTAACCAGCGGCCACAAGCGAGAAGCTACGCAACGTCTCCACTACATTCTCTTCCCCGATACTCAGGTAGACACGATCTCTGTCCAAAGCAGATCGGAGCACGCGCAGGATAAGATATCTCTCTTCAAGCAGACACATGAGGCGATGCAGCTCGTCCAGATCGCAGAACCGTGACGCATCCAGAAGTGTGGAAGCGCCACCTACGTACAGTTCGGCAGACGACTCCTCGTCCAGCAGGCGACTGAAGGCGCGTTCCAACGTACCCAGAAACGCTGCCTCTTTGTGGGACAGCTCCGGATTGGTCAGCGCGCGACGTATCGTGCGCTCCGAGATTAACGAATCACCGATCAACTCGTTCAGGTATGCGCGCGCCCACTCCACCGTGCCGAGATCTACGGGAGCTGGGTACTCTATCATTTCCTTGGTCACACGCCCTGTTGACACAATGAACACTACCAGCAGTACGGAAGACTGCAATAGCAGCAATTCTACGTGTCGCAGGCGGGCACCGCTGGTACGCGGCGCCACCACCAAAGCCAGCAGGTTGGTGGCGCGGGCCATGGCCTCGCTTGTCTGTTGCATGGCGGTGTCCACTTCTATGGCCAGTTCGTCCAGCTGTACCGGAGGTTGCGCTACATCTTTTCCAGTCTGGGCCGCAACCAGCGAATCCGCGATCTTGCGGTAACCGAGATCCGTGGGCACCCGGCCGGCGGAGATATGTGGATGAGTGAGATACCCAAGCTCCTCCAGGGTGGCGAACTCGTTGCGCACCGTAGAGGCCGATACTTTAAAATCCGCCTGCGCGGCAACCGACCTAGAGGACACGGGCACTCCGGAACGGATGTACTGTTCCGTAGTGATCCTCAGGATTATTTTCTGTCGCTGCGTGAGCGGCATAACGTGTTCGACTTCCATCTTTGACGGAGCTACTCATCGGCAGGCGTGAGGAGAATGGCGGACAGCACCGCGTTGACCACGTTAAGCCCGCCCACGCTGAGTGTGAGTTTACCACAGCGCTCTTCCAGCAGGCCCCTTTCCAGGAGAATTGCGGTGCGGGTTCCGTCGAGCACGGGCTCGATGAGCCGCCGCCCAACTCCTTGGCGCGTGCGCAAACCGAGCATGGCCCGCTCAAACAGCTTTGTCCTGGGAGCCAGCTCCTCCACATCCGCTCCAAACGAGCGAAGTCTATGGCTGCAGAGAGCGGTTACCCGCTCCACCTCTTGGCCCGGCGGCCAGACTCGACAATATGTTTCCACCGGAGCAGGATTCGTCCAGCGATATCGGCCCACCGTGGAGACGGCACCTGCCCCCAGGCCCAGATAGTCGTGCCCCTGCCAGTACCCCTGGTTGTGCCGGCACTCAAAACCGGGGAGCGCAAAGTTAGACACCTCGTAACGTCCGTAACCCGCACTCTCCAACAACGCCACCGCCCGCTCGTAGTGGCGCTCGGCGAAGATCTGCGCCTGCGCTTGGGCCTCGGGCCCGAAGCGCCGAGCCAGCCCGGCGGCGAACCGCGGCGTGTACGTCAAATCATACAGCGAGATATGCGCCGGCCCCGCCGCCACGGCGCGGGCCAGATCCCGCTCCGCCTGCATCCAAGACTGTCCGGGGATCCCGAATATCAAATCGATATTCCAATTCTCCAAACCGCACGCAACCGGCAGTGCGCAGGCATCATGTATATCCTTATCCGCCACGCGACGGCCCAACACCGAGCGCAGCGACACATCGAAGCTCTGTATCCCTATACTGAGGCGCGTCACCCCCTCTTCCAACAGCCGTAGCAACGTCCTTTCCTGGAGGCTCTCCGGGTTGGCCTCTATCGATATCTCGCGCGGCCACATCCCCTCACCGGTGACACAACCATATCCCCCGCCGCCACTCCCCACCGGTTCCGCCGCGGGCGAGCCACCCGTCACCATGCGCACCAGTTCCACTAACACCCCTACAGGCAGACAGGTAGGAGTTCCACCCCCCACGTACACGGTGTCCACCTGTACATCCAGAAGGGAACGGAAAGCGTGCAACTCTTCTCGGAGAGACGCAAGGTAGGCGGCCGCCGCCGGTTCCCGGGCGGCCGGCCTCAGCACTTCCGAGACGAAGTCACAGTATGCGCAGCGCGTTCGACAGAAGGGCACATGCACGTAAAGATGGCGCACTGTTCCTGCAACCATCGGCCGCCTCGCAGCGTTAGCCGGAAACGGCGGCCAAGATCACGCAGATCACGCCCAAAGCTATCGCCACGTATCCGGCCATCTTGGTCCAGGATCGCCACAAGCCCCCTGATTGGACCTCAACAGCCCTGGCGGGACCCTGCTCCAACGCTGAACCGTGGTCCTCCGGACCGGAGCCGCCGGCTCTACGGATGGTGACGGTAGAGTCGCCCCCCTGCGCCCCGGAATCATTATTTGCGCCGGACTCAACTTCTTCTACATAGGGCCGGAACGGCCAGCGCCCGTTCGTCCATAGCTGCAACATGCCCAAGGCAGTCAGCAGTATGCCCGCGATGAGGTAGTCTCCACGCACAACTACCCCTTACTTGGTGTTGAGATCGAGAACAGCCAGGAATGCTTCCTGCGGAATCTCTACGGTACCCACCATCTTCATACGTCTCTTGCCTGCCTTCTGCTTCTCCAGAAGCTTGCGCTTGCGGCTGATGTCGCCCCCGTAGCACTTGGCCAGGACGTCTTTCCGAAGAGCCTTCACCGTCTCCCGCGCTATGATGCGGCTACCGGTGGCAGCCTGTATGGGGACATCGAACAATTGGCGAGGAATGCGCTTGCGCAGTCGTTCCACCAAACCCTTCCCCACCGCGTATGCTTTCTCTCGATGGCTGATCAGGCTGAGTGCATCCACCACGTCGCCCGCAATGAGGATATCCAGCTTGACCAAATCCCCTACACGGTAGTCGGCCAACTCGTAATCTAGGCTGGCGTATCCGCGGGTTCTGGTCTTTAGCAGGTCGAAAAAATCGAGCACGATTTCCGCCAACGGCAGATCGTACGTCAAGCGAATGCGATCCGTGGACAGGTACTCCATCTCTCCAAAAACGCCCCGCTTTTCTTGGCAGAGTTCCATGACACTGCCCACAAACTCCTGCGGAACCAAAACGCCGGCAGTAATATAAGGTTCTAGAACTTCTTCTATCTTGCTACCGTCCGGAAAATCCGTAGGATTGCTAATGGGCAATATCGTGCCGTCGATCAACACTACCTTGTAGAGCACGCTGGGAATGGTCATCAGCAGCTCCAGACCGAACTCTCGCTCCAGTCGTTCGCGGATGATCTCCATATGCAGCAGGCCAAGAAAACCGCAGCGAAAACCAAAGCCCAAGGCTTTGGAGGTTTCCGGTTCGTAGTGTAGGGCTGCGTCGTTCAGTTTGAGCTTCTCGAGAGCGTCCTTGAGATCCGGGTAATCCTCCCCATCTATAGGAAAGAGTCCACAGAAGACCATGGACACGGCTTCGCGGTAGCCGGGCAGCGGCTCCGCCGCCGGCCGCTGGGCGTCGGTCAGCGTATCTCCCACCCTCAGATCCTCTACCTCTTTGATGCCGGTTATGATGTAGCCCACCTCGCCGGCCTTCAGCTCGTCGGCCTTGCGCATATCGGGGCCGAAGAACCCCACCTCTTCCACCTCGCTGCGCCGATCGCTGGCAAATACCCGGATCATCTGACCGCCCCGGAAGGTGCCGTCGACCACGCGAACGAACGCCACTACTCCGCGATACTGGTCATAGAGCGAGTCGAAGATGAGAGCGCGCGCCGGACCATCGAGTTCTCCTTGAGGCGACGGTATACGTACCACGATCGCCTCCAACACCTCCAGAACCCCCTGCCCTGTTTTAGCCGATATAGGCAGTATCTCGCCTCTGGAGCAGCCTATGAGATTCATGATCTCCTCAGCGCGCCGTTCCGGTTCGGCTCCGGGAAGATCGATCTTATTCAGTACCGGCACAATCTCCAGATCGTTCTCTAGCGCCAGGTAGATGTTGGCGAGAGTCTGGGCTTCTATGCCCTGACTAGCGTCCACCACCAGCAACGCGCCCTCGCACGCCGCCAAGCTGCGAGACACCTCGTAGTTGAAGTCCACATGCCCGGGTGTATCGATGAGATTCAACTGATACTGCATCCCATCAGCCGCTGTGTGCAGCACTCGTACGGCCTGCGCCTTGATGGTGATACCCCGTTCACGCTCAAGATCCATCCGATCGAGCACCTGCTCCCGCATCCGCCGTTGCTCTACGGTATTGGTGATCTCCAAAATACGGTCGGCCAGCGTGGATTTCCCATGATCAATATGGGCAATGATGGAGAAGTTACGAATGTGCGAGAAGGAAACCATGGACGTAGATTGTACCCCAGGAAGGGGGGAGTGCCCTGAAAGAATCGCACCTCGGCACCCATTCGGCACCGTTCACGCCGACGATGAGTTAACGCCCACCCTCCTGCCTCTGCGCCTCAAAACCTCGAGCACCAGCTGCATTTCTTCCATTCTGAGAAGCCGCGCACATAGCGCGTAAGCCCCCAGGCCCAGCAGGTAACCTACGCCCACCGAGACCACCTGTGCCGGGTTCGACCGTCCCAACCATGCGTCCAGCAACCACCAACTCCCGTAGGCCACTCCGGCCAGCAGTATGCACGCGGCCAGCGATCGACCGATACTATCTAGAAATCGCCTACCGCCCAAAGGTCCCACTTCCCGACGCAGGAGCCAGTAAAGGCCTAGGAAGTTGACCACAGTCACGGCGCTGGTAGCCATGGTGATACCCCCTATCCCCAAGGGCTTATACAAGAGGTAGTTCAGAAGTACGTTGACGCCCAGGTTCAGACAACCCATGAGTAGAGGTGGCCATGTCTTCTGGATGCCGTAGAAGCCACGGCTCAACAACGTATTGGCGCTGACAAACGACATCCCCAAACTGAAGAAGTACAGTGCCCAGGTGACGGCCGCAGTGTCGGCGGCTTTGAATAGACCATGCTCGTAGATAAGCCGAACGGTGGGTTTGCCCAGAACAAGAAAGAAGGCCGTAAAAGGCAAGGTGAGAAAGAAGACCTGCCTGAGTCCGGATGTGAGCGCCTCCTTGAACTCGGGCATCAACTTCGACGCCGCCAACCGCGAAAGAGAGGGCAGTAGTACGGTACCGATGGCTATGGCGAATACTCCCTGCGGCAACTGGAAAAGACGGAACGCCTTGTCAATGACCGCGGGTGCCGGCTCGCTGATGAAGCTGGCAAAGATCGTGTTCACGAACCAGTTGATATTCACAAGGCCGAGACTGAGCACTACCGGCCACAACAACACGCCCACGCGGCGCACGGCCGGGTTGCGCAGATCCACGGAGAGACCTCCCGGCTCCCACAATCTGATGACCGCCGGTAGTTGCATACAGAGCTGAACCGTGGTACCTGCCACCACCCCCCATGCCAGAGCATAGAACCCGTAGCTGCGCGCGAAGAATGTGATCGACGCGATGATTACCACATTCCACACGATCGGCCCCAAAGCCGGTAACGTAAAATGATCGTAGGAATTGAGAATCCCCACCACGATGGCAACCAGGCCAAGCAACAGCACAAGAGGAAACATGATGCGGGTGAGATCTACAGCCAGAGCAATGGTGGCCGGATCCGAGTAGCCGGGAGCCATGAGCCAGATCACCTGCCGAGCGAAGAGCACGCCGAGCAGACTGAGAGTTCCCAACACGATGAGGGCGACAAGAGACACGCTCGTTGCCACCCGCCATGCTTCCTGCCTCCGCCCTTTGACCAGCAACTCGGAGAAGACGGGAATGAAGGCTGCACTCAGAGCGGTATCCGACACCATAGTCCACACCAGACTGGGCGCTTTGAATGCCACCGTAAAGGCGCCCATGTCGGCCCCCAGACCCAGGTAGTACACCATCACCTGTTCCCGCACCAGCCCGAGGACACGCGAAACCGCGGTGGCGGCCATGATAAGTGCGGCCAATGAGGCCAATCTGCGGGGAGTTTCGTTGCCCATAGGCGAGGCCTATGCTAAACTCCCACGGCTCTGAAGGGAAGGGCAGGACGAGGAGGTGACACTTGGCTAATACCCCGCAACAACGTAAGCGCGTGCGCATCGCCGCTCGTCAGCGCTTGGAGAATCTGCGTTACAAGTCTTCCATCAAGACCCTCTTCAAGCGCCTCAAACGCAGCATCGCCGCGGGCGATGAAGAGATGGTGCAGACGGTGGCCACCAAGCTCACCTCCGCCATCGACAAGGCGACGGCGCATAAGGCTATACACAAGAACAACGCGGCTCGCAAGAAGTCTCAGCTGGCACGCACCCTAGCCGCACGCTAGACACCTGAACACTTCCGCGATGCCCTCTGCGAGGCGCCCTCAAGGCGCCTCTTGTGTTTTTGTAACATCAGTTTCTCTAGCACCATATTTTCTCCGCTCTCCGGAGTCCTGCTTCTCAGATTCACTCGCTTAAACAACGCCTAGGCTCTGCACGCTGTCAATATCGCCCCTAAACACAGTTCGAACTCCAGACCGGCCGCCACTTCCGAAGGAAGCGGGGACATGCCCTTCATGCGCGCATCTGCCCGCGAGAGCGCCTGCACAATCATCCGCGCGCGTTCAGGTCTCAGGCTGTTGGACTGGCGCCACAACTTCTTGGCCGG
Source organism: Actinomycetota bacterium (assembly GCA_012514635.1). Lineage (GTDB taxonomy): Bacteria > Actinomycetota > Thermoleophilia > RBG-16-64-13 > RBG-16-64-13 > JAAYZX01. Next base: position 15,118 of record JAAYZX010000122.1, read on the forward strand.
AAAAGCTTTCAACTTTAGACGATCCTGAGTCTGTTCAAAGGTACCGCCGCCGCTCCGCAACGCAATCACAGCAACCAGCTTCTCGAAATGCCACAAAACCCTATAAAAGAGACTCATGGGCTCTTCTCCCGCCGCGTACAACTCCTCGAGAGCTCGGAAGGCCTGCACCCCTTGTCCCGCGGCGAGTGCATCCACCAGTTCAAAGACACTGGCCTCCAGCGTATGCGAGCACACTGCTTCTATATCGTCGGTAGTAATGCGACCCGGACCCGCATATACAGATAGCTTCTCCAATTCCCTCAGAACCAGGTGTTGGTGCTCACCCATGCGCTCCACGAGCAGCCGCGCCTCCTCCTGACCCAGTTCCATCCTCAGCCGCGCCGCCTGCTTCGTCACCCAGTCCGTAAACTTGGCCCTGCGTGGCGCGGCATACTCCAGCACATCTCCCGTAGCAGCAACCGCGGCACGAAGCGAGTCGGCCGCGGGCAGCTTGTCTCCGACCAGTGCCAGACAGGCATCCGGTGCCGGCGAACGAAGGTACGCCACCACCCGATCCTTATCTTCTTTCTTCCACATGTGGACCGAGTGGACCAACACCAGCCGCAATCCACCCAGAAAAGCCATGGTGTTCGCAGCATTCACTACGCCCACCGAAGTACCGGCGGTAGCCCAAAACTCAACTATATTGAGATCCCCCACGTCACCCGACGCAGCTTGACCGATACGCATCTTGAGCCGACGTAGAGCCTTCTCCACCTTGGGTTCGTCGTCCCCCAGAATGAGGTAGGCCGCTTTAAGAGGACCCTTGCCGGCGGAAGCTGCTTGAGAATCTCTGGCCGCAGAGACCTTCCTTCCACCTTTGGAGTCGGGCGCGGAGGTAGCTTCGGCAGCCACTCGACTCCCCTGACTGAGACTATCTTCTGATCGGCTTAGCATCAGTAGTCCCCGCTCCATCCGACCACACTCTTATCCCTTCTCTCTGTCCAAGGGGTGATACCACCACCGTCCCCACCAAGTCGGTGCGCAGACAGGTTACCCCGGCCTCATCTAGAAACTCCAACGTTTCTTGATGAGGATGACGGAAAGAGTTGCCCTCCCCTACCGATATGACCGACACAGCAGGTTGCAGACGTCCCAGCAACTCCTGAGTCAACGCTCCACGGCTACCGTGGTGTCCCACCACGAGCACGTCTACCGGTGACAACTCCAAATCCCGCAATTCCTTCGCTTCCGCGTCTCCCGGCAGAAGTATATCAAGGGCTCCTATTGTCACCGTCACCACCAGAGACGCTGCATTGGCATCACCGGCAAACGCAACCTCCGGCCCCGGAACATCTATGTGGATGAGACAACCACCCATTTGGGCACACATGTTGGCCGACAACCGCGCACAGACAACACCTTTCTCCTTCAGTTCTTCCCGCAGTTGCAGATATCTCTCCGCTTCAGCCGCTCCTGAATCGGACGCCTGCCCGCCGAGTCCGAAAAGCACCCCACCATCTGGTCCGTCAACGAACCTCTCAATCTCCATAGCCTCCGCCACCTCAGCCAATCCCCCAAAATGATCTTCGTGGGGATGAGAAATGATAACCACGTCCAGTCTCCTCACCCCCAGCGCACGAAGCTGAGCGTACAATCCACAGCCCTTCGGCCCCGCATCCACAAGCACCGCCTGCCTATCCGGCGTGCGTATGAGAGCAGCGCTGCCCTGTCCTACGTCCAGAACTCGGACTTCACCGTGAGCCGGCCATGATCTCGCCGCCCACGCCACCTGCAATCCGTCGAGTAGCCAGGCTCCCGTAAGGTACAAAACACACCCCAGCACTACCCCCATCATAGGTAGGAGGCGACGACGTAAACCGGCACGAGTGAGAAGCCTGGAGCCTCCGACGCTCCGCCGAGAACGGTTGCGCCACCACTGAGCGACAAGGACGGCAACGTATCCCCCGACGGCACATATCACCAACCCCACCGACGAGCGCGGCAGCACCGGCAACATCGAGCACCAGGAGGCCACCCGCATACACCACTCCACCAGCACTGCCGATATCTGATTGAGAAAGATCGCACCCATAGGCCACATCAGGCCCACAGAAGCCGAAGCCAGGCATAGGCCGGTCACAGCAGGCATTGTGGGAACCGCCAAGAGGTTGGCGGGCAATGAACCCAGTGGTACTTGGCCGAAATGAGCAAGCGAGACGGGAGCCGTACCGAGTGTGGCCGCCAAAGTTACTGCAGCCACGGTAGCCACAGATGCGGGCAGTCGCTTCATCCCCTGTTGGAAACGCGCCGCGAAGCATAGGATCCCCATGACGGCTGAGAACGAGAGTTGCATCCCAGGTGTCAACGCCAAATAAGGGTTTATCGACAGCAGGATCAGTGCTGCCAGCAACAGCAGATGCCAGGTATCGCGTCCCCTGCCAAGTAATCGCGCACAGATGAGCAGTCCCCCCGTCAAAGCCGCCCGTAGCACAGACGGACCGCCATCGGTAAGAGGAACGAAAACCAAGAGAGCCGCAGCCGCCATGACAAACCCCGTCCAGCGCGGAAGACCGGCTGCTCGTGCCAGTACTAAGACTCCTGCAATTATCCACGCGATGTGCGAACCACTCACAGTCAACATATGCGAGAGGCCACTGCGCCGGAAGTTATCCGACACCTCTCGCGGTATGTGGTCCTTGATGCCCAAGAGGACTCCCTGCAGCAGACCGCCGTGCGCCGAAGGGATGCCGGCCGCCAACAAGGAACACACGCGTTCTCGCAGATCTGCGAACCACGTAGTGAGGTTCCTGCAACTACCCACAGCCCTCAGTTCCGCTGCTTGGGCATGGAAAACCCACCCCACCCCCAGACCGCGCAGATATGTTCTCTGGTTGAAACCTTCCGACGCCGGTGCGGGCGGCCGGATTTCTCCTCGGCCCTGCAATACCGTGCCCACCGGGATGCATTCGATTATGTCGTCTCTATCGAAGCATTCCATCCACACCGGCGTTATGATGCGCTCATTGTGGGCGTTATCTGCTGATATCAGACTCAGTACTTGCGCCTTCCCCGACCAGAACTTGCCGTGCTTGGCCGGTGATTCTTCCAGGAGCAACACCAACTCCACCTCTTCACCCATGTGTGCAGCGAGCGGCCCTTCATCAATGGACCGGGCACGAGATGAGCCCCACACAAGACCCGCAGTCAACGCGAGGAGGAGGATCATTACAGGCACCACATCCGACCGTCGTGGTCCGCACCAGACGGTCGCGACCCCAAGCACTGCGGCCGCCAAGCCCACCAGCACTGCGAGGATCGGATATCCGCGGATCCCCAATGAAGCGACGACCAGCCCGCCAACGACGCACCCTGTCGCCGTCCGGGCCAGTCCCATACGTTTCCGCAGCAGAAGCCCGCATCCCAGCCGGCGGCCGGCCGCGCGCAGTTCGGCCGGCCGCCCCCACAATCCCTGTTTCACGGCACCACCAGGTCGCGAATACGAGCCAGTGTGGCAGGACCAATTCCCGGTACCTTCTGCAGCTCCTCCACCGTGCCGAACGGGCCATGTTCCTCGCGATAAGAGATGATGGCAGCAGCAGTTGCGGGCCCTATGCCCGGCAGCTGATCAAGCGTGGCGGCATCCGCAGCACTAAGAGAAATGAGACCCCCACCGCCTCCCATGCCCCCACTGGAAGGCACACTCCCCCCGACCTCGTTGCCTCCCGATGCCGGAGCCTGCTCTCCCACAGCGGGGACAACAATCCGAGAACCATCCCCCACCACAGCAGCCAAGTTGAGTGATTCAATATCCGCCTCAGCCGTGGCCCCGCCTGCTTCTTGCACCGCTTCGAACACGCGTGCACCGCGTTTCAGCTGATATACACCGGGCTTCCGCACGGCTCCCACCACCTGGACGTAAATTCCCACGGTGGTGCTTGTGGTGAGTCCCGCCAAGCTTTGACCTTCTCCAAATCCGGCGGCACCCTCCCCCACATTCACCACTCGGGGAGAGCCTTGAGTGGCGTCCAAAAGAAGGAAAGAGTCTTCCTGTCCCGATGAGGCTTTCCTGGCTGTTGCAACACCCCACAGTCCTACACCCAGGACCACGGCGGCCGCCGCAAAATACAGAATCACCTTTCTCAAACCCGGCGCTTTCATAGCCGCCAGTCTATGTCCGCCCGCGGCGGCCGAGAAGAAGACCATGGTCCTATCTTGGATCACTGGGTTGTGGATAAGAGCCGGGGGGCGGGGCCGTTCGGCCCCGCCCCCCGGCGGACCTCTTACTCAGTTATGGCTTGAGTCTAGTCCCTAGTAGGCCTCAACCCACAGCTCAAAGTGCGACTGTGCGTGCGCGCATGCGGGGCAGACACTCGGAGCCTCCACTCCTTCGTGGACGTATCCACAATTTCCGCACTTCCAGCGAACCGGCTCCTCCCTCTTGAACACTTTGTCCTGCTCAACGTTTTCGAGCAGTTTGCGATAGCGTTTCTCGTGCCATTTTTCCACCTTGGCGATACTGCGGAAGGAGGCGGCGATCTTCTTGAAACCCTCCTTCTCAGCTACTTCGGCAAAGTCCGGGTATAGAGCCGACCATTCGTCCTTTTCGCCGTCAGCAGCAGCAAGCAGATTCTCTGCCGTGGTTCCAGTAGGGCCGGCGGGATACATCGCGTCGAATTTGACCATACCTCCGTCAAGATACTGGAAGAATACCTTCGCGTGCTCCTTCTCATTCTCAGCGGTTTCCTGGAAGAGGGCTGCTATCTGTACGTAGCCCTCATCTCGAGCGACACTAGCGTAGTAGTTGTACCGATTTCGCGCCTGCGACTCTCCGGCAAAAGCACGCATCAGGTTCTTCTCTGTCTCAGAACCTCTCATTTCCATAGATTGTTCTCCTTCCGTTAACCGTTTTTGTGAGGTTTGGCACGCGCCACAGTGATCTCGCGTCCACGGATGACCTCGCCGCTCAGACGATCGATAACATGGTCGGCTACCTCTCTCCGCACCTCTAGGAATGTGTAACGCGACAGCACATCGATCCGACCGATCTGTTCAGCGGTCAGTCCCGCCTTGTCGCACAATAGTTCCTCCAACTGCTCTTTACCCAGGCGAGCCGTTCGGCCCACAGATATGAACAACCGGGTCCAAATACCGGCACCAACATCTGCCGACAGTCCCACAGTTGCCGGCATGGGCGCCATCGCCTGCAGAAGTGCAGCCACCAAATCCGTGGCTTCACTGCTCGTCAGGAGATGCTCGGCCAGCACACGATACTCCTGAGTCCCTTCGCGCGCACTCCGTTCCAACAACCGCTTCACTTCGGCGTGGGTATTCCGTATCCAAGCCACGAGCGATTGCTCCCGTTCGTCCAACGGCTCCGTCTCTACCTGCGCCTCCACAGGCTCGGCCGCTCTCTCCTGTCCCATCAGTTTCCTGCGCGCTTCACGTAAACGTTCGTCCACCTCCCGGCGCCGCAACATCTCCGCCACCGCCCGATCTTGCGCACCCGGAGCCTGCTCTGAAACGACATCCTCCGCCCCAGCGACCTCCGGCGCAAACGCCTGCAATCGAGCCGTCTCTACCATGGATTCTTTCACAAGACGTGCCGCTTCCTTGGTGGCATCTTCAGGATCGATACACTCGATCTTGCGCGAAGCGTCCCTCCGAATATACCGGCGCTGCATCCTCTCAGCCTCTGTTAGGGCTGGGGTATCCGCCGCCGATGTGGAGGTGGAGGCGGTCGCCGGCCCCGATACGCTCCTCTTCTTCCTACCACGTTCTTGCACAGGCTGAGCCGCCATGGCCGGTTGTGCCGCCTCGGTGGAGACCTCCTCGCTGGAATTAGCCGCCACGGCGCATTGAGACACCGGCTCCACCTGAATCAGATCGGTACGCACGTAATCCCAGTATTCCGCCGGTGAGATGAGTATCTTCGCCTCGCCTGAATCGACGGCTGAGGTCCATTCGGACAACCGGATAGGAAGATGTAAAAAGATGACACGACGATCAACCCCACCCTCCTCCGACTTGTCTTCTTCTCCATCGACGCGCACGCTAACATCCGCTTCCGGACTCAGACGCGTCACTTCCGCGCTCAGAGCCGCGGCCTCCTCCCCAGTGCGAGTTATCACCAACATGGGCGCAGTCTTCCCGTTGGTGTTTCCGACCATGCCCACAACGACATCCGTCTTTTCATCCTCCGCGACCTCGCGCAATACCGATGCCAGTGCTCCCAGTTCTCCACGCATCTCAGTGAACTGTAGCTCAGTGGCCTGGGGGATACACGACCCGACGAACTCCTCCGTCTCGCGATCCATACCCGCCGTCACCGCCAGAACCTGGACGTCTCCTCCATCCTCGCCACGCGTTCGAGCTGCCTGCAACAAACGGCTCAAGCCCTCACCGGCACCCACCGAGAGCAGTAGGTCTACCTCCAGCATAACCACTATCCGCAAGGCCTCCGGCTCCAGCGCCCCTCTATCAACGAGATCGCTCACGCGCCCCGGCGTGCCTACCACGCAAACGGCTCCCCGGCGCAGAGCTGCAGCCACTCTGTCTATTCTGGTGCCGGAATGCGCCCGCACCACTACCCCACGCGCACCCAGCGCCCACTCGAAGGCCGCCGCCACCTGCTGTACATCATCGGCTGTGAAGGCGACCACAGCCACCACCGGCCGCGAATCACCCTCCAAGGGCAGATCCAAGGCAGCCAGTCGTTGTGCCGTAGCCAGAGCCAGCCCTGCCACCCGTCCCGTCCCTGCGGGTGCCCGCACTACCAGATCTCCACCGTCCAGCACAGCCGGTATCAGCGCAGCCTGTACCGTCGTAGGCCGCAAAAATCCCGCGTCACGCGCAGCTGCCAGCGCCATTCCACTCAAACCTGTTTGCTCCAAGGTCATCTCCGCCACTTCGTCAGCGGCATCCGATGAAACCATCACACCTTCCTTTCCCCAGAGGCCTCCTCCGTGGGCAGGCACCGTAGAAGAAAACTTTCCACCGCCGCTTCCAGAGGTCCATGTCGACCATGGAAGAAATGGTCGGTTCCACTGATAACCACGGTTTCCGGCTGCAGACCGCGCTGGTGGAAGAAGGCCTCTACCTCAGCGGGCGGTGCGATATCGTCCTGTAGCCCGCATATAGAAAGAACCGGCCCTGTGAACTCACCCAGTCGATCGAACGCATCCGGAGTAAGATCTTCCCACAGCATGGGGAACGCCACCAGGATAAGTGCATCGGCCCGTACATCTTTGAGAGCAGCTAACGCCGACATCCTGGCGCCAAAGGAGTAGCCGGCGAGCACCATGGGCCCATCTACAGCGGCGCGCTGAGTGACCATATCCGCCGCGGCCCGCACGTCTTCCCACTCGTCCATCCCGCTGAATTCGCCTTGACTTAGGCCCACTCCGCGAAAATTAAAGCGGACCGTAGCCAATCCCATCCGTCGACAAGCCTTGGCCACGTGATGCACCACCGGTTGTACCATGGTGCCACCGCGCAGGGAGTGGGGATGGGCGATCACTGCGCTTCCCCGGATAACGGAGTCCGGACTCTCATACACGCCCTCCAGAACCGGAGGACCGGGAATCATAACCGCCTCTCTCATACGTCCTCCCTGGCCCAGGTGTTCATTCCCTCATGTTGACGAACTGCAGTGGGACGTCGAGATCCGCATCGCGCACCAGAGCGATGACGCTCTGCAGGTCGTCGCGGTTCTTTCCGCTCACCCTAACCTCATCTCCCTGAATGGCTACCTGGACCCTGAGCTTGCTCCCCTTTATCATCTTCACCACCCGGCGGGCGGCATCCTCACTGAGACCGTTGGCGATACCAACCTCTTGTCGCACCATATCGCCCGCCGCCCGCTCACCTTTGCCAAAGGTGAAAGCCTTGGTGTCCACCCCCCGACGCACGGCCTTGCCGATAAGGAGCTCCTGCAGAGCCTGCAGCTTCATTTCGTCTTCTGTTTGGATCCGCACTACTGCCAGCTTTCGATCCAACTCCAGCACCGTCTTGGATCCGCGGAAATCATAGCGGGTAGCCACCTCCTTCTTGACCTGATTGATGGCGTTGTCCATCTCCTGCATGTCCACTCGACTCACTATGTCAAAAGACGGCATATCCCTCCTCCTTCCCGCAGATCATGAAGCGTATCACGCGCCGATCGCGACTCCCCCACGAGCATACAGGGCTGCGACATAGAACCGCGACCCCCGGGATGATTAAAGAAGAGCAACGAAGGGGGCAAGGCGACAGCCCCATCAGCACCGCTACGAAGGTCCGACAACTCCGGAGCAAGAGAGGCGGAGAGAGGCGGAGATGCGCGGAAACAGAAACACGGTGAAGCAAATGCCTACGCCGTCGTATGAAGCCCCGCGTCACGGCGCGAAGCTCACACCGCCATACGAAACATCCCAGAAGCCGGCCTCCGGCTTATTCCTGAACCTTCACCAACAACACCGGACACTTGGATGCATGGAGCACCTGCGTACTTACAGACCCCAGCGCCAATCCGGCGAGACCGCCCAATCCACGGTTACCGATCACGATTAAACGGCAGGAGTCGGCAGCGTTGGCTTCCCTAATGATAGCTGCAGCCGGAGACGTGTCTTCCAGTAACTGTTCGTAGACGGTGGCGCGAGGATTGGTGAGTTTGGCTCGGATCCGATCAGCGGCTTCAGAGAGGAGAGTACGTGCCCGCTTGACGTCTTCATCCGACGACTCCGGTGAATATGGTGTTGTCTTTACGTACATACGACGACGAGGTTGGATGACCGTAACCACCTCTATCTGGCAGTCCTCCAAGGAGTTGCAGATTAAGGCGGCCGTTTCCTCAGCGACCCGCGCAGGGGCGGAACCGTCGGTTGCAACCAAGATCTTGCTGCTCAGCATTGACACTCTCTCCCGATAGGCGGTATACATGCTGCGGGCGGCCGGGCGCCTGCGCCCGGCCGCCCGCTCCTCTCGCAGAGTATCAGTCGGCCTTCACAACGAGAACCGGGCCGTGCGAGCCGTGCAGCACTTGTGTACTCACCGAGCCCAAGGCGAGGCTACCAAAACCTCCCAGCCCACGGTTCCCCAGCACAATCAGGGTGCGGTCGCCCTTTTCGCGGGCCTTATCCACTATAGCCTGAGCCGGCGAGGGTGCTTCCAGCACCTTGCCAACAACGGTTACCGAGTCCGATTTCACAATATTCTGGATCCTCTTGATGGCCGCATCCACCACCGCCTGAGCGTTCTTCTGCTCCTCCAGGCTGCACGCCAGATAGTCGAACTCCTTGATACGCACCACATTCTCTGAGACCAAGAATTCGGACATGCAGGTCAAGGGGATAACGTTCACAACCGTGATCTCCATCTGTCCCACAGCGTTCGCCAGATCCGCAGCCATGGCCTCAGCAGCCATCGCCGGATTGGACCCATCGGTGGGTACGAGAATGTTGCTCGGGATCATGGTCCTCCTTCCGTCCATCAAAGACAGTGCCGCCTATATGCCACCAGGTTTGTTCCCCAACCCGGGTTCTGCTAATCACTCGAACCGAACTGCGAGACGACCGATACGATCTAAATAGGCCCTCACACCCGCCGCCTCGTGTCTCCCTCGGTACCGCCCGTCAATACCTAATGCCGATCCGGACGCCGATGGCGCAACTCCTTTCTCGGTGCACGAGCCTACGCATCCAACGCCACCACGCGATCCGTCAAACCATCCCACTCCTCGTAGAGCATGTGGAGCTCGTCCGCTACACGTTCAGCGTCCTCCAGCGCATCCACCAGCACCTGGTAGTCGGAGCTGTGAGCGGGACTGCTGAGAACAGCGGCGAGCTGCTCTTGGCGCTCTTCCAGCTCCACGATACGCTTCTCCACCTGACGATGGCGCCGCTGCAGCTCCTTGCGATCCTGATAGCTCAGACGAACAGGCTGATCGACACTTGGTGGGCTCTGCACCCCGGCGCCGGCAGCGGAGACTGCTCCCGCAGCCGCAGCGGTCTCCTCGTCGGTGTCGCTGCGCAATCTAGGACCGGTGGCGGATGTCGGTGTCGTCGCCCTGCCCTTCTTCCACTGATAGTACTCCCAATCACCCTGATAATGGATCAAATGGCCGTCCACCACCTCCACCACTTCGGTGGCGATGGCGTTAATGAGTCGCCGGTCGTGGCTGATGAAGACAATAGACCCCTCGAACTGACGAAGGGCCTCCATGAGTACTTCACGCGAAGCCATGTCCAGATGGTTGGTGGGCTCGTCGAGCAACAGTAGGCCGGCCGGGTCGAGCAGCATCTGGGCCAGCGCCAACCGCGCCTTCTCTCCCCCCGACAGCACCGATACCTTCTTGTCCACATCATCTGCGTTAAACAAAAAGGCGCCAAGATACGAGCGCGCGCGCGCCGCATCCCCGGCGCTGGAGACGGCCTGAATTGCCCGCAATACCGTGTGGTCTGGGTTCATAACCTCGGCTTGGTGCTGAGCATAGTACTCACGGCGTACCTGGTAGCCCAAACGCACCTCCCCGCCATCGGGCCGTTCCACGCCGGCCAGCATCTTGAGTAGAGTGGACTTGCCGGCCCCGTTGGAGCCCACCAAGGCAATTTTATGGCCCCGCTCGATCACTATATTGAGGTCCGAGTACACCACCAGATCCCCGTAGGCCTTACGCACATGCGAAATTTCGGCTGTCACCCTCCCTGTGCGACCCGGCTGTGGAAAGCGGAAGTTGATGACGGGTCGATCGAGATTAGGAGCATCGATCCGTTCCATTTTCTCCAACTGCCGGATCTTCTGCTGCACTTGCTTAGCCTTGGTATTTTTGGCCCGGAAACGACGGATGAAGGCCTCGGCCTGCTCGATTTCGCGCTGCTGATTCTTGGCGGCGTTGGCCAACGCCTCATAACGTTGCCGCTTTTCGCGCTCGAAGTGATCGTAGTTGCCGGTGTAGAGATCCAGCGTGCCGCGATCCAACTCCACTATGTCCGTAACCATACGATTGAGAAAGTAGCGATCATGACTGATAATCACCAGCGACCCCGGCCAAGCCATGAGAAACTCCTCCAGCCAGAGCAGACTTTCCAGATCGAGATGGTTGGTGGGCTCGTCGAGCAACAGCAGATCGGGCTGCTCCAGCAACAGGCGCGCCAGAGCCACGCGCATGCGCCATCCACCGGACAGCTCTGCAATAGGTCGACTGAAGTCCCTGTCCTTGAAGCCTATGCCGCGCAACACTGCTTCGGCACGACTTTCGATCTCATATCCGCTCGACATCTCAAAGGCCGTCTGCAGCTCAGCCATCTCCCGCAACAGCACCCTCGACTCCTCCGGCGAGGCCGCCGTCAGCCTCTCGCCGAGTGCATGCAGGCGTTGCTCCATATCCAGTACCTCTTGATACGAAGAGAGCACTTCCTCCATCACCGTGGAACCGGCTATCTCTTCGATCTCTTGGGGCAGGAAGCCGATACGCAGATCTTTGCGGCCGGAGATCTCGCCGGCATCCAGCGACAGCTCCCCGGCAATTAGACGGAGTAATGTGGTCTTGCCGGCACCATTAGGACCTACCAGCCCCAGGCGTACACCCGGCCTGATATGCAGCCCGGCATCCTCCAGGATGACCTGGTTCCCGAAAGACTTGGAGATGTCGGTGATATGCAACATAATCTAAGCGAAATATGTCCTGAGCGGCGCGGTGGGCACGATTGGCGCCGTCAGGCATCCACCGGTTCCACGCGCGCCTGAAAGGCACGCCAGGACGGAAACCCGGATACAGGATCGTACGCGGGTGCCCCGTAATGCGTCAACACGTTGGCGTTGGCTTCTTCCCATCCGATGGGATGGAACCCTCCGCAAACATTGCGGCGCAATGGAGCCCAGAGCCGCTCGGGCGAGTTTTGTAGCTCCAGCAGCGCACGACCCTTTGGACAAACGAAGCCGCGCGTGTCCGGAGAAGCCGCGCGCGTCCGGATCATGCTTGTGGCCGTATACGGCCGTCACACGACCTCCCACCACCTCCACTTCGAGACCGCAGTGGGCTTCACATAGCGGACAATTGCTGATAACCACACGAGTCTCCACGCTCGACACACCTATATGATTTCATCATATGTATCATTTTATTTTACCTCCCGCGAGTGACCACCTGTCAGAGGAACGCAACCACGCATGAGTGCTTGGCGGGAACCAGACCATGCCATCGTGTGACGAATGACTCTCTCCCGGCTTCTTACTCCCGCATAAATCAGCGCCCGCTCGGGTACACTGCGGGAGTACGGACTACGCACACGGCTCCACACTCCCGCCGCGGCCCGCCCTCAGGAGGATGGGAAGGTGACCCAAACACAGCTAATCATCGTCATCGTTATCGCAGTGGTGGTGATCGCTATCATTGTCACGCTGGTGGCCCTTCGCCTCCGCAAGAAACGCAGAATCGCAGCCATGGACCCTGAAGAACGCGAGCTGTACGAGGCCGAGCGCCACTACCGCGAGACAGTGGATAAGGCACGCAAGACACTGCAGGCCACTCAGCACAGTTGGGATCAGCGGGTCAAAGATGCGGAAGAATCGCTCAAGGAGGCACGCCGCATTGGGTATCGACCGTTGGGATCACTCGAGAAAGTTGATCTGTTTGAAGACCACCTGGAGACTCCCGACGGAGCATTTCAGTTGAGCGGTGGTCCCGTAACCGCAATCGTGGAGACGGCTGAGCAATTAACAGCCACCCGCCAGGATGCGCTCTCGCGGGCCGGCAAGGAGATCATGCGAGAGTTGTCCACGCAGGCAGGGGGTGAAGGACCCTCCACGCAATACCTCCTAATCGAGACGCCCATCTTTGTGACCGTCCGCCGTCTCCGTGACGGAGATGTAGTGAAGGCGCGCCAATTTGCCAGCAGTATCAATAGTGCGGCGGCATCTACGGATGAACTGGCCCTGCGGCGCCGGGAGGCCGCCGACGCAGCTCAGTCGAAGCTTGACCAGGTCAAAATGGACATGCAGGCTGCAGTGCAGGCAGCGCAGCAAGAGCTGGACCGGGTCAAGACCGACACCGAGCGATTGGATGCCGCCCGCCAAGCATACCAACACATCAAAGGGGTTGCGGCTACTACTGAGGGGCCGATCGCCGCACCCGCCGCCGAACCGGCTGCGCCCACAGAAGTCCCGAAAACACATCCCGACGAGAAGGAAACGCACCCTGACGAGAAAGGGGCACAATGAGAGGACGGTACATATGGGCCGTCGCCTTGGTTTTGGTGGGCCTGTGGCTGCTTCTAGGCAACATCGGGTGGCTACCTGGGGCCTCGTGGGGCATTTTCTGGTCACTGGTCCTGATCGTTGCCGGTGTGGTACTGATCCTGGAAGCCGCCCGCCGCGGTCGGCAGGTAGGCCCGGTCGATGACACCGTTCCCCTGGGGACGGCCGTACGCGGAAAACTCACCGTCAAGCACGGTGCCGGCCGGTTGGTGATCCAAGGTGTCGAGGGTCCCGGATACCTGGCATGGGGCACCTTCGGCGGGGGTGTTCATAAGACGATAAATACGATCGACGACGTTATCGAAGCCGAACTCAGCATGGATGTAGGTGTCGTGGCTGATCGGGTGGCTTCCCTGAGTAAACGCAACAAAGCCTACGAGTGGAACGTGGCCGTAAACTCGGCGGTGCCGCTGGACCTGAATCTAGATACGGGTGTATCCGACCAACATCTCGACCTCTCGCGCACTCACATCACCAAGTTCAACCTCAACACCGGCGCCAGTTCCACGGTTCTGATCTTACCGAAAGCGGCGGGCTTCACAGAAGCACGGATTAACTCGGGAGCGGCGTCTGTCAAGATCACAGTCCCCCAAGGCGTCTCGCTCCGCGTGACGGGAGCCATGGGATTGGGCTCGCTCAAAGTGGATGAGAATCGCTTCCCCAAGACAACAGACGGCTACGAGTCCCCCGACTTCCAAACCGCGGCCAACCGTGTGTACCTGACCATCGAAGGCGGAGTGGGATCGGTCGAGATCCGCTGACGGGCAGTGGTCGACAGATTCAAGAATCACGTGCCTAAGCAGGCGCAGGGACCCATTATGCGCTGCCTGCCGGTGAAGCGCGCCGTGCGGAACCTGCCGGCAACACCGATCCTGCTGGCAATACTCGTCTGGAGCCTCGCCGGCCCCGTCTCTCCCGCTCTCGCCGCCGACGCGCTTTGGAGACTCACCCACGGAGACCAGGACGCCCTCGTCGTGGGAAAATTGATCGCGGTTGAAGAGGACGAGATCACGCTCGGTAGCGCCCGCAGCCTGGCCGGACTTCCCGTGACCGCAGAGATCTGCATCAAGACACCAAGGCCACCCACTTCCTGGCCACTCGACAGCGACCTCATTGCGTCCATCAACCACACCGGCTCCGATTTCGTAGAGCGGTGGGGCATCTTTCTTGCATCGTCAGACGATCCTGCGACGCTCACCATCCTCGACGGTCCCCTCGCACACGGAGACCAAGCCGCCTTCCAACGCTACATCAACTCAGAAGGACGGGACAGCGAGTTCACCTTCATCGAGGGTAATGTGTGTGCGAGGAATGCCGATGGGTCACTGGAGCTCATCTATTCCCTACCGAATACGCCCTCCCTCACTACACCCACGGAAGAGGCCGCATCCGGAGAACCTGTCCCTGGAGACGCCTCCTCCCAAGACGCCGCCCCGCAAGACACGCCGCCCGCCGGATGGAATCTAGGCTACCTGGCAGGCGCCGCTGCAGTATTGATTGTCATCCTCATACTCTTCCGCCTGCGTCCCCGACCACCCCGTCGCCCCACCGCGCGGCCACACTTTCCGGACTTCCCCCAGGACGAAAATGAGGAGGTTGATGTGTAGTCAAGACCATGAATCAATATCTTATTGCCACCCGCCACGAGGCGGTGCGCAGCCACGATGCGGTGCGCAGAATCGACAAAAGTGATGGTCGGACCACTCAAACAAAAACGAGCCCCGAGTGGACTCGCTTTTCATCTTTCATCGACTCTCCACTTGTGGACTGCTTCTCCGTACTGCCCGATGTTTTGCTTTCGGGTTTCCTCCACAGCCCTTCTTGTGTCGAGCCTCCAGATGATGCGTCTGAACTCTCGGGACTCTACTTCTATTCTACGTATTTCCAGCTATCTGTCAAGGCCCCTATTCGGCTATCCACGACAAGAAAAGCCTGCATCTTGGGCAAAAGCTCGGCGGCCATCTGTACGCTGCGCGCGGACAACCGGCACCACCTCCGCGCCATGGTTGAAGGTCCGCACCATGGTGAAGGGTTGTCAGGCGATCACACAACCGCCTTCTGCCGACTGCAGCCGGAGTTTGCCCGTGAAATGCGCGATGAGGCCGCGTGTATGCGATCATGAAGGGTCCACGAACAACACGGGCCGCTGCGCCCTTTGGCCGGTAGGAAGGTGACACATGCCCATCACCGAGTTGCTATCCGCTCATGCCGATTCCTTTGGAGACGAGGTAAGCCTGGTAGAGGTGAGCCCCGAGTCCGGCGACAGACGCCTGCTCACGTGGCGCGAGTTCGACGCCGCATCCAATCGCCTGGCCAACGCGCTTCTCAGTCGAGGAATTGGAAGGGGCAAGAAAGTCGCCATACTCATGACCAACTGCCTGGAATGGCTTCCTATCTATTTCGGTATCCTTAAAACCGGTGCTTTAGCCGTTCCTATGAACTATCGTTATCTGGCCGAAGAGATTGCGTATTGCCTCAATCTGGCCGAGACCGATGCGTTGGTATTTGGTCCCGAGTTTGTCGCTCGTGTGGAACCGATACTGGACAAGATCCCTCAAGTGCGGCCGTTTATCTTTGTAGGTGCCGATACACCAGCCTTCGCGGAGAGTTACGAACAGCTCATTGCGACCGCTTCCACCGCCGCCCCTGCAGTTCCCATCACCGACAGCAACGACGCGGCCATTTACTTCTCGTCGGGCACTACCGGCTTTCCCAAAGCCATTCTCCACGACCACCGTAGCCTCATGTCTTCCTGTGAAACCGAACAGAATCATCACGGACAAACCCGCGATGATAACTTCCTCTGCATCCCTCCTCTGTACCACACGGGCGCCAAAATGCACTGGTTCGGCAGCCTGCTGGTGGGGGGGAAAGCCGTACTTCTGCGTGGGGTCACACCGGAATGGATCATCGACACCGTCTCCAAGGAGCGCTGCACCATCGTGTGGCTGCTCGTGCCGTGGGCCCAGGATATTCTCGACGCCATCGACCGCGGTGAGATCAAACTGGAGAATTACCGCCTGGAACAGTGGCGACTGATGCATATCGGCGCGCAACCAGTGCCGCCCAGCCTGATCCGGCGCTGGAAGGAACGCTTCCCTCATCACCAATACGATACCAACTACGGTCTCAGCGAATCTATCGGCCCAGGCTGCGTACACTTGGGGGTCGAAAACATCCACAAAGTCGGCGCCATCGGCAAGGCGGGACATCTCTGGGACGTGAAGATCGTAGACGCCGCCGGTGAGGCCACCCCTCAAGGAGAGGTCGGAGAGTTGGCCGTCAAAGGCCCGGGGGTCATGAAGGGCTACTATCGAGACCCGGAGGCAACCGCCGCCGCACTGAAAGACGGCCGGCTTCTCACCGGAGACATGGCACGCATGGACCAAGACGGGTTCATCTGGCTGGTAGATCGTAAGAAAGACGTGATAATCACCGGTGGGGAGAACATCTACCCCATTGAGATCGAGGACTTCCTCCACCAACATGACGCCATCAAAGATGTAGCCGTCATCGGGCTGCCGGACCAGCGCCTGGGCGAGATCGTGGGAGCGGTGATTGAACTCAAGACCGGCGCACAGACCACTGAGGAGGAGATCCTGGAGTTCTGCACAGCACTGCCGCGCTACAAGCGTCCGCGCGTGTTTATCTTCAATCGCGTGCCACGCAACCCTACCGGCAAGATCGAGAAGGTCAAACTCCGCGAGAAATATGCAGGCGGGAGTGTGGTGGAGGCGCAACTGAAAGTATAGATCCTGGATGTCTCGCCGACATGTTCGGGGAGTTCTCTGCCGTCTCTCGTAGCTCGCTAAACGCGGCCGCGAACTCCGCGGGTTTATAGTGGGCGTTGAGCCCGCTGGTGTTGGGAAGCACCCATATGCGCGACCCGGCTATGGTCTCCGACTGAAGCTCCACCTGCACCCTGCGTCGCCCGAATGCCGTGGCATATGCGCCGATACCCACAAACGCCACCCAACACGGAGCGAACCGGGCCACCTTCTCTTCGAGTAGCTGCGCTCCATTACGGAACTCCTCGGGTGCCAGCTCGGCCGCCGACGCCGTGGCCCGCTCCACCAGATTGGTGATGCCCAGCCCGAGAGGCAACAGTTCCTCTTCCTGCTCCGGCCCAAGCAACCGGGGCGTGAAGCCCGATCGGTGGAGCGCCGGCCAGAACCGATTGCCGGGCCGGGCGAAGTGACGGCCCACCGCCGCCGAATACAGCCCGGGATTGATCCCCACGAACAGCACGTTCAATCCAGGCGCGATCACATCGGGAAGAGTTCTACCCACAGCCGCCTGTAATTCCTCGCGCGACGGCCTACTCGGTTTCGACGACCCGGGTCCCTGCTCCGGCAATCCGGGACGCTTTGCCATTCCGTTCTGCCCTACCGTGACTGGGAGTCTGCGTTGCATCTGTTCTCCTCGTAGAAACGACGTACTCGAGGATCGCACCTGACATCGGTGGTCCGCAAAGGTCGAGCCAGCCGTATCCCCCGCAACGACCGGCAGCGGCTGAGTGCCACATAGGCCTGCCCACCGGCGAACGCGCCGCGGCCGAAATCGATCAGCACGCGATCCAGCGTAGTACCTTGACTCTTGTGGATGGTAACCGCCCACGCCGGTGTCAACGGGAACTGGGTGTACTCTCCCACCTTCTCAGCCACGATGCGGTCCTCGGCCCGGTCCAGCCGGTACTCGAACGACTCCCAAGACACCGGGACCACGTCGTGTATCAGGCGTTCGCCCGCCCCTTCGCCCAGCATGCGCACCCGCACCAGATCCTGCGACACGGCGACCACCACTCCCAGCGAGCCGTTGACCCAGCGTTCCTGCTCATCGTTTTTGGTGAACATGACCTGAGCACCCACCTTGAGCCGCAGCTCCAGCGGTGAGGGCAGACGATCGCCCCCCAATTTGAAGTTACCGGTGAGGGTCCCCTCTAGGAGGTGCTCCTCGGTGTCAAGCGCAGCCATGGCCGCCGCGTTGATGGCGTCGGCCGCGCGATTGGTGCAGGTGAGCGTCATCTCCGGTTCGATGTCGTCGCCCAGGAAGCAGCGCTCATTGAGTTTCTCCACCACCGCCTCCAGGTCCTGCGCTGTTCTCACTTTGTTCAGGAGGGATACAAAGGCGGGATCACTCTGGCGAAAGACGTGACGCAGTTCCACGTGTTCCACGGCTATCCTTTCCAGTGCGAACGCACTGAAAAAGTAGGGATCGGCGTAGCCTCCGGCCCGCAACACCTCCCACTCCGCCCGCGGCACCACCGGAGGCAACTGGAACATATCGCCGATCAGAAGCAGTTGTACTCCGCCGAAGGGATGCGGACTCTCGCGTGCGCGCCGCAGGAAGCGGTCGACGGCATCCAGCAGATCGCAGCGCAACATAGACACTTCATCCACGATAAGCAGCTCCAACCTCTTGTACAGCGTGCGGTCACGGGGCAGGCGGACCTCTTTGGCATCGTGCAGCCGCGGAGGCAATCGAAAGAAGGAGTGGAGAGTGGAGCCGCCCGCATTGAGCGCCGCCACCCCGGTAGGTGCCACCACGGCGCTCTGCAGGGGCAGCACCTCCAGCAGGTAGCGGATGAGCGTGGTCTTGCCCGTGCCGGCATTTCCCGACACGAACACCGCCGGGTGCCGAGCCTGCACCAACTGTTCCACCTGCTT
The DNA here is from genome assembly GCA_012514635.1 of Actinomycetota bacterium. GTDB lineage: Bacteria > Actinomycetota > Thermoleophilia > RBG-16-64-13 > RBG-16-64-13 > JAAYZX01. Next base: position 33,996 of record JAAYZX010000122.1, read on the forward strand.
ATAAGTGTCGGGGATATCCATATTGTCTTGCGGACTCTAGTCCTCGTCCGATGGATGTGCGTGGTGGAGTAAGACGGAGCTCAGGCCACGTCTCGGCGGCTGAACACCAGTACGGCCGCCACCAGCGACGCCACGCCCACCGCGCCGTAGATCCACCAGGCCTCCGCCGCCACGGTGTCTCCATTGATGATCTTGCCCGGCTGCCAGTAAGAGATGAGGTTGACCGGCCTCAGTACCCGGGCAACCTTGGAGACGCTCGATACCAGATCGGCGATCCAGAACAGGAGGAGAATGCCGGCTGTGATGACACTGGGTCCGGCGCCGTCTCGGAAAATGGAACTGAACAGCATGGCGAGTCCGCCCACCGCCAGCATGTACAGCACCCCGAACGCCAACAGGGTCCAGAAGACACCGGCGCCGAGGTGGATACCGTACGTGGGACCGAAGATCTGGATGGGGCCAAAGGATGCCGCCGCCAGGAGCAGCACATAGCCGATTAGAACCGCCACCCGCGTGACGGCCACCCGCACCCGCGAGATGGGCTGGGACAAGAGCAGCTCCATGGTGCCGGCCGCGATCTCCCCTGCGAACGCCCGCACCGCGAACAGCACCACCGCCGTCGACACGATGACCAACCACATGAGACCCAGGTACTCCACCTGGAAGTATCCGCCCAGCGTCACCAAAGACACCTCGGTGCCTCCAAACATGGCGACCAACTCCGGTGGCCACATCTGGAGCAACTGCGCGAACTGCCCCGCATCCATATGCTGGTAGAACCAGGTCATGAACCAGGCGTACACGATGAGGCCCAGAGAGAACCAGAACATGGAGGCCCGCCGCTGATGCAGCGTGCCACGCAGGAGCGTCCAGCTCATGTGCGCTCTTCTCGGGCCGGCGGGGAGCCGCCAACGCCGCCGCCCCCAGCGACGGCCACACCGCCTGTGCCATCGCCGACGTCTGCTGTGAGCACCTCTTCCCGGTAGAACTCCAGAAACACCTCTTCCAGACCGGCCGGCTGGATGGTCAGGTCCACGATCGACCGCTCAGCCATGCGCTTCACGACCCGATCGACCACATCGCCCCTGGTCCGCGCCGCCAGTGAGAACTCATTGTGTGCTACCACGCCGTCCACGCCCGGTAGATCCGCCAGGAACGAGGGCGACGTCGGCTCGGCAAACGTCACCGCCACGTGGCGCAGGCGCCTACCCAGCAGATCGCGCACGTTCTCCTCGGCCACCAGCCGTCCCGACCGCACTATCCCCACCCGCCCGCACACGCGCTCCACTTCGGAGAGCATGTGGCTGGAGAGGAAAACCGTCCGCCCCGCCGCGATACGCTCCTCCAGTACACGGTGCACCTCTTCCTGATTGAGTGGATCCAGGCCGCTGGTGGGCTCGTCCAAGATCAGCAACTCCGGGTCATGCGCCATCCCCAGGATGAGAGCGAGCTTCTGCTTGTTGCCCTTGGACAGCTCTTTGACCTTTCTCGTCGGATCGAAGGCCAGGCGTTCCAGCAACTGGTCCGTGAGCGCGCCGCGCCCGCCGCGGAACCCGGCCACGTAGTCGAGATGCCAGTGCCCCGTCTCCCGCTCGTAGAGCCGGACTTCGCCGGGCACGTATCCGATACGCCGCCGCACGTCGGAGTCGTGGAGCGTGACCCTCCGCCCCAGAACAGTGGCATCGCCGGACGTGGGTTTGAGCATACCCAGCAGGCAGCGTATGGTAGTGGTCTTGCCCGAGCCGTTCGGACCCAGGAATCCGTAGACGGCGCCGGCCGACACCGACAGCGAGAGGCCCTCGATACCCCGAGTATTCCCGTAGAACTTGGTCAGGTTGCACGTGCTTATCACGTCCATACGCTAATCTCCGTACCCATTCATCCCACCAACCTCCGGGCTCCTCTTGCGACGGAACGGCGTTCGGGTAGTATTCTCCAAAGCGCTCTCCACCCTAGTGCGGTCTGTCACATCCCTGGTGTGATAACCGTAGAATGTTTGGGCATACCTGTATGTTCCGATAATCCCGCTCTTGGCCGTTCCGGTCATGACCCTCATGGCTTTGTTCCAGATGCATCCTCTTCACTCATCCCAGAAGAGACCGAGCGATAAAGTCGCAGTATCCATTGCCCCAACGGTGGCGCCGGTGGCCACCATAACTCCCGCACTCTCGGCCCGGCTGAACAATTCTTCGATAGCCCTCCTGCCCTCATTGCCGTAGTCCAGAGAAAACTCGTTCACATAAAGTGCGATGTGCTCCTGACATACCTTCTCGTCCATCTCTTGAGCATGCGCCCTTACGTATGCCCGTGCAGCCTCTGGATGCCGCCATACATATTCCACACCAGCCCGCAACGCAGCATCAACCTTGGCGGCCAGATGTTTCGGCATGTCTCTCTTGATTGCGATACCGCCCAGCGGAATGGGGAGCCCCATGGCCACTTCCCACCACTCACCCAAATCCTCCAAGCAACGCAACCCATAGCCGGAATAAGTGAAGCGCCCTTCATGAATAATGACACCTGCATCCACTTTCCCTTCCGCTACGGCGGGCATGATCTCGTCAAAGCGCAGGACCACAATATGACGGGCTTCAGGAAGACGCAATCTGAGAAGAAGTGCAGCAGTGGTAAGCTCTCCCGGAATGGCGATGGCTGCGGCCACCAATTCCTCCGGCCGACTCCACAGGGCTTCTTTACCAACCACCAGCAATGGCCCGCACCCCCTTCCCAGCGCGCCGCCGGCGTGTAGAAGTGCATAGCGATCGAACACGTGGGCCAAAGCCGCAAATGACAGTTTGGTCACATCGGTCTCCCCGCACAGAGCCATGGCGTTGAGCTCATCGATGTCAGCCAAGACCACCTCCACCTCCGGAGTCCCGGCGATTAGCCCGTGTACCCATGCGTAGAAAATGAAAGTATCGTTGGGGCACGGAGAGAACGCCAGTCTCATCCCTCATCTCCGGGACCGTCTGGATTAGGCGGCAGGATTTCGCCGATTCGAGCGAGCAGATAGGCGGCGGCGCGCGCCGCGCGCGCCGCCGCCCCCGTCACATCCCACTGCCCGCGATCCCGATCTCCCACAAGGTTACTGATGGCCCTCACCTCCAGGAGCGGTACCCCGTACAATAGACATACCTGAGCCGCCGCCGCGCCTTCCATAGATTCCGCCAACACCCCCCACCGCTGCCACAACTCGTCGGCCTGTTCAGAGGTCCCGGTCACACACGACATGGTAATGCAGCTGCCGGCCTCCACATGCGCCACATCGGCGGAGCCCTCTACCGCCCCCGGTTCCCGCCAACGCAGGCGGCGGGTCGCCCGCCCTGCAACGGCTCGATCCAAAACGAAACGGTTCCACGATGGCCTGCCGGCCACCTCCAGAAGAGGCATCCCGAAGCACTCGGTCGAGAGCCAACCCTCGGGGGTCCAAGCTCCGGTGTCGCCGTAGATCTCCTCGGTGGCCACCACCAAATCTCCTACGTCCAGACCCGAGGGAGGATATGCTCCTGCGATTCCAAACTGTAACACCAGCCTCGGTTTGGGATCCCAGTCGGGGTGGGCCGGCACAGGTAACCACGACGCCCTCGCCCTTTCCAGCAATGATGTCAGCGCCTGAGCGGTGTTTGTCTTGTCGTACCCAGTCTCCACGACAACAGCACCCATGTCTTCGCCTCCTCTATGGGCGCCTGGAATGTCGGTGAAAACATGCCATCGTCTGTGGATAATCTCCGTTGTCACAAACCCTGGAGCCTTCCCATGTTTGTCGGGTGACTCCGTCTCCCCAGTCTTATTTTCAGCTCCCCAGGCTTCCAGAAGCGGTTCTGCTTCTAATCGCGTCGCCGCGATAAGGGCTACCCACGGCCGCCGTGCTCGGGTTTGTGTTACCTGGGTTGTTGCCCCTCCGTTCATGGTCGCGCCGCTATTCAGGCTCCCTCCAGCAGCATCAGGTCAGGTTCTTCCAGGTAGTTCACGACCAGGTTGAGGAAACGTGCCGCCTCCGCCCCATCTATCAATTGGTGATCAAAAGTCAAACTGAGCGGCAACAACGAGCGAATCACCACCTGGCCTCTGTTGGCCACCGGCCGCTCACGCACACGGCCCATACCCAGCACCGCCACCTCCGGATAGTTGGTGACCGGCGTGGCATGGATACCGCCAATGGCACCGTAGTTACTGACGGTGAACGTGCCGCCGTGGAGATCGGCTACATCCAGTTTGCGATCCTGCGCTCGGGCTACGAGCTCGTTGATCTCTTTGGCCAGATCAAAGATACTCTTGGTATCGGCCGCCTTGATATTCGGGACCATAAGGCCGGCGCTGGTATCGACGGCCAAGCCGATGTTGTAGTAGCGCTTGATGAGAACCTCATCACAGGCCTCGTCCAGCACTGCGTTGAGACGCGGGAACCGCTCCAGCGCCAGGATACCGGCCTTGACTACGAAGGCCAGATAAGTCAGGTGGATCCCTCGCTCAGTGGCGAGCGCGCGTTGCTTCTCGCGTATGCGCTTAAGTCCCGTGACGTCCGCTTCCTCTGTCTCTGTGACCAGCGCCTGTTTGGACAGCGCCTCTCGCATCTTCTTAGCCATAGTCCGACGCACACCGCGAAACGCCACACGTTCCACGACGCCGTACTGGTCCTGTTCCAGACCACCTCCCAGACAGGCTGCAGCCGTGTCGATCTCCTCCACAGCTACCGATGGGACTTCCACCCGGTCGCGTCCGTAGGCGATGGCGGCGGCGTAGTCCTCCACATCTTGTCTCAAGATGCGGCCGCCCGGACCGGTGCCGCGAACCCGAGCCAGATCTACGCCGAGCTCATCAGCCATAGAGCGCACGGAGGGCAGAGCCAGAACCTTGATGGCGCTGCGGGCGCCGACACGGCCGGCGGCGGCCGCCCTGCGGGCAGCCGCCTCGGCCTCCTCATCCGGTGCTTCCTCCAGCCTACCCACCACCGAGCCGGTGTAGAATTCCTCGGCCTCCATGACCTGAGCCACCGGCGGCGGCGGTACTCCAGCCTCTCCCGACGCGGCGACTGCGGGCGGCGCAGTCCCGACCGGAGCACCGGCTTCCCCGGCCGGCGAAACCCCAGGCACCGCGGACGGAGCGCCAACCGTCGGCTCCGCCGCCGCGGCCTCCTCGATGGTCACCAATACTGCTCCTACCTTGATGATCTCGCCCTCTTGAGCATGTAGCTTCACGATCTTCCCGGCCTTGGGCGAGGGGATTTCTACCACGGCCTTGTCGGTCTCTATTTCAGCCAAGGTTTGGTCCTCGGTTATGACCTCTCCCTCTCCCACCTTCCAGCTGAGCAGTTCGCCTTCAGTTATGCCTTCGCCCACATCGGGGAATCTGAATTCGTACGCCATATCAAAACTCCATGGTTGCCCGGATTTGTCTCATTACTCCCCTCACGTCGGGATGATAATAATCTTCTAGTCTGCCCAGCGGCGGAATGGTGTCGAACCCCGTAACCCGACCCACCGGCGCCTCCAATTGTAGTATGGCCCGCTCCATCAACTGTGTAGCGATCTCCGATGCAAACCCGCCGGTACGAGGCGCCTCCTGCACCACCACCGCGCGCCCGGTCTTGACCACACTGGCCGCCACTGTATTGATATCGAAAGGCGAGAGTGTACGCACATCGATCACTTCCACGTCGTAAACGCCTTCCTCGGCCAGGTGATCGGCCGCCTGTTTGGCCGTGCGAACGTGCGCTCCCCAAGAGATCAAGGTGAGATCGAAGCCTTCGCGTACCACTTTGGCCTCTCCCAGCGGTAGCGTGTAAGACTCCTCCGGCACTTCCATCCGCACCGCTCGATATATACGGTCCGGCTCGCAGAAGATGACCGGATCCGGGTCGCGGATGGCGGCCGTCAGTAGGCCCTTGGCGTCGTAGGGATCCGACGGTATGACCACCTTGAGTCCCGGCACATGTACGAATACGGCTTCCATGCTCTCGGAATGGTGTTCCAATGCTCGGATGCCGCCACCGTAGGGCATGCGCACCACCATCGGCACCGTATAGCCGCCACGCGAGCGATTACGCATGCGCGAAGCGTGCGACACCAACTGATCGTACGCGGGATAGACGAACCCGGAGAACTGTATCTCCGCCACCGGCCGATACCCGGCGATGGCCATACCGATAGCCATGCCCACGATCCCCGACTCCGCCAACGGCGTATCGACCACACGATCAGGCCCGAATTGTTGGAATAGTCCCTCAGTGACCCTAAATACGCCCCCGTTCCTACCCACATCCTCACCCAAGACGATGACCTTGGGATCGTGCTCCATCTCCTGCCGCAGCGCCTCCCGCACCGCCTCCACCAGGTTGAGGTTCGCCACAGCTACCTCCCCTCGTCGGCGGCGTTCAGGCTGCTCAGCAGTTCTTCCTGCTGTGCCACCAGTGCCGGTGTCGGTTCAGCGAATACGTGCCGGAATATCTCCTCAGGCTCGGACGGAGGTTTAGCCTCAAAGGCCTCCACCCATCCGGCCACTTTGGCTTCGGCCTCGGCCGCCACTGCGGCCTCGGCCGTCTCGTCCAGCATGCCCGCAGCCCGCATGTACCTAGCGAGGCGCTCCAAAGGGTCACGTTCCTGCCAGAAAGCCAACTCTTCCGCGGTGCGATAGCGACGCGCATCGTCCGACGTGGTGTGGTCAGACATGCGGTAGGTATGAGCCTCGATCAGCGTGGGGCCCTCCCCATTGCGTGCCCGCTCGACGGCCTCTTTGGTCACGCGGTAGACGGCGAAGATATCGTTACCGTCCACTTGGATGCCGGGCATACCATACGCCACCGCCTTCTGGGCCACTGTGGCCGCTGCCGTCTGGCGCTCATACGGCACGGATATGGCCCACTGGTTGTTCTGGCACAGGAATATCACCGGCGCTTGGAACACGGCGGCGAAGTTCATAGCCTCGTGGAAGTCGCCCTCGGAGGTGGCGCCGTCACCGAAGATGGTCAGGACCACCGCCCGCTCTTTGTTATGTTTCATCGCCCAGCCGATCCCCACAGCGTGCAACATGTGCGTCCCCACGGGCACCGAGATCGGCAACATACGCGAGCCCGCCGGGAAGTCATGGCCCCGCTCATCGCCGCCCCAATACTGCAACAGCTTCTCAGGGGGTATGCCCCGCAGGAGGAAGGAACCGGTCTCGCGAAAAGCCGGCACCAGCCAATCCTCCTTGGCAAGCGCGTAGGTGGCTCCTATATGTGCCGCTTCCTGCCCCAGCACGCGGGCAAAGGTCCCGATCCGCCCCTGCCTCTGCAACTTGAGCATGCGGTCATCCAGTTTGCGCGTGGTGACCATGGTTGCGTACAGCTCCCGGATCTGTTCCGGGGTGAGGTCGGGCATGAGTGCGGCATCAACGGTTCCCGCCGGGTCCATGACCTCCACCCGCGGGATGGTGAACGATACGAGATTGGTGACCGGCACCTGCCTCACCTCCTGGCCGCTGATAACATGAGGGCCCGCCGGACCGGCGGGCCCTCATGCCTGGTTATTCCAGGAGTGGCTCTACTTTACACTTCCGTAGGCATTCGGGAACTGCGGAGATGACGGAGCCTCCCCATTTCTCTTATCCCGGCACCGGAGCTTTTGTAACACGTAGACTTCACGAGATCCGTATCACCGTCCCCACTCCCGCAGAGATGAATTTATCGCCAAACATCTCTTGAAAACGAAGCGTGGCGACTGAGCCGGTGCAGTGGGCGGGACAGATACGCTTCACTCCTAATTCTTGCAACCTCGTCACCACCGCCTCAGTCTGTTCCCCAGATATGCCACCCATATGAAAGCCCCCCACCACCAAACCTAAGTCCCATCCCACGAGCGCACGCGCCGCCTCCACCACCGTCAAGATCCCCGGATGCGCACATCCCGTCACCACAACCATTCCGCCGGGTGTCTCCAGCACCAACGCCTGCTCCGGCAGTAGGCCGGGAAGCTCACCGGTAGAGGTAACGCCTGGAAGCACTTCGCCGGCTGCAGTCACCACCTCCACTGCCGCACCAGTCTCCGCAATGAAGTCCCGCGCACCTTTGGGCAAGGACGCCGGCACAAACACGGTAACACGGCTGTTTTCGCGCAACAGCGCGGGCAGCCCTCCTATATGGTCCGCGTGTGCATGGGAGATCACTACAAGATCGATATCGGCGGGAGCCACATCGAGAGCACGTAGATTGTGGAGAAGGATGGTCCCGGACGCTCCCGTGTCGAAAAGTATGGTGGGACCAGAAGTCTCAATGACACAGGCGAAACCCCAATCCGCGCTCAGCTCCGGCTTGGTTTTGGTGTTGTTATAGACAATTGTGATCACAGCCCCACACCCTCTCAAATCACCTGCAATCCTCCACGTACCGGCCTTCTCGGCAACTGCTCCACCGACTAAGCGCACTCGATCTGTACCAGTCGGCCCATCGAAATTATCGGAACGACCCGTACATCACGGTGAGCTATGCAAAGGACTGAGTTCGGGCTGAGACCGACGCTCGAAATCGATCACCGATCTGCCTCAAGTCGTAGATCTGGTACTTACGAGGCACCAGAACATTGAACTTAAGCTGCTTTTCCAGTTCCCGCCTCAAGGCTTCGATGGCCTGCAGTTCCCCGTGCACCAAAAAAGTGGCCTTAAGAGACTCGAAGTGCGACACCCAGTCCAGCAACTGTCCGCGATCGGCATGAGCAGACAACCCGGGCACAAAATGCACCTTGGCCTTCACTGCGATCTCCTCACCAAGGATGCGGACCCGCTCCACACCATCCTGCAACCTGCGGCCCAGCGTACCGCACGCCTGGAAACCCACAAGCACCACATGGTTCTGCGGCCGCCACAGATTGTGCTTTAGATGATGTCTGACTCTGCCGGCCTCAGCCATACCACTGGCAGAGATGATCACGATCCCCTCCTGCCCGTTGAGATTCCGAGACTCCTCCACTGATTGCGTGTAGTGTAAATAGGGAAAGTTAAAGATAGAGCCGCCTTCTTCCAGAATATCGAGGGCCTCTTCGTCAAAGACGTCGCGATGCCGCCGGTACACCTTAGTGGCTTCGTGCGCCAGCGGGCTGTCCACAAAGACAGGCATGGACAACTTGCGACTTTCATAGAGATCGCGGAGAAAGTAGACCACTTCTTGCGTGCGACCCACAGCGAAACTAGGGATGATGACGTTTCCACCAAAATGCTGGGCTTCCTCCAATATGGCACCCAGCTGCTCCACAGGATCTCCTTCCTCGTCGTGCCGGCGGTCACCGTATGTCGCCTCCATAACTAGGTAGTCGGCCTCGGTGATAGGCTCCGGATCACGGATTATGGGTTGACCCGGCTGACCCACATCTCCGCTGAACACCATTTTCGTCTCACCGCCGTCCTCGCTCAACCATAGCTCGGTGAAAGCGGATCCCAGGATATGTCCTGCGTCGGAAAAGCGACCCCGTATCCCTGCCAGTGGCCGGAATTCTTCCCCGTAGGGAACACTGCGGAACAAGCGGATGGCTTCCTCAGCGTCGGCGCGTGTGTAGAGAGGATCACGGACACGACGACCTGCCCGCCGCGCCTTGCGGGTGCGCCACTCGGTCTCACTCTCCTGTATGTATGCTGAATCCAGGAGCATGATCCGCGCCAGATCGACCGTGGCGGGCGTGGCGAAGATATCACCCCTGAACCCCTCCTTGACGAGCTTGGGGATGAGCCCTGAGTGATCTACATGGGCATGGGTGAGGATGATGAAATCGATATCTGTGGGATCGAAGGGGAAGGCATCATAATTGCCGGCACTCTCTTCCACCCCTCCCTGACGAAGCCCGCAATCCACAAGAAATCGTGTAGCACCTACCGCCATCAGGAAGCACGAGCCGGTCACCTCTCGGGCCGCACCGCAGAACTGAATCTCCATATACCCTCCCCAAGCCGTTGGCCGCCCCGTTGACCACACTATTCTCCCACTCGGCGGTGACAGGTTACACCTCCGTGCCCGCAGTGCCGCTCGGCGCGCAGAACCCGTTGCCGGCCTCCAATAGACGAGGATGAAACCTCTTTCCGCAATCGCCGAGGCAATCGCTGAGGTTTTGTGAAACCACACGCACAAAAATACTGTTTGACTCACAGCACTATAAGTGATAGTTCTGTCACTTGACATTAAGCCTCGTTTTCATCCGGCCAGAGTGCAAACCGGCGAGGTGCGCGGAGGTGTCGTCTGATATACTTTGGCCGCTTCTTGGCCCTGCCGACCTTGATCCAGGTTGGCCTCGGGCGCGGTTTCGGCGTGGCAACAACACCAGCGGAGGACAAAAGAGTGGCTGACGAAAAACTAGTCTTTCCCGTACCGGAAAACCTGAAGAAGACCGCTTGGATCAACTCTGAAGAGCAGTACAACGAGATGTACAAGCGGTCCGTTGAGGATGCGGACAACTTCTGGGCCGAAATGGCCGATGAGCTCCTTATCTGGAACAAGAAGTGGGACAAGGTTCAGAATCACGACTGGGACAAAGCGAAGATCGCATGGTTTGAGGGCGGCAAGCTCAACGCCACCTACAACTGCCTCGACCGCTGGATGGGTACCCCCAACGAAAACAAGGTCGCCTACTTTGTGGAGGGTGACCATCCGGACGACTCCTACACCCTCACCTACCGTCAGCTATACGATCAGGTAACCAGAATCGCCAACGGCCTCGCCAAGCTCGGCGTCAAGAAGGGCGACCGCGTCTCCCTGTACCTACCTATGATCCCTCAGCTTCCCGTAGCCATGCTGGCCTGCGCGCGTCTCGGCGCCATTCACAGCGTATGCTTCGGCGGCTTCTCGGCTGAGGCCCTCCGTGACCGTCTCATCGACGCCGAGGCCAAGGTCCTCATCACCACCGATGGGTCTCTCCGCGGCGGTAAGAAGATCAACGCCAAAGGTTCCGCCGATACCGCTATGGCTCAGGCTCCCAGCGTCGAGAAATGCATCGTGGTCAAGCACACCGGTGTGGACGTCAACTGGGTCGACGGCCGCGACATGTGGTGGGAAGACGTCCTGAACGATCCCGACAACGCCAAAGAAATTCCGTGCGTAGAAGTGGATGCCGAGGATCCTCTCTTCATCCTCTACACCTCGGGTTCCACCGGCAAGCCCAAGGGCGTCGTGCACACCACGGGTGGCTATCTGCTGCAGGGTGTCGCCACCTTCAAGTACGCGTTCGACTACCATGAGGGCGATGTTTTCTTCTGCACCGCCGACATCGGCTGGGTCACAGGCCACACCTACTGCGTGTACGCTCCCCTGATTGCCGGGGCCACCTCCGTTCTCTTCGAGGGCGTCCCCAGCTACCCCGACTACAGCCGTTTCTGGAAGACCGTTGAGCGCTATAAGGTCAACCAGCTCTATACCGCCCCCACCGCCCTCCGTGCCATCGCCAAGGAAGGCGACCAATGGTTGGAAGGCATTGACATGTCCTCTCTACGGATTCTCGGCTCCGTAGGCGAGCCCATCAACCCCGAAGTATGGCTCTGGTACTACAACAAGATCGGTGGCGGCCGCTGCCCCATCGTCGACACCTGGTGGCAGACGGAAACCGGCTCCCATCTGCTGCTGCCGCTTCCGGGTGCTGTGGCCACTAAGCCGGGCTCCGTGGGCCGCCCCTTCTTCGGCGTGCAACCGGAACTCCTGGATCCCGATGGTGCCCTAGTTACCGAGCCCGGCGTCGCCGGCAACGTGGTTATCAAGGCTCCATGGCCCGGCATGATGCGCGGTATGTGGGGTGACCCGGAGCGCTTCTTCGACACCTACTTTGCGCAATACCCCGGTTACTACACCGCCGGTGACGGTGGCCGCCGCGATGAGGACGGCGATTGGTTCATCACCGGCCGCGTCGACGACGTCATCAACGTCTCCGGACACCGTATGGGTACCGCCGAGATCGAGTCGGCTCTGGTCAGCCACGACAAGGTCTCCGAAGCAGCCGTCGTGGGCATGCTCCACGACATTAAGGGCGAAGGCATCTATGCTTACGTCACCCTGAACGCCGGTGTCGAACCTTCAGACGCTCTGAAGAAAGAACTCGTGACACACGTGCGTAAAGAGATCGGCCCCATCGCCAGCCCGGATGCCATTCAGTGGGCTCCCGGCCTGCCGAAGACCCGCTCCGGCAAGATCATGCGCCGTATCCTGAAAAAGATCGCCAAGAACGACCTCACCGACCTGGGCGATACCTCCACCCTGGCCGAGCCGGAAGTTGTTGACGAGCTGATCGAAAACCGTCTGGTCAAGTAAGCAACAGACTTAGACTGGTTATTGACTCCAAGAAGGAGGCCGGCCCGCAAGCGGGCCGGCCTCCTTCTTCTTTGGCTACGCGCTCATGGAGACGGCTCTAAGATGCTTCTCGTCCTCCGGCAGTTACCAGATAGATACCGGCCAGCACCAGACCCAACCCTACCAATAACCAGGTGGTCAACACCTCTCCTCTAATTATTACTCCCGCCAATACGCCGAACAGTGGAGTCAGCATCGAGAATACGGCTAGATTGGTCACGTGATATCGAGTGATCATCCAGTACCACACCAAATAGCTCGCCACAGCAACCACGATTGTCTGATACACCAGCGACCACGCAATCGCCGGTGTAACATTGATGGCAAAACCGCGCTCGAAGATGGCAGCAAGTATCAGCAGCAGAGGAACAGAAAAGATGAGCTGATAGAAGAGTATATGCACCGCTGTAACTTGAAAGCGGTCGGACATAGCTTTGATATATACAGTGGTCGCCGCCCAGAATAGCGCCGACGCGATTATCATGATATCGCCGATCCAGTAATTGATCGGAAGCTCTTCCGGTCGCGTCGCAAAAACGGAAGCGATGCCTCCCATGGCAAGCAGGAGGCCCAGAATGCGTTTCCAGGTCAGGCGATCGTAACTGAAGAAAAAGTGGGCACCGACGGCTACCCAAATAGGATGCGTGTACATGAAAATAATGGTTCGCGACGCGTTTGTGTACTGCACGCCGGTGTACATGAAAAAGAAGTCGAAGGCGAATAGTACCCCTATGGCCATCCCGTGCAACAGGCGGCGATCGCGGTGGAAGACAGGTTGCTTCATGGCCACCAACACCACTACGAAAATGCCGGCCGCCACCAGGTTACGCAACCCGGCTGTGAGCGCAGGCGGGAATCCCTCGGTGGAGATCTTCATCATGACGACGTTGATCCCCCACAACAGACACACCAGCGACAGAGCAGCTCCCGCGCGAGGCGTTAGACGGCGCAGAGAACCGGCGTCGGAGGAGGGCTCAGTGGCCGGCCCGGCCGCCGGCGCCCCCGTGTCGGCCCGGCCGACACCCACGCCGGGGCCGCCCGAGCCGCTCATTGGAGAGGGCGGATCCACGTCGGGATTCACCCCGAGCCTACTTCACCACTACATTCACCAGTTTGCCCGGCACCACGATCTCTTTGACCACGGTCTTCCCCTCGACGTATTTGACCACGCCCGGTAGAGCTTTGGCGGCCGCGATAACATCGGCGGCCGCCGCATCCTTGCTGATCATCAAGCGGTCGCGCACCTTGCCGTTTACCTGCACGGCCATCTCCACCGTTTCCAGGGACAGAAAGCGGGAATCGACTTCCGGCCAGGGTGCATCCCAGATACTCTTGCGCCCCATCATCTCCCAAAGCTCCGCACACATATGTGGCGTGAACGGCTCCAACAACCGGATGAGTGTCTCCACGGCCTCGGCCAATACACGACGTCCCGAAGACGTGGCCGCCGGTCCGCCATCGTCTCCCCCGCGCGCCGCCACGATCTCGTTGTTGAGTTCCATGATGGCTGCAAGCGCCGTGTTGAAGTGGAAGCGTTCGCCAATATCTGCGGTCACCTTCTCAATGGTCTGATGGGTCTTGACCAGCAAGGCCTTCTCGGCTGCCGTCAGCTCAGCCTCTTCAGGAAGCGGCCCCAAAGTTCCTTGTGTGGCCCCCGCCGGCGTTGCCAACCACCCGGCCTCGATCGCCTCGCAAGACACACGCCACACGCGATTGATGAATCGATACACACCCTCGATGCCTTTGTCCTGCCATTCAACGTCGCTCTCGGCCGGACCTATGAAGAGAATATAGCTGCGCAGCGAATCGGCGCCGTATTTGGCCACGTGTTCATCTGGGTTCACCACGTTGCCCTTGGACTTGGACATCTTGGCGCCTTTGTAGTGGATCATGCCCTGCGTGAAGAGGTTCTTGAACGGCTCCTCGAAACCCACCAGGCCCAGGTCGTAGAGCACCTTGCAGAAGAAGCGCGAGTACATGAGGTGGAGGATGGCGTGTTCCACTCCGCCGATGTACTGATCTACCGGTAGCCAATAGTCCACGGCCGCCTTCTCGAAGGCCACGTCGTCGCGCCGGGCCGAAGCGTATCGCAGGAAATACCACGAAGAGTCCACGAAAGTATCCATGGTATCGGGATCGCGAGTGGCGGGGCCGCCGCAGGTGGGGCAGGTGGTATTCATGAAATGCTCGGCCGCCGCCAGCGGAGATTTGCCTTTGGGCTGGTAGTCGGTGATATCGGGGAGCAGAATGGGGAGATCCTTTTCCGGCACCGCCACCTGGCCACACTTCTCACAATAGATGATGGGGATGGGCGCCCCCCAATAGCGTTGGCGCGACAACAACCAATCGCGCAACTTGTAGTTTACGGCAAAGTCGGCCTTGCCCTGTTCTTTGAGCCATTCGGTGACCTGCCGGATGGCCTCGGTCTTAGGCAGACCGTTGAAGTGACTACTGTTGACCAACAAGCCGTCACCCACATACGCTTCCTTCATGCTCCCGTCTGGATTCTTGAACTCCTCCGGGCTGGAGATCACCTCAATGACCGGCAGATTGAACTTCAGAGCAAAGTCGAAGTCGCGCTCGTCGTGGGCGGGTACGGCCATGATGGCTCCGGTGCCGTAGTCCATCATCACGTAGTCGGCGATGTATATGGGGATCAGTGCACCGTTAATGGGATTCTCCACGTAACGACCGGTGAAGACGCCGGTCTTCTCCTTTTCGGCATTGGACCGCTCTATATAGGAAGCGCCCATGGCCTGCCGGATATAGCGACGGCAGTCTTCTTCGGTCTCAGTGCCGCACACCATCTCTTCCACCAACGGATGTTCCGGTGCCATCACAAAGAAGGTGGCACCGAACAGAGTATCGGGACGCGTAGTGAAGACGGTGATCTCAGTGCCGGCCAAAGGGTCGAGAGGGTCGGCCACGCCGCCTGCAGCGCTGACGGCAGAGTCGGCAGTGGCCGGCGCGCTGGAACCATGCTCCGCGCCCTTCGCCGCCAGACGGAAAATAACATCGCTCCCCGTCGACCTACCGATCCAGTTGCGCTGCATGGTGATGACGCGTTCGGGCCAATTTTCAAGTTTATTGAAGTCCTCCAGCAGACGCTCGGCGTAGTCGGTGATACGGAAGAACCACTGCTCCAGCTTCTTGGCATCCACCTCGGTGGAACAGCGCTCACAGGTCCCCTGGATCACCTGCTCGTTGGCCAACACCGTCTGGCACGACGGGCACCAGTTGACCGGCGCTTCCTTCCGAAAGGCCAAACCCTTCTTGTAGAACTGTAGGAAGAGCCACTGGGTCCACTTGTAATACTCGGGACGACAAGTGACAACTTCGCGATCCCAATCAATGGCCACGCCCAGGCGACGAAGCTGACGGTTGATGGTGGCAATGGCACGTTCGGTGAAGACGGCCGGGTGCTCACCGGTCTGGATGGCGACGTTCTCGGAGTTGAGGCCGAAGGCATCGTAACCCATGGGATGTAGAACCAATCGCCCCTGGTGACGCCGGAAACGGGCGATCACATCCCCCATGGTGTAGTTCTTGACGTGTCCCATATGCGCACTGCCCGACGGATAGGGGAACATCTCCAGGATGTAAGTGGCGCCACCCGCCTTGCCTTTCTGCATATCTTGAAGCGTAGGATTGGCCACATAAAAAGTCTTTTCGCGTGCCCACACCGCCTGCCACTTGGTCTCAATCTCCTCCGGGTTGTAGCTGCGCGCCATCGAAGCTCATCCTTTCTCGAGTGCGCCGTCCGCCGACCCGCCGCGAATACGCCGCACCGCCACGCCTATCGCCAGCCCTCTATTGTAGAGACTGCAGCGCAGGGAGCCAAACCCCCCGAAGTGCGGCAATGGGCCCGCTTCACTCAGCCACGACGCGAATCAAGCAGCTTCCGCTTTGCCGGCGACGCTAAGCCCCCCTCCGGGACCACCTCCATATTGACCTGCAGGCCGGAACGTCGCACGGCAGGAATCATCTCAATGCGCTCGATCATCGCCTTCAACTCCACATCCGGCGGTTCAGCGCACACTTCCACCCATAGCATCAGCCCGGAACTTCCCTCCGGCGGCGTAGCCCCCGAGACCTGCGCTCCCCCTTGGACCAGCTCAGCGGAAAACGCGACCACCCATCCCGCGCCATACACCGTCTCATCCAAATCAGCCATGGTCAGCCGCACCCCGGCAGTAGGCTCCACTGCGTCCTGCAGCCGCCCCTGTACACGATCCAGACAGCGCAGCACACTGCCACATACGCAAGGGCGTTGCAATAGCTTCCCGCTGTCGCCTGTGCGATACCGGATGAGAGGCATGCCCCGCCGGGTGAGGGTGGTCACCACCAGTTCGCCCGTCTCACCCAACGGAAGCACTTCGCCTGTTCGCCGGTCTATTACCTCAAAGATCAGGTCGGCCTCGCGAATATGCAGTCCCGAAAACGCCTGACACTGTACCGCTCCACCCAAGCCGGTCTCGGTGGATCCGTAGTGCTCAAATACGGAGCAATCCCAAGCATCTTCGACGGCCGTCCGCAAAGAGGCCGCCACGTAGTCGCCCGAGAACAGCACCGCCTTCACCCGACCGGCAGGAACTGTGCGACCCGCCCGGCTCCGAGCCAGTCGCAGCATCTGACCGGGCACTCCTACCAAGCAATCGGCCTCAAACTCCAGGATGTGCTGCACGGCCGGTCCACAGTCATTCACGAACCCGTGAACTTCTACCTCCACCCCATCCCTAGCCAACCCCCTATTCAGAAGATCCCCCACGCTCCCCGGAATGGCGCCCGGCATGAAGACGAGTACCCGCTGTCCACGTTGAACGAGAGCGCGCATCCCGTGGCGGAAGTGGTCGATGGTGAGCTCAAGATCGTCCTCGGTGAACCAGAGACGTTTCGCGACCCCCGTGCTGCCCGAGGTGCGAATGGTGACAACTCGGGCGATGTCACTTTGCGAGACGCATACAAAGTCCAGACCACGCCTGCGCAAATCCTCTTGCTGTACGAAGGGCAGACGCCCAAGATCGCTCAGTCTCTGCGGTGTGTCTGGTGGCAGATGTTCATAGAGATCACGATATAAAGGGCTCCGGTCGCGGGACCAAGCCACAACTTCACGCAACTGAGCAAGTTGCCAATGCTCAAGGTCGGATCGAGACAAGGGAACGCCGGATGAGGCGGCTTTTGCGGCCTTCTGGGCATCACCCCCCACGCCGATCCGCCGAGCCGTCCATTCGTCGAGCGGGGTGATGGGGATCATGGTCCGCCGGTGGTCGTTCTGAGATAGAGCCTCTTGCCGGATTCGCTGGTCAGGTTCCAGAGGCAGAATGGAATCAATCCCCTACCAGGCACAAGCGCGTGCACGCAGCAGCGGCGTACACGCTCCAGATCCAGATCCCAGGCATCTTGGAAGAGCATGCCCGACACGGCCAGGATTCGGCCGGCGGCTTCTAGGAAGCGATCGAGATCGTCGCACGCTGCGCCTGCCGTGTCGCCCTTGTCAGAGCCGTAGTCGCCGACGTAGTCATTGCGGCCGACCGGACCGAGGCTCCATTGCCGCGCCGTGGCTGCCACGGCGCGGCGCGCGGCCGAGCTGAGCTCGGCCGCGCACGCTCCCGTCTCCGAGCGAACGAGTTCCAGACGACCATCCTCCCGCACCCAGTACCGCGCACGGAAGGAGCAGCGCACATGCTCGCAGCTACTCGGCTCAAAGTCGTCCGCCTTTATTCGGCTACCCGTCTGGCTCTCCAGGGCCCGCAGGATCTCGGGCAAAGTGAGTCTGGGTCGTTCCCCGACAGGATATCGGCCAAAGTAACTCACCGGCTGAAAGTGAACCCCCCGCACCACCCCCGCCCACTCCGTAGCGAAATCCACCAGCGCCCCAAGTTCTCCATCGTTGACCCCGGCCACCACGGTCGACACCAACACCACCGCCAACCCCGCTTCGGCGCAGCGCTCCACCGCCCGTAGCTTTTCTGCACCAAAAGCCCTTCCTCGTATGGCGCGGTGCGTGGCATCCATGAGACCGTCGAACTGTAGAAACACCGACACCAGCCCCGCATCGCGCAGTTTTTCAGCGTATTCGAGCTCCTGGGCCAGACGCAACCCATTGGTGTTCAGCTGCACAAACGCAAACCCGGCAGCGCGCGCCAAACTAATGATATCCGGGAGATCGGCACGCAGCGTAGGTTCACCACCGGAGAGCTGCAGATTCACCGATCCCTGCATAATGAAGAGATCCCGCAGCGTCGCCTCAAGTTCACGGAGCGACGGATCAGAACCAGGAGTATCGGGACGACTCTCCGCAAAGCAGATGGGGCAGACGAGGTTGCAGCGCCGAGTGATCTCAAGTACCGCCGTACAGGTGGACTGCTGGTGCTCCGGACACAGACCACAGGCCAGAGGGCAGGCCGACGGCGTCGACAACACCGCTTCTCTCGGAACGGAACAGCTTACAGTGCCCTTATCCGCACACCAGGCACGATAAGATGGGGGACCGCTCCAAATCAGGGTGCTCCACATGCCGTGATCCGGGCAGTGCCCCTCCAGCCTGACCTCCTCCCCTGCGAAGCGCCGCTCGGCGGGCACTCGAGCTAGGCACACAGGACAGAGGCTCTCGGTGGGCTCCCGCTCGTCAGACTTCACGTGACTCGGTGGGGTCGAGGCCGTGTTCCATCAGGATGCTCATGGCCTGCATATACGCTTCTGCTACGATGGGTCCGCACCGTTCCGTGCTTGGGGTGCCGTTGCCAAGGATATCATTGCACCTCACTCCCCCATATCGCCCGCCGATCTCTGCCTGGAACCACTCCTCCAGCTCGCTCAACATAAGCAGTAGGTCCTCGTGTTCTTCCTCGTCGTCTCGACCCTTGGCCGCATACAACGCAATAAGGCACGCAGCTCCCGTCAGGCTTCCACATACTCCCTCACCCCTGCCACCTCCCAGAGCCAACCCGCCTACGGCTCGTATGAGATCTGGGTTGTTTTTGCCCTGGGCTTCCAGGCCCATTAAGAGCAGGATCTGGCTGCAGTAATAGCCTTTCCGCGACAGGTCCATCATGTGCATTCGTGTCTCGTCCATTGTCCCTCCTCGTCGGCAGGCTCAGGTCGAAACCCGTTCGGCCACAAGCAGGAAGTAGCCGGGCCGAACTGCCGCGATCGCCTCGCGACACGGAGCACCATCTCCCAGCGCCGCCTTCCAGAAACGGGCGGCCGACCCGTAACTGAAGATCATGCGCGCTATAAAGACCTTGAGGGCGTGGGAACAGTCACGCCACACACGCACAGAAAAACCCGCATCTCTCAGTCTGGAGATGGTGACCTCTTCATTTACGGCGCCGCACAGACAGGTGTTCGCAGACGTTCGCTCCACCCAAGTAGTGACTTTTGCCCAATCAGTGCCATCAGAGTCTCCAACCGGGCCCCGGAGATAGACGTCGGTTATAGCCACGATCCCCCGAGGACGCAGCACCCGGCCAATCTCACCGAGAGCCCGCTCCGGATCGCCAAGCGTGCTGATAACGCACTCGGCAAAGACGACGTCGAAGAACCCGTCGGCGTAGGGAATGCGTTCCGCCTGCCCCTCCACCCAGGTTACGTCCTCTCGTCTGGCCTGCGCTTCGGCCAGGCGAGAGACCGAGCAGTCGAGACCCACCACCTCCGCCCCCCACGCGCGGACCAGATATGCTGCCGTAGATCCCGTACCACATCCCAGATCGAGTACCCGCCAACCCGATTGCAGTCCGCACGCAGCCGCCAACTCTTCCGTCAGCTCTAAGCCTCCCGGCCTGAGTTCATCTCCAACAGCCTCTCGAAATGGGGCCTGCACCCACAGTCCGGAGGTTGTTGCGCACCTACTTGTCTTCAAGGATTTGTTCCACTTCGGCCATGCGCCCGGTGGCCAGTTCCTCGGGGATGAGATAAAGGCCGCAATCGGGACAACGTGGCAACTCGAGCGTGAACGAATTTCCCAGATAGGTCAACTCCACGGGGCCCACTTCCAACGGACGTGAACAACGGCAGCACATCCAGCGCAGATCGTCCTCGGACAAACGGGCAATACTCGCCATGTCACACCTGCCGTTCTACAGCCATGCGATGACTGTAGGCATTGTGCACTTCGAACCCCGAATCTCGGAGTGAATATTCCACCCAAAACGTGACGGCGCGAGGCCGGAAGAAGGCCAGAAAGTGCCCCGACGAATCGTGACAGAGTTTCTCTTCCGTATGTTCTGCGTGATATATCGCCTGTTGTATATCCTCCACCAAGATGCGGCGCGTGTCCAACAGGGTCTTAACTTCGTCCGCGATGATCAGTTGCACTTCCTGCCAAGGTTCCAAGGCTCCGCCTCCTTCGTTCCACAACTCCCTCAGCAGCCGTGCCTTCAGCCGGGCACGGTTCTCCCGTCGCTCGGACCAACCCGGTCTGCGTCTGCCTGCCGGATCCTCCTCCGTTGGATAGATGAGATCGAGCACGTGCAGAATCCGCTTGCCTTGCGCTGCCAGACTGTCCCGGCACATGGCGCAATAAGTTACGTATTCCAGCGGGCTCTCTGCGCTGCGTCGTACAGCCACGGCCGCCGCGAGCTGTGGGTTGGCGTTGGCCTGAAGGCCACCGTAACCGCAACACCCCGTGATCTGTCCCGACAACGCCAACTCCTCGATGGGCTGATCCAAATGTGCCAGCAATCTACGGACGCTCTGCTGCACATGCGTGCGATCCCGAGTAGTGCATGGGTCATGAAGCCCCCGCGGCAAAAGTGTAGGTCCTCCTGCACCCACAGTGATTCCCGTCTCTTCCATGATTTCGCTTAGAAACACATGGGTGCCTGTTCCCAAATGCGGAGCCAGAACGTCTTGGCAGGTAGGGCATGCAAAGATGAGCATCGGATCGCCCAGGCGATGCCGCTCCCTCAGAATGTCGGCGAGCCCCTGCCCAAACAAATCTTGCCTTCCTGCCCAGGTAGGAGGCGCGCCGCAACAATCCAGGATGAGACCTACGCCTCCTGTCAACTTCCCACGCAGATACTCGTAGACGGCCTCCACCTGAGCAGGGTTGGAGCCGGCCAGTTGACAGCCGGGGAAAAAGGCGTAGGAGCAACGCTCGCGTCCCGGTTCAGTGCGCGCAAGCACGAAGGCCGCCGAACGACTGAACGCGTAATCCTCTAGAGCAAACTCGTGAGCCGAGGGCGGCATCTTGCCCCTCTCCACCATCCCGCGCCGCGCCTCCAGACAGAGATCGGCCATGGAAAAATTCTCCGGACACACCGCAGTGCAGAGACCGCATAACATGCATGAGTTGATGAGGCGGTTGGCTTTGTGCTCGCCCTGTACGATGGCTGCGTTATTGTAGATCTCGCGGGCGTACCGACGTGGGTAACTACCGAAATGATGGAGATAATCACAGACTTTGACGCACTCAAGGCATTCGCAGCGCAGACAACGATCCGCCTCCTCTTGGGCTTCCTCCGCCGTGTACGCACCTCCCACGTCTTCGGGTTCGATCGACGGCAGCGACTCCACCCTCGCCAAGCTCACAAAAAGACGAGTGGGCTGAGGACCCTCCTTCTCCCGCGCAGCTGTGAGCGAAGCTCCCTGAAGGAAACGATCTATCGACACGGCAGCCCGGCGACCTTGGAGCGCCAAACCTACAGGCGACACCCTCCCCCCCGATGAAAGGCCGTCTCCCGTGGCCGAGCCTCCGCCCGGTGTCGCTTCGTCGCCCGCGAATACGCCCTCCCACTGGGTTGCCAAAGTTTGACGATCGTAGGGGAGCACCGGCCGGCCGTCGGGGCCCACGCCTGCCGGTTGCAACTCTTCCTCACCCCCCTCCACGAATACGGCAGCGAACTCTGCACGCAACTCCTCCAACGAGGGAGACTCACCAAGACGGAACTCCACTCCCAGAGCAGACAGCGCCGCCACCTCTGCCGCTACGACTTTCGGCGGAAGCAGTTCCGGCGGAAACTGCAGGAGCCGGCCGCCGGCCGTTTCATAGGAGTCGAACACTGTAACGGGATGACCCTTGCGGACTAGATCGGAGGCCGTGGTTAGGCCGGCCAACCCCGACCCCACCACCGCCACCCGCGCGTCACGACGCGGCAGGATCAGAACCCGATGGGTAGGGGCAGGCCTCGTCACACATGCCCGTTCCAGTGCCCCTATGCGCACGGCGTCACCGCGCTCGCGGCGCCTGCAGCGCAACTCGCAGGGATGATCACAGATCCGCCCCAGGATACCGGGGAGCGGCATGGTCTTGCGGAGAACCTTCCACGCCCCATCCCAGTCTCCCACCGCCACGGCCATAACGAACGAACGGGCGTCTACGTGCAGCGGACAGGCGGCGACGCATTCTGCCGGTTCTTCCTGTATGCAGCGGCGCTCGAATTCACGCAGTCGGGACTGTTCCATGGCCGGTTCCTCGTAGGACATCGTCGGGGGCCCGCGGAGCGGGCCCCCGACCACAGCGTTACAGTTAGAGGGCTTTGAGTCCGGCCAGTACCTTTTCCGGCAGAGCGGGAAGGTGGGTGATCCTCACTCCGGTGGCATTTTTGATGGCATTAATGACCGCCACGTGCGATGCCGTCAGCGGACACTCGCCCACACCGGCTGCTCCAAAGGGGCCGTTCTCGCGAGGACTCTCCACGTAGAGGAGCTCGATATCGTCGGGGATGTCCTCGGCATAGGGCAGACCGCACGAGACCATGGTTCTGTGCTTGGTCAAATCTTCACAGTCTTCGGAGAGCGCCAGACCGATACCCTGGGCAATGCCCCCGTACATCTGGCCGTCCACCACCAGCTTGTTGTTGATTCTGCCCACGTCGGCCACAGCGGTGTACTTCTCTATCTTGGTCTTGCCCGTGGCCACCTCCACCGCCACCTCGGCCATAAAGAGGCCGTACATGTATACGGAAAAGGGGCTGCCTTGGGCGTTCTCGTCACAGGCGGAGGCCATGGAAGCCGTGTATTTGCCCGCATAACGGATGGCTATCCCCTCCGCCACCATCTCGTCATAGGTACGGAAGGACCCATCTGTCTTTTTCATGGCCGCCACCAACTGCTGACACCCATTCACGATGGCGTTGCCTGTGACCACCTGCTGGCGACTGCCTCCGGACGGGCCGCTATTAGGAGTCACGCCCGTGTCGTTCATGACCAGTTTGATACTCTCCGGCGCCAGACTCAGTGGGCGCAGAGCTTCATGCGCAGTGCCCAAGGCGCCCATGTCGGCCCCCTGGCCGTGATCTTCCCAGGAAACACCAAGCGTCACACCGTCTTTGGTCAGCTCCACCCACACTTCGGAAGAGTCGGGACCATCGAGGCCGCACCCGTAGATGCCGAGGGAGACACCCACGCCCTTTTTGACGTTTGCCGTGGATTCTTTTTGAGCCTTCTCCAGCGCCGCCTGGTAGCGGGGACGCAGCAGATCGATCATCTCCGGGAAACTCCAGGCATCCGGGGTCTGACCGGTGGGAGTGGTGGCAGCGGCACGATATACATTCTTGTAGCGAAGCTCCAGCGGATCCACTCCCATCTTCTCGGCCAGTTCATCCATGAGGCTTTCAGAGGCCAGGAAGGCCTGCGGTGAGCCGTAGGCACGGAAGGCGCTCCCCCAAATATGGTTGGTGCATACGGTGCGGCCCACACCTCGAATAGCCGGGATGTCGTAGCCCGCTCCCATGTATTGTGCCCCGCGCAGCGTCAACAAGTCACCGAACTCGGAATACGGACCGTGGTCCACGGTCCAGTCGCTCTCCATGGCCAGCAACTTACCGTCAGCGTCGGCCCCAAACTTAAGCCGTACGAAGAAGGGGGAACGCTTACCCGTATAGGTGATGTGTTGGAAGTAGTTGTAGCGCAGCGTTACCGGACGACCTGTGGCCATGCAGGCCACTCCCAGTAGGGCTTCCATGGTAGGCGAAAACTTGTAGCCAAAGGTGCCGCCGGCCGGGTTCTGTATCAAGCGCAGCTTATCCGGTTCCACGCCCAATCCGGGAGCGATCATGGCGTGGTGCAGGTGAATGCCGATGCTCTTGGAGTGAATGGTGAGGCGTCCTTCTTCGTCATAGTAAGCGAGACCCACATCCGGCTCGATGGTGAGGTGTGGCTGCCGTTGCAGATAGAATTCGTCTTCCACCGTATGGGTGGCGGCAGCCATAATGGGATCCGTGTCCTCGCCCTTGGCGATGTTCTGTTCAAAGTAGACGTTGGGCGTCCCGGGATGGATCTCAATGGCATCTTCAGCCATGGCCGCCGGTGCGCTCATATAGGCGGGCAACACTTCCAAGTCCACCTTGACCTTGGCCGCCGCCGCCCGGGCGTGCTCCTCCGTATCGGCGCACACTATGGCCAGAGCGTCGCCGTATTGGAACACCTTCTCGTCGCAGAGGATGGGACGATCCCAACCGTCACCCTTGTTGGTAGCGAAGGTAATGAGGCCGGTGATACGGTTCTTTCCCTGTACATCCTTGTGGGTGATCACCTTGTAAACGCCGGGCATACTCTCAGCCTCAGCAGTATCAATAGAGCGGATGTTGGCGTGCGAAACTTCGGCCTGAGCCAGGGCCATATGCAGTGAACCCGGCGGGAGCTTGAGTCCCAGATCGGCTCCGTAATCGATGGTGCCGCTAACCTTGGCCACCGCTGAGGGCCGTGGGTAGGCGCTGCCCCAGATCCGACCGTCGGCCGGCATCTTGAACTCGAGCTCGTCCTGTGGCATCTCACCGCGCAGCACCTTGGCGGCATCCATGACCGCATCGACAATAGGTTTATAGCCGTTACAGCGGCAGGCGTTGCGATGCGTCTGGAACCAGGCCCGGGTCTCCGCTCCGGTGGGATTGGGATTATCGTCGAGCAATACTTTAGAAGAAACTACAAAACCCGGCATACAGTAGCCGCACTGGGGCGCGCCATGTGTCACCAACGCCTGCTGCACCGGATGTAGGTTATCTGGAGTTCCGATACCCTCAACAGTGGTGATACGGGCGTCGTCGGGTACCCGGTTCATGCTGGTGATGCAGGAACGCACCAACTCGTCGTTGACGATAACGGAGCAGGCTCCACACTGACCCTGCCCACACCCTATTTTGGTCCCCGTCATTCCCAACTGTGCCCTTAGGACATTGGCAAGATTGTCCTCAGGCTTTGCGACGATCGTCCTGGCGATACCGTTAATGAAGAACTTTTTTTTGATCACCGACCGTGCCCCCTCTCTCCTGCCGAGATTCACTTGAGCGAAGTGTCATTAGGGAAACGTATGGCTACATCCCCCTTTATTTCATCCTACCATGAGCAGTGATACACAGATTGTGGTCGACGGCAATATGTAGCTTGGATAATTGCAGGAGATTCAGCCCTCCTCAACGCATGTTTCAGCACCCTATTAACGAAAGTGAGCCGCGAAACGCCGGTCGGGCACCCGCATCGGCTCCCGGCATCCGGCTCTGCGGGCCGGATGCCGGGATATACATTCCCGCGCGGAAGGGGAAGGCTCGGCGATTTGACTAACGGTAGAAGTAGAATTCCTCAGGGTAAGCCAAGTACCGTACGGGCAGCAAATTAGCCCATCCGTATTCCCGCGCCTCCCTCCCATCCATTTGCAATGCAAAGGCCTGTTCAGGTTTTGAATCGAGCCAGAACGTGAAGTTGGAGTACGGCGTAAGCGGGTGGGTTGACGCCGGGAATCCGTAATTGAACCAGCCCCCATCGATCATCCAAAACTTCAGGTTCATGCCCGAGGGACAAGCGTCAAACATGGACTGGGTATCCGCAAGAGTAGGCAGTCTCCAGTTCTTCCAACCCGATCCAGTACCATTCAGAGTATCTGTAATGATGCTTACGGCGGTGTTCTTTTCCATGGGGCTGCGAGTCTTGAACACATTGGAATCCAGCATGATGTCGTCGTACACAGACCCCGTCCCCCTTACTATGTAGAAACCGGGATTCACTGTACGAGGAAAAAGAGCCTGCTGGGCCTGTTTGCTGACAACGTAATCATCGAACTCTTTCGCTAAGGTCTCAATCGTATAATCCCTATAGTGCATATACTCGATGACTAGTTCTTCCTGGATAGCCTGTATATCCATCCAGTAATTATACATGGCATACTGAGCATCAGAAGCAGCGGTGTTGAAGAAGTGATAAGAACCGGCTACCGCTCGACTCCAGCTCTTGATAAGACCACCATCGGCAAACCCGATACCCAGCATCGCGTTACTGATCTGGTTTTTCCCAGGCATGATGTGGTTATTGATTAAGTTGTAGATATCGTCAATCTGGCTCTGCGGTGCGGGCGACGGTGAGGCGGCCAGCGATGTTAGTAGACCATGGGCAGTCTGTATGGCACTGACCTGCGCCCCCAGGCCGGCGGCGAGCACGTTGTAGTTAGTGCTGGCCAGCTGATTCTGAAGGCTTGATATCTGCGCCGATATCTCTTCTATGCGCAGGGAGACGTCCTTCAGGAGCTGCAGCGTCTCGTCGGCGACCGTCATGCCTAGACCGGCTTGGTTGAGTATCCAGCCGACGCCGGAGTCCGGATATCGGACCCCGATCTCATGGGCGAGCATTGAGCCGAGTTTGACCGCGATGTTCAGCGAACCGGTAACTCGCGGCGGCGAGATCAGTGCCTCCGAGCGGATGAGCAGAGCAGCCGCT
Organism: Actinomycetota bacterium; assembly: GCA_012514635.1. Taxonomy (GTDB): domain Bacteria; phylum Actinomycetota; class Thermoleophilia; order RBG-16-64-13; family RBG-16-64-13; genus JAAYZX01. The sequence goes on from JAAYZX010000122.1 coordinate 60,934, forward strand.
TGAGCACGCCACAGGTTGGAGAGGGGTTTCAGGCTGCTATCGTGATCACCCTTCGCGATGCCGTGCTCGAAGGCCAAGGCCAGCTCGGGCTTCAGACCGGCGGAGATACTCGCGGCGTCGCTGAAGTTGCCCAGGAGACTGTCCACGTCACCAGGAATATACATGGTGGCAAGATCGGAACCCAAGACCGACGCAGCGCGCCGAGAAATAATACCGATGGCCTCCTCCCGGGTGATGGGGTCATCGGGGTTGAATGTGGTCGAAGTGACGCCATTGACCAAACCGGCCGCTTTGGCGCCCTCTATGTAGCCATAGTAGAGATCGTCCCTAGGAACATCCGCAAAACTGGGGGTCTCCGGATTCGACTCTCCAAGTCTGAAGGCCGTCATGGCCATCTTGGTGAACTGAGCGCGGGTGATATCGGCCCAGGGCTTCCACGCCCCGTTGAAACCCTCAGATATGCGCGCGACCTGCTCTTCTGTGACACCATACTCTGTCATCACCGACTCGGGCAAGTCGCTCCACTGACCGCCGAGCGCGGCATTAGATATGCCAAGAACCAGAACAACAGCCATCAACATCACCAGGGTTAGTTGCACTGCGCGTTTCTGCACGCCTCCACCTATCCTCTCGTAGGGTGTCAAGAGTTCCAGCTACAGTCACGCCGGTCGGTTGTGTCTTGGATGCAGCGCAGACCAACACCCCCCTTGCTCGGGGTGGAAGGCCACCGAGAGTGCCCCATTCCAACTCGTCGCCGGGGCTCACTGTTCAAGATTCATGGTATTCGAAAATTGGACGGACCTCAAGTGGACCTCTCAGTCTATTTTTCACGGCCCGGCCCTGACAATTTCCGGCCACCTTGGTCGGATACGGCACGGCAGAACAGAGGGCCACAGCGCTATCGCCCGGCGATGTTTCCCTGCTCTATTTGGAAGCCATGTGGTGAAGCGTGTCCGGGTTCAAAACATACAATCCGTACACTGAACTTCGCGACGTCCCCATCCGCCGACGCGATGTTTTCGTTCAGATCCGTTCCCTACTGCCTCTCACGCCGGCGGCCTCGCGCGTCAGTTCCTTGAGTTCGTCCCGAAGAGTGGCGGCATACTCGAACCTCAACTCCTCGGCGGCTGCAAACATCTCTTCTTCGAGTGTAGCCATCAGTCTCTCGAGCTCCTCCAGCGTCATCTCCTGTCCGGTTTCGCTCAGGCGACGCTTGGCTTTGTGCGGTGTGGTACGTATCTCCTCGATGCCTAGAAGCGCCGTGATATCGGAGACGCCCTTGACCACCGATCGGGGAGTGATGCCGTGTCGCTCGTTGAAGACGATCTGCGCCGCCCGTCGCCGATCGGTCTCGCGTAGAGCAGTCCGCATGGCCTCCGTCTCTTTGTCGGCGTACATGATCACGGTACCTTCGATGTTGCGTGCCGCTCGGCCGATGGTCTGAATGAGAGAGGTGGCGCCACGCAGGAAGCCTTCCTTGTCGGCGTCGAGGATGGCCACCAGCGACACCTCGGGCAGATCCAGCCCCTCACGCAGCAAATTGATGCCAACCAGAACATCGAACTCGCCCAAGCGCAGCTCGCGCACGAGCTTGATGCGCTCGAGCGTGTCCACCTCGGAGTGTAGATAGCGTGTGCGAAAACCCATGTCCAGCAGGTAGTCGGTGAGGTCCTCGGCCATCTTCTTGGTAAGAGTGGTGACGAGCACCCGCTCCTGTCGATCGACACGGTGGCGGATCTCGTTCATGAGGTCGTCGACTTGGTTGCGGGTGCGCCGCACTTCTACACGTGGCTCCACCAGCCCCGTGGGCCGCACCAACTGCTCCACCACCTGCGCCGAGTTCTGGAGTTCCCAATCCCCCGGCGTAGCCGAGACGAACACCGCCTGCGGTACCTTGGCGATAAACTCGTCGAAGCGGAGCGGCCGGTTGTCGAGCGCCGAGGGCAATCGAAAACCGTTCTCGATGAGCGCGATTTTGCGACTGCGATCCCCCCGGTACATGCCGTGGAGCTGCGGTACGGTCATGTGCGACTCGTCAATGAGCACCAGAAAATCCTCGGGGAAGTAGTCAAGGAGGGTGTGCGGCGGCTCACCCGGCCCCCGCCCATCGAGGTGGCGCGAGTAGTTCTCAATCCCGCTGCAGTAGCCGATCTCGCGCAGCATCTCCATGTCGTACCGCGTGCGCTGACGCAGGCGGAACGCTTCCAACTGCTTACCTTCGGCCTCCAGCTCGCCTAGACGCTGCTCCAACTCGGTCTCGATATCGCTCAGCACCCGCTCCATGACGCCCTGCTCGGTGACGAAGTGGGTGGCCGGATAAACGGCCACGTTCTGCAACCGGGCCACCACGCGGTTGGTGACGGGATCCACCTTCACGATCTCTTCCACCTGATCGCCCCACAGACTCACGCGGACGGCCAGGTCCTCGTAGGCGGGCCAAATCTCGAAAGAGTCGCCACGTACACGAAACTTACCGCGCGCGAAGCCCACGTCGTTGCGCTCGTACTGGATGGCCACTAAACGCCGCAGGACTTCGTCCCGGTCCACCTCGGCGCCCTCGCGCAGCATCACCACTTGAGCCAGATACTGCTCCGGCGAGCCCAGCCCGTAGATGCAGGAGACCGAGGCCACAATCACCACGTCGTCGCGGGTGAGGAGACTGCTGGTTGCTGAGTGGCGTAAGCGGTCGATCTCCTCGTTGATGGAGGAGTCCTTTTCGATGTACGTATCGGTGGCGGCGATGTAGGCTTCGGGTTGGTAATAGTCGTAGTAAGAGACGAAGTATTCCACGGCGTTCTCGGGCAGGAACTCGCGGAACTCGTTGCACAACTGAGCGGCCAAGGTCTTATTGTGGGCGATCACCAGGGTGGGTTTGGCCGCCGCCGCTATGAGGTTGGCCATGGTGAAGGTCTTGCCGGAGCCGGTCACGCCCAGCAGTGTCTGAAAGCGATCCCCCTTGCGCACGCCCTCAACCAGAGCCGCTATGGCTTCTGGCTGATCTCCCCGGGGTACGTAGTCGGCTTCAATCCGAAACTCAGCCATTCCCGCTATCTCACCTGCCGTTTCGCCCCCACCCGCCTGCCTGCTCCCATCTGATCACCCATAAATCTCCAAACAACTAAATGTTCGGGTAGATGCGGGCGTACAGATCACGGTAGCGCAGTACCCGTTGTACAAAGTCGCGGGTGTCCGGATACGGTATGGCTGTTGGCTCCAGCCTTCCGTCCCCAGTGTCGTCTGCACAAGACAGCCACATGTCGACCACACCCTGTCCTGCATTGTACGCAGCCAGAGCGGTCACCATGTCGTGCCCGTAGAGGCTGAGCAGAAAACGCAGGTAGTAACACCCCAGGACAAGGTTGTCTTCTACCGCCGTCAAATCGGGCCGCTCCGGCCCCGCCCAGTCCGCACGGCTCACAATCCACTGGGCCGTATCCGGCATCAACTGCATCAGACCCACCGCGCCCACTTTGGATACGGCGCCGCGTTGAAATCCACTCTCTGCTTTGACCACGGCCATCACTAGGTGGGGGTCCAAATCATGACACGCAGCCGCTGCGGCAATCTCACCCGTATAGGCAACGGGATTGACCCAACGCGCCACGCCCGGCGGAAGAACCATACGTGAAGCCCAACCAACCCCAAACAACAACAGGAAGGTAAGGGCAAGCAGAAGCAGCGCCAGCCGCACGCCACCTTTCTCGCATGAAATCGCTCGTTGCGCCCGAGCCGGCTGCGACGCCGCGCAATCCACCAAATCCAGAGCCTTGGACTCTAGAACGAAGCTTTCTCAGACGCTCCTGTCGACGACTTGGCGCCGGCCATAGTCAAAGCCCGATCGTAGACCATGCGTACAAAGTAGCGTAGCTCATTGAGACCGGCGTCGTTGGTGAAGTGCATATCGGCGGATGCAATTCGCTGACCGGTGGTCAAACGTCTTTTCTCCAGCACCTGCATAGCTTTGTCGTCGAACCGTTGAGACAGTCTCTTCTGGCGTACCCCGAACGGAGCCTCGATAGTAACGACCAAATCATAGCCCCGCTGAAAACCACCCTCAATCAGCAGCGGTGACTCAATAACTACAACAGATCCGGCAGGGGTGGTTTCCATCAGGCGAATACGTTCTTGGGTGATCAGTGGCGAGACAAGATTCTCCAGCCATTTCAGTCCATCAGGAAATTGACCGGCCTTCCTCAATAGGCGCTTGCGATCGATTTCTCCATCAACGTTGAAGATCTCGTCCCCAAACTTGTGTGCCAACATTTCCTTGACATCTGGCCGGCGATACAACTCATGCACAAACTCGTCCGCCGAGAAGGTCTCCGCTCCAAGCTCCTGGAACATTCCGAGCGCCGTTGTCTTGCCCGCGCCGATTCCGCCGGTGAGACCGACGACGACCGCCCTCTCGCGGATCTCTTTGAGTCCCGACCCACTCGTCATCATGTGCTGACCCTCCCCACGAAGTTACCCCTCCATGCGGACACGCATCACCCAGCCGACTCCGCCGCTGCACACAAGAGGGCGCACGCGGCGCCCTCTCTCGCTACGTTGCACTTCTTATACCCTACCGCAGACTTTCCTATTCGTCGGCCTGCTCCTCAGATGCAACGTCAGACTCTACAGCCTCCGCTGGCTCATCCGTCGCTTCCGCAACCGGTTCTGCCTCTAGTTCGTCACCTTCGACAACATCGGTTGCATCGTCATAACCGGACTCCGCGTAGACGCCCTCAGGAGCGTACTCCTGGCCCTCGTCTTCCGCCTCAGCTTCTTCTTCCACCAAAGCATCCTCGTGGATACGATACTCCGGCTCCAGACGTTTCAAACTGAGCGACAGACGACGACGGTCCGGATCCAACTCGATAATCTTGACGTTGATCTCTTGTCCCACCCGCAGGATCTCGGACGGTTCTTCCACGTGATGATTGGCCAGTTCCGAAATGTGAATGAGACCTTCAACGCCCTCTTCGATTTCAACGAAGGCGCCGAACGACACGAGTTTGGTGACCCGACCATGAACGATCTCATTGACCTGCCGGTTCTCGAATACTTCCTGCCACGGGTCCTTCTGAGTCTGCTTGAGCCCCAAGGAGATGCGTTGGCGATCCCGGTCAATATCCAAAACTTTGACCGTCACTTCTTGGCCGATGCTGAGCACCTCGGACGGATGGTTGACGTGACTCCAAGACAGCTCCGAGATATGAATTAGACCATCAATGCCATCGAGATCAACGAAGGCACCAAAGTCCACAATGTTGGAGACGGTTCCTTTGACCAGATCTCCCACATTCATGCTGTCAAGAATCTGCTCGCGCACGCCGCGGCGCTCCTCTTCCAACACTGCGCGTCGGCTGAGCACTACGTTGTTGCGAAAACGATTCAGCTCAATTACCCGGCACTGGAGCGCCTTTCCGAGAAACTCATCCAGATCTGCTACGCGTCGGATGTCCACCAGCGAAGCCGGCAGGAACCCGCGTACGCCTAGATCGAGGATAAGCCCACCCTTGACGACCTCAATGACGGTACCTTCGACTGGAGTGCCTTCTTCTGCCGCCTTCTCGATACGTTGCCACGCCCTCTCGAAGCGGGCCCGTTTCTTGGAGAGGATGAGCCGGCCGTCGGCATCCTCCTTGGTAAGCACAAGGGCGTCGACCACGTCTCCCATGGCCACTTCGTCGCCAGGATCGACGGACTTCTTGATGGACAGCTCATTTGCGGGAATCACTCCCTCGCTCTTGTAGCCGATGTCCACCAGGACCTCGTCCTTGTCCACTCTGACCACGGTGCCTGTGACAATGTCTCCTTCTTCAAAGGTCACCAGAGTGGCGTCGTAGTTGGGGACCATCTTCCCTTCAACCTCGATCATGAGGTCTTGGCCCCCCTGAAGCGTTTGCGTGCTGTCGTCGAGTTGTTGATCTGGCATGTAGGTTCCGTTCCTCCTCAACAGAGTTGCGCTCGGGAAGGCCGTCTCACCCCGCGCACTGCACACAAGTATACCCTTGCTCTGAATAAAATGAAAAGTACCCATGAAAAGCAAACATGGATATGTTGCACAGAGCTTCCATCTACTTGGCGGCCAGCCAATTCTCACCTATTCCCGCGTCTACTCCCAGCGGCGGATTCAGCGGATGCGCATCGACCATTTCAGCCACCACCACATCGCGAACTCTTTCGGCTTCATCTGCCGGCACTTCGATCAGCAACTCGTCGTGAATCTGAAGTACCAAACGCGCATTGGGGAACTCGCGCCTCAAACGACTATGGCACCGGTTCATGGCCACTTTGATAATGTCGGCGGCACTACCTTGGATTACGCTGTTGACCGCTAACCTCTCCCCCAAAGAACGCCTCTGGAAGCTACCGTCCTGTAGCTCAGGGATGGGGCGTCGCCGTCCCAGCATGGTGGCCACAAACCCTTGGGCTTTCGCTGCTGCAATAGTGCCATCGATGAAGGAACGAACCCTGGGCAATCGTTCAAAGTAGCGCTCTATATATTGAGCGGCTTCCTCTCGCTCGATCCCCAGCTGCTGCGCCAATCCGAATGCTGAAATCCCGTAAAGAATGCCGAAGTTGACCGCTTTGGCATACCGTCGGTGCAGAGCATCGACCTCGTCTTCGGCCAAACCGAACACCTCGGCGGCCGTGCGTACGTGGATATCTTCTCGTCGCCGAAACGATTCCAACAGCGCAGGCTCTCCGGCCAGATGAGCCATTATGCGCAACTCGATCTGCGAGTAATCGGCCACCACCAACAGGTTTCCTTGGGCGGCTGCGAAACACTCGCGGATCTGTGCTCCCAGCTCCGTACGGACCGGGATATTCTGCAGGTTGGGATCGCTGGAAGACAGCCTTCCCGTAGCGGTCACAGCCTGATGGAAAGTTGTGTGAAGACGTTCCGTGTTTGGATCCACGGCCGCGGGCAGTGCCAACAGATACGTAGACATCAACTTGGACAGTTCACGATACGTCTCAATACTTTCGATAATAGGATGCAGCGGTCTCAGGAACTCGAGCGTCTTGGCATCCGTGGAATAGCCCGTCTTAGTTTTCCTGCCCCTGGGGAGCTGTAGACGCTCGAACAACACTTCGCTCAGTTGCTGTGGCGAGCTCAGGTTAAACGTTCCACCTGCCGCTTCATAGATGGAATCCTCCAGTCCATCCATTTGATCCTGCAGCCTGGCTGCAATCTCACCGAGTCGGTAGCAATCGAGCCTTATGCCGGTCTTCTCCATGTCCAACAGGACCCGAGTCAGAGGTAGCTCCACCTCCTGGAAGAGCGACCACATTCCCTGCTCGCGCAGCGAAGCTTCCTGCCGCCCGGCCAACTCTAGGATCAGGCGGACGGTGTCGGGATCGTCGGGGCCGCAGGCGGCCGGCCGCAGGCCGGCCCCGGCGGCCAACTCCTCCGGCCGGTACGAGCGCAGTCCCGGCGCCAGCAGGTATGCGGCGAGGTAGGTGTCATGGGCGGCGTACACAGCCAGATCGTGGAGCATTGGCGCACTCTTGAAGTCATGGCAGATGAGACCGCCCTCGCGCAGCAGATCGCGCAGCAGGGGTCGGGTGGTAGGCGAGTACTCCGCCTCCAGCACCTCGTCCCTGGCGCCGCCGCACTGAACTATCCACGCGCGGTCACCTGCCTGCGACACGACCACGGCCGCCGGGAGCCCTCTATCGAACGCACTCTCGAGCTGATGAGGCGCCACCACCCGTGTCGCCACCACCGCCCCGTCCGGTCCCTCGACTGCATCAGAAGTGGACGGCACAGCCGTCTCTGTCCGCATGACCTGCTCGAGCCTGTCCATCAGCGAGCTGAACTCCAGCCGTGCGAACAGCTCGGCCAGGGCGCCACCATCTACGTGTTGCACCTGCAGTTCGGCGGCGTGGATGTCGATGGGGGCCTCCCTGTCGAGCGTGGCGAGCCTCTTGGCCATCAGGGCCTGCTCACGATGGGCCAGGAGCGCTTCGCGCCGTTTGGTGGCCGTGATGGTCTCGGCCTGGGCCAGCGTGCTCTCGAGATCTCCGAACTGGGCCAGGAGCGATGCGGCCGTCTTCTCCCCGACTCCCGGCACACCCGGGATATTGTCGGATGTATCCCCCTTCAAGCCGATAAAGTCGGGGATCTGCTCAGGCGTGACTCCGAAGCGTTCATGGACTGCCGCGGGATCGTAGATGCGCACATCCGTGACGCCACGGGTATTGGCCATCACGTGAACGCGGTCGGTCACCAGCTGCAGGGCATCGCGGTCCCCGGTCACGATCACCGCCGCCCGCCCGTCGCGCTCGGCTTGGCGGGCGAGGGTGCCGAGGATGTCGTCGGCCTCGTAGCCGGGAAGATTCACATTCACAAAGCCAAATGCGGCGGCGATCTCCGCAAATAGCGGCCACTGCTCGCTCAAACCCTCGGGCATAGGCTTACGTTGAGCTTTATATTCCTCGAACTCCTGGCGACGAAAGGTCATCTCCTTGGAGTCCCAGGCCACCACTACCACCGTCGGCCGATAGTCGGCAATGATCTTGATGAGCATGGCGCTGAATCCGTAGAGCGCGTTGGTGGGAAAACCCGTGCTGGTGGATATTTCCTCGGGCAGGGCGAAGAACGCACGGTAGGCCAGGTTGTTCCCGTCGATGAAGAACAGCGGACGGCTGGAGACGTCTTCAGGCTGCGGACATGCGTCGCCTGTGGGGAGCACATTCGGCACATTCATTTGCACATTGTACTCCAGCCCCTCACGACTGGCAGCCGGACAAGACGTACGGCCGCGCAATCTCCGGATCAGCGCGGCAGTAACGCGGCCTCTAGGGGGCGCGTAGGTGCGCATCCCCTCGAGGCCGCAGTGGACGAATGCAGTCCGTGCGATGGAGCGGCGGGCTGCCACAGGCCCGCCTCACTTCGCCATTGGCTGGGGTGAGAAGCCAACTACTACCCTCACGCCCGAAGTTCGATCACATTCCCTTCAGGATCCAGAGCGTAGACCAGCGCCACGTGGCCTCCGCCGATGATACCCAGCGTGACCACACACCGCCCAGCGCCCCGTCGCCCTCGACGCGCACCCTCCTCACCTAAGCAGACTCCGAGCAATGAGTAGTTTCTGAATCTCCTCCGTGCCTTCCTCGAAGTGGAAGCTGCGGCAATCACGGAAGTGTCGCTCCAGCGGGTAGGCTTGAGTGAAACCCA